>CAYMWL010000013.1:0-111642 GCA_964394305.1 uncultured Pirellulaceae bacterium
CCACCCACGCTGGTCAGCTTCGGGAACGCCGTCTTTGTGTCAGCGCCACTCGCGTAGATGGAGCCGGTGACATGGCTGCAGTCATAAGCCACGCCAGGTTTTGCGATCAAATCGCCTTCATGTACAAACCTGTTTGCTGTTTCAGCGTTCATTTTGCAAGTCCTTTAAGTGATGTAAAAAGTTGCCAGCGGCCCATCCGTGTCCAAATGCCTTCTAGCCGACCGCTGGCAGGGCGATCCTTCGGGACTCATGAGTCCTTGGGAAAACTACTTCTCTTCCTCAAACAACCACTCAATCACTTCCGAACCCTTGAACCGCAGTTCGCCACACTTCATGGTTGGCTTAACGATTCCCGATGCCCTCGCGTCATCTAACTGACCGCGGGACAAGCCCCAAATCTTCTTGGCACCTTTGATGGTGCAAACGTCGTCAGGACGGATGATGCCTTCGGGTTCGATGTGAACGCGGGTTTTGGTTTCGGTGCTCATGCGCGAGCCCTCCGATTCGCGAGAAGTTTTTCAGCGATGCTGTCTCTGCCACCACCGTCGCTTGGCAAAAGAACACCGTCTCGCATTAGGTCGCTCTCGGCTTCTTTGCCTGTGCGAACCAGATACATCAGGCTGTTGTAGCAATTGCGATGATTGCCACGAACGATCTCAGCACTGCCGTAGCACTCTCCACAAAGCAGGCATTTCTTTGCCTTGACCATGCTGGCGACTTCTTCGTCAACAGTCTTTTCTCGCTTGATCTTTACCACGTCGAACTCCCTCGCGACGCGAAACTCAATGATGCTCATTTGAGCCCTTTCGTTTCGCCGTCCTTGATGTCGAAGACTTTCGCAATCCATCACCGCGTCAGTCGTGTGGTGAAATGTATCGACCCGAGAACGGTTTGTCAACGAGTTTTGTTCTGGTTGACAAACCGAATTGTCGTCTTTTCTTCAACTATTGATAGCTAAAGGACTTGCGGCGACAAAAATTTATGCTTTGATGGCGAAATGCCAGAAGTCAGCCAACAACTCGTTGACAAAGTGTTCGCGATTGCCGCCGAGTTTCAGCACATTGCGCTGCTAATTCGTGGTGCGCCGCCAGAGTTTTTCGTGAGCGTGAACAATAGCGCTCAGGTCAAAATGCTGCTTGCTGCGGGCAAGTGCTTAAACGGCGCGCATGACATTCCTGCTGATATGGATGTGGTTCGCGGAATGTGTCGAACGTGCTACACCGCCGCAAAAAACGCAATGTCTACTGGCGAAGTAAGTGAAACACAGCTGATTGCACTTGGCTTGCTAACAGCTGAGAAATCGAAGGGCGGGCGCAAACTTAAGCTGCGAGAAAGCCCATTGCGGCAGCTTATCGAAGGCAGGGCAGTTGAGGCTATTGTTGGCACAGCATTGCCAGTGGAAGACACCGAAGGTCAGCCACCACCAGGCACTGACACTGGCGAAACAGTCGTGAAGAAGCGAAAGAAGTCCACCTAACAGAAAGGTCGCAAAATGCTTATTTTCCTGGCGATCCTTGCCGTTGCTCAACTGGGCGATGAAGCAACACCTGTCAGCGTGGCAGACTTTTACAAGGAGAATGGGCGGCGACCGACTATTGGCATCGATCTTCCGGATGGAGGAATTGGCATACTTCCGTATCGCGGCGCTGCTGGCAATCGCGGTGGTGTTCATGCGGAAACGCACGTTTTGCAGGTTCTTACTGATGACTCTGCCTTGATTTCGTTCAGGATTTTCACTCCTTACCAGCCAGACCTTCGAGTGCCAGTCGTAGCAACCCGCCATAGCCAAACCGTGACAGTGATGTTCAAGGGGATTTCGACTCGTGGCGTGGCGGATGGTGATAACATCGCGTTTCGCGGCTGGTGGAAAGTCGATGGCACTGAGTCATACGAAAGCGCAGTTGGCAAGCGAACCGTGAGATTGGTTCGGAGGTTTCGAAACGATGAAACCGACGCAATCGATGCAGACCTGATTAAGAAAGCGACTGACCAGCAAAACGAGATTGCCAAGGCAGAATCTGATGCCAAGGCGGCAGAAGAAGAGAAAGTAGTCACAGCACGAGCCGCAAAGGAACTCGCCGAAGAACGCAAGCGCGAATCGTACCGCCGCACATGGACTAGCAAGGATGGCAAGTTCTCAGTCGATGCCTATTTCATCGATCAAGCGACTGGCGAGATTACGCTTAAACGAGCGTCAGACGGCAAGGAAATCAAGGTTGCAACGACAGTTCTTTCGGCGGCAGATATTGACCAAGCACGGCAAATGAAGTTGAGAAAAAAGGCTGAGCGATAACCACCAGATTTGCCGGTGCTGCTCGCCACAACCACCATATCTTGTGCAATCAGAAAATGCTTTTCTTTTCACCCTGGCGCATGTACCCTTGTCCACATCACCCACGGCAACTGTCAGCCCAAGGAAACCCGCTACTCGCCCGGTCACGCGAGCCCACCTCATTGACCCGAGGTGTTTTGTGAAGCGTCCTGTCGCTGGAGAAGTGTTCTCGCATTGGTATCCAGTCTGCAACAAGTTTGGCATCCCGCTCGAATGGATTCGCCGAGAAACACTCGTCACTGAGATCCGCGATTATTCGAGCAAGGCAATCTCACCCGACTTGTTCTTAGAACGTCCGCTGTTGCGGCGCGGCTCGATTCTGATCTACGGCACCGATGTGCTGCTGAAAGAGCCGCGCAAGTTCTATTTGGAAGCCACGCCAGATTACTACCTGCCAACGTTGCGACTGGGCTTGTTCTCACCAGACGAAACGCTGGTTGATTGGATCGGCAAGGAATATCAGGCAACGCGCAAGGACCGCGCCAAGATGTTCGACGACGTGAAAAAACGACAGGCATGGCTTGCTCGTCGTCCGAAGCTGAACCTGCAACTTGGCATCTATCGCGGAGAGGCAGCATGATTCGCGTCCTCACCCGCAAGAAGCGCAGCCGCGATACATACCAGCTCTATTACCTGGACCCCACAACCAAACGTGAAGTCTCGCGAACCAGCGAAGCCACCACGGCGAAGGATGCTGAGCGAGCGGCCCGCGATTGGGAAAACGAGCTAAACGACTTCCGCGGTGCCGATGGCGATTCGTGGGATTACTTTCGGCTGCGGTTCAAAGACGAGCATCTAGTTTCGATCTCCAAGAACGGCGGTCAAGCGTATGCCACTGCCCTGGATTCCTACGAACTGGAAATGGACCCGAAGTCACTGAAGCAGCTCACGGCGTCTGCCATCAGCGAATTCAAGGGGAAGCTGCTGGGGCGCAAAAAGCCGGTTTCGATGAACACCATCGCCAACTACCTGACCCACCTGCGCAGCGCTCTCAACTGGGCTGCGTCAGTGGGGATGATAAAGGCTTGCCCCAATATCTCGATTCCGCAGATCGGCACACGCCGGGTCAATCGCGGCCGGGCGCTGACGCAGACTGAATTCAACAAACTACTAGGGGCTTGCGGTGAGCGTGTCGGAGAAGAGTATGCCGAACCGTGGCGACGATTTCTAACGCTGCTGTGGCTCTCCGGCTTGCGTATCAACGAAGCCTGCGCCCTATCGTGGGATTCGCTGCCGGTAATGGTCGAGATGGACGCTCAGCCGTACCCCTGCCTTATCTTTCTCGTTGAGGGGCACAAGAACCGTACCGATGAAGCAATTCCGATGGCACCCGATTTTTACGATTGGCTGAATGAAACTCCGCCGGCAGAACGCCGCGGACTGGTTGCTCCGCTGCTCACGGAAAAAGGTTTGCCATTCACGCCCAAGAAGGTCGGGCTGAAGATCTCAGAGATTGGCGAACTCGCCCAAGTCGAGACGCCAACCGGCTTCGCCACCGCTCACGATTTGCGCCGCAGCTTTGGTCAGCGGTGGGCTGCCAAGGTGCGACCGCTCACCCTAAAGAAGCTCATGCGGCACAGCAGCATGGAAACAACTCTTAAATTTTACCTCACATTGTCTGCAGCAGATGCGGGACAAGATTTGTGGCAAAATGTCCCGAAGAATGTCCCGAAACCGGCTTCGCTTCGGGTTATTGGCGAATAGACAACCCTTAAAAACAAGGCGTTTTTCACGTGCAAGCTACTAATAAATTCCGTGACTAAGATTTCGAATCAGTCTCCTAGCCATTCGGATACCCTCCGGACAGCTCTTATATCTAACCTACGGTCGCGTGCGCGGCAAGGTGATTAGCGACTTCGAAGCAACGTTCTCGGAGCTATCCGCCGGAATTATCGTTGCCGCCCGCACGGTAAAGTTCCACCAGCTTTTGGGCACGTGCGAAAATCATTTGCCGCAGTTCAGGCGGTTCCAGCACTTCGGCCTGGTCGCCGTAGCCCATGATCCACCAGCTGATCTCCTGCAGTCCCGAAACAGTCACTTGAAACTCTAGGGACCCATCGTCGTTCCATTTGGTTCGCTGCGTTTTGTGCCAATTGACTTCAGAAACGTTGCGAGCCACTTTCGGCGAAAAACGAACCCGCACTTCGCTGTCGCTTCCCGGTTCGGGAATCAACCGCCAGGCGTTCCGCAGGTAGCCGTCGATCCGGAAATTTCGTGGAATGCGAATCGGATCTTCGAGCAGTTGGATCTTGCGGATGCGGCCAATGTTGAACGTCCGCACCTCCCGATGGATCGACGAGCGGCCGACCACGTACCAGCTATGTTGATGAAACAACAGACGATACGGGTGCAACTTGGTTTGAATGTGCGACTGTTCGTGAAAGCTTTCGTAACGAATCCGAACGCAGCAACGCGTGGAGATTGCTGCAAGCAATTGTTCGTAAACTTGATCCTGGCCAGCGAGCGCGTTTGTTGCGTCCAGGCGAATCCGCACGGCGTTCGAAACGCTGCGGAGATAAGCGACCAGCCGCTGCGGCAAGTTGTTCGAAAGTTTATCCGCTGCTGATTGAGCAGCAGAGTAAAACGGTATCATTCGCCGATCGCCCAACTGACGGCAGAGTACGAGCAGGGCAAAGGCCTCCTCGGGTGTAAACTGCGTCGGCGGCAGAAAGTAATGCCCCGGGATTTGATAGCCGCCCCGCTGCTCGTCATACAGCAGCGGGACTTCGGCATCGCGGAGGACTTCAAGATCGCGAAAGATGGTGCGCCGAGTCACTTGGCACAGATCCGCGAGCTCTTGCACATTATAAATCTGTCCTCCTTGCATCATGCCGAGCAGTTTCACGACTCGGCGGATTCGCGGGAGCGACGGTGTCTTGGCCACGGCAAGGGCTTTGCGATTTATTCGGGGATGCTATTCGGAGACGCAGCTTCAGTGTGTGCAGCAGGCGATACCTTAACATCCACTCGACCCGCTGGCGACTTGCCCACCAATGCTTCGCGGCGTAGGGCCGGCGAAGCAGCTCCGCCTCGCAGCGGATTGCCGCTGCTGGGCGTGATTACCGGCTTTGTCGAAGTCTGCGGGCCAAGCTCCGGCAACGGTCGTGGAGCTGGTGCCGGGGCCGGCGTCGATTCAATTTCCGGGATCGCATCGGCAGGAGTCGGCGTCGGCTCAACCATCATCGGGGCTGCGTCGCTCGAACCAGCGTCGGGCCGGCCTTGTGTCCGCGGCAAGCCTTCGGGCTGCAGCGTAATTTCGCTCGGCATGCCATCGACAGCTGGGGCTGTTTGGAAGCCACCGGTCTGCGGCGAAGCACCACGGCTGATGACTTCAGGCCGTGTCCAGCCATAGTTGAAGTACGTACCGGCATCACGTTCGCGAGCCCGCTGCAGAGCATCGAAGTAAGCCTTCTCGGGCCAGGCGCCTTCTTCGAGGCAGATGCTGTTGTACTCGAGGATCGAACCCTTGCGAGTGTGCAGGTCGGCGATCGACTTGTTGTATTCCGCAACCGACACCCAGAACGCGTTCTGAGCTTGTGCCCGGCGGCGTTGAGCTTCGAGCAGAATGTCGAGCGTCACGGTGCCGAGTTCGTATTGGCTTTCGACAACACTTACTTCCGTCTGAGCGGCCACCCAACGATTGGCGTTGGTTTGAGCCAGCTGGAAGTTCGCATCCAAGTTCCGCACAGCCTTAGCCAGGCCGACGTTCACGTCGAGTTCCATGTCTTCGAGGGCGGCCTTTTCGCGAGCGAGACGCAGCTGAGCGTGACGCACGCCGGCCAGTTCGCGGCGGAAGCCGATCGGCATCGACGCCGAGAAGAACATCCCCCATTCTTGATAGTTGCCTTCGGTCAATTCATCCCAAGCCGTCGAGCCAGGCTGCGGAAAGTTGTTGCCGTTGCGATCGGCGTTGATCAAGTCGTCGCCGAAACCAACCCAGCGATACACCGCACCGACATCTAGCTGCGGCAGCAACCGATTGCGGGCCAGGATCATTTCCATTTCGCGTTGCTTGATTTCCCACCGCTTGCTGATGAGTTCCGGGCGACGAGCAATCGCTTCGGCGTTGATTTCCGACCAATCGAACGTGACGCGAGCCAGGTTCGGGTCATCCTTCGGACGAATCAGGCGGCCATCGGTCGCGGCGATGCCCATGAGCAAGCGGAGTTCGTTTTCGTTGTTGTAGAGTTCCCGCAGAGCCGTTTCGACTTGAGCACGGAAAGCATAGTACTGCTCACGCGACTGAGCTTCTTTCTGCTCGTCGTCGCGACCACCGCGGAACCGCGTGTACACATTTCGCCAGGTGATGAGGGCACTGTCGCGACCAACCTTAGCGGTCTCCAGGTTGCGATAGGACAGATACAAATCCCAGTAGCGGATTTCGATGTTGTTCAGCATGTCCTGCAATTGGCCTTGCAGGTTGAGGATTTCGATGTCGTTGCCGATACGGGCGATGACCACAGGCATGCGATTGACCAGCGTGCCGCGGCCGCGGAGCAGCGGATGGCGGGCTTCCACTTCCATCGTGGTGTTCCACGTGCTGATGAGTGGTTGCACGTTCTGACCGAAGCTCAATCCGCGGTTGTAACCGGTGTTGTTGCGGACCGTGTACTGCGTACCTTCGGCCGATTGCTTAGTGATCTGCGTGGTCAAGCCGCCGTCGACGGTCTTGGTGATGAAGGGGAACGTCGGGTTGTTGGTGGCGATGTTACGCGGACGATCGGTGTAGTTGAGGAAGGCATTCTGACCGCCAGGGCCGTTGCCGACGATGCTCAGCTGAGCATCGAACGCTGAGAGGGCGGCTTCGACACCGAGCTGCGAGTTGTTCACTCCGCCGTCGACCGTGGCGCCGTCGTTTTGAAAACCAGGATTCGATTCCTGAATGGCCGGATTGTAGATCGTGCCAAACGACCGGCTGCCGAGCTGCAGCAAGTTGCCTTCTTGGGTACCTGCGAACAAGGTGCCGTTTTGCAGACGAGCCGGCTGACCACCGCGGATGAGCTTGGTGTTGGCCAAGGAAATCGACACGACTTCCTGCAGCGACAGTTCCCAAATCTCTTTGAATTCAGGATTGCTCAGCGTGAAGGGAGCGTGCGACTGCTCGACTTCCGCCAGTGGAGCCTGTTGCAGATCGGGCGTCTCCTGCTGCGTGGCCTTGCCGATGTAATGCGACAAGTCGCCATCTTCGTGCAGGTAGAAGGGTTGCGTGGGGTGACAGCCTGCCAGGCTGAGCACGGCCACGAGCAACCATCGCCCGTATCGAGTATTCCAAGATTGAATGCGGCGGGTCATCGCGTCCCCATTCCTCAGGAGTGTTGCTAGCCGAAGCCAGCAGTGCGTCCGATCAGTTAGGCCATGACAGCAGCGCGCGAGCGATTGCACGCGCGTGCTGGCAAAAATGATGTACTCAGGCCCCCCTGAGCGACGCCCTGGGTGAGCGAGCGCAATGCGCACGCCCAACTTTGGGGAATCGTTGCGGTTGTTATCGACGACCCAACCGGCAAACTTTGACCAAACAGAAAATTCGTGACAGAATCTTTTGCAACCGCTCGACTCCGCAGACCCCGGCCTGCGCAAATCACCTGCTTTGCCGCAACAGTCTGCGGCTGATTACTTTGGGGGCGCACAGCCCTGCAGGCCCGACTCCATGCGCCATGCTGGCAACGCAGTCGCAGCAACGCTTAACCCTTGCCTCCCAAGGCCCAAGGCTTAAGTTGATGCCATTCTGTTATCAGATGCTATCAGATAACAGTGCTAGTTATCGCGAGTTTAATCGCAAGTCGTTACTAAGTAACGATGCTATTTATCACAGAACTCGAAGCAAGGGTGTTATATTCCTCCTGGACGAAGGAACTGAAGGGAAAGGCGCTGCTACCGCGGTCGCGCTGGTACGCCGGGGGCTTCGGTCCAACGTTCCGCGCCGATGGGATCGGCGTAGACCGGCAAGTAGCGGTAATACGCTTCCAGACATAAGCACGCGAGGCTGGTGCTGTAGACGCGGCCGCCATAGCCGCCCCAGACTTGATCCGGGTCCCAACTTCCCAGGTATTGGCCGTCGCTCCGTTGCCGAGGCAGTAACTCGCTTTGCAGCGCGTTGTTCCAGCGGACCCAATCGGCATCGTGCTTTTGGAACAGCCCGAGCGTTCCGTAATACCAATAGTAAAGGTTCACACGATCGCCGCGAGGAAGCTCCTGGCTGATGAACGCCGCGGCTTCTTCGATGGTTTCGGGACTGTTTTCGGCATCGAGAAAGTACCGGCAGGCTAGTGCTTCGGCAGTCATCGGGCGCGTCACTTGTTCGCCGGGGCGATAACTGGCGAGACCTTTGTAGCGGCCGGCGGTCACGGAGCGCACGAAGCGAATCATGCGCACGCGGGTTTCGTCGGGGATGCGGAAGCCAGCCATTTCGGCGGACTTCAGCGACATGAGCTGCCAGCCGAACTGGCTGAGATCACCGGCATCGTGAGGCTGATATCGCCAACCGCCGCCGATATGTTGCGCTGCGAGCGTGTAATGCACCGCGCGGCGAACGGGCTCATGCAGCCGGCGATCACCGGTCAATGCATACGCTTCGGAAAGGGCCAGACTGCAGATGCCGTGGCAATACATCCGCGCGAACAACTCGGCTTCACCGGCGAGGTTGCCATCGTCAGTCTGACTTGCAAGCAGAAACTCGAGACCGCGCTGAATGGCTTCGCGGTGCTCTCCTTCGAGATGCGTTTGTCCCGAGGCGAGAAATGCGAGGAGCGCGAGGCCCGTGATGCCGGTATCAGCTTTTTGTCCGGCGCCTTGGCGGTCTTGTCCGAGTGCACGCGTTTCGCGACCGGCGCCGTGCGCGGCCGCAACCCAGCGTCCATCGGCGTTTTGATTCGCCACGAGCCAGGCGAGTGCCGTACGGACCGCGCGTTCGCTGTCGGGCGTAGCTCCGTAGCGCTTCGCTTGTTCAAAGCGATCGGCACGGAGGCGGAGTTGCAGCTGCGGCGCGACGGTTTCGCCATCGGCGACGCGACGCGGAGTTGTGGCTGCTTGCGAAACAGGAATGTGTTGCCTGGCCGGATTGAGCGGATCTTCCAGCGCGCGCGGAGAGTCCAACGGTGGCGCTGATTGTTCATTACGCAGATCATTTTGAGCAACGTTTTCCGGCGCCTGACGCAATTGATTTTCCGGCGTCGGCGGTTGTTCCGCGGCGACCGGATCCATCGGCAATTCTGGAGGCTGTTGCTGCTGCGGCGGCGGTTCGGCTTGCGCGATGGTTTCGGCAGGTTTGGCTTCTACGGGTGGTGCGGGTAAGAGCGGCGGCGCGGTGCTTTCGAACGGTTTGTCGTTAGCTTCACTGGGAACTGCTTCGGTTTCAGCGGGCGTCGGAAAGAGGTCTTCGTCACCCGCATCTTCGATCAGCTTCACTTGCACGGCGCCGGATAGTGATTCACCGGGCGGCAGCATATTCAAAACGCGTGTGCCCCACATAAACAGCACCAGCAACAGGTGCGCAAAAATCGAAAGAGCGACGCACTTGACCAGCGGCCGGGCCTGGCCCCAGCGGGTCCACATCATCACCATCAGCAGCACAGTCCAAATCGAGAGCCCCGCGAACAACACCCATTGCAGAGTGTAGTCCGGTCCGATTGCGCCGATGATGAAAAGGTTTCCGCCGCGCACCGTGTTAGCGTTCCTTGATTGCTGAATTGCTCGAACGCACTGCGATTCCCACGTCACTTACACCGGCCGAACGGCAGGCCGTCAGCACGGAAGCCACATTTTGCAATGGTCCATCCGCATCGCCGCGAACGATGACATTCAATTCGGCCTGAGTGGTGCGCAGCGCTTTGAGCTCGGCAACCAGGCCTTCGATTGAAATGGGCTGGCTTTTGAACGTCAGTTGGCCATCGCGTTGAACGTTGACGACATAGCGAGTCGGCGCGGTCGGCATGTTGGCAGCCTGAGACGACGTTGGGACCTTGACGTCCACCTTTTTGTCCATTTCTGTGAAACGCGAACCCACCATGAAGAAAATGATGAGTTGAAAAATGATATCGATCATCGGCGTGAGATTGATCGTCGGCACATCGTCCTGGTGCATTTTTAGCGGCATCGATCAAACTCCTTTCGGCTCTCTGCGATCATGTCTTCTTTGGCCCGACGCGTTAGCGCGGGGGAGAACTTAGTACCCGCTTCCCCCGCGCTGACGCATCGGGTTAGTAGACGCCACAGTTACGCTGCCTTCTTGCGTGCGGGCGCTCGTTCACGTGCTAAGCGTTCCAAGCCATCGGCGGAGATCATTTCCACCAGCTTTTGTCCATGCGAATCGATTTCCGAAACGAGCTGGTCGACACGGCTGAGAAAGTGCAGATAAGCAAGCAGTGCGGGAATTGCCACGAGCATGCCCGCAGCCGTCGTAATCAGCGCTTCGGCGATTCCGGCGGCCATCATTTCGCGCTGGCCACTTTCTTCAGAAGCAGAGATCGCGTTGAACGAAGAGATCATTCCCATGACCGTTCCCAGCAAACCGAGCAGCGGTGCAACCTGCGAAATGCCGTTGAACAGTCGCAGATATTTGCGTAACGAGTTGCAAACGCGTTCACCGGCGTCAAGGACCGCTTGTTCCACTTCCACTGCAGGCCGGCCCCATTTTTTGATGCCTCCGGCCAGCACGCGAGCGACGGGACTACCATTCTTCTCGCACAGGTCGACAGCATCATCGCGATCGAGTTGACCTTCGCGGATTTGTTCGAAGATCCGCGTGACGAACGGCCGGGGAATCACCTGGCCGCGACGCAGACTGACGAAGCGCTCACAGACGAAAATAACGAGCACAAACGAGCAGAGCGCGATGGGATACATCAGCGGCCCGCCGTCGACGAATGTTTGCAGCAGGTTTTTTGACTTGCCCGCAGCTTGAGTCGCGGTTTCCAGCGGCGCGGCAATCGGCAGGTTGCCGGGAACCGGCCCCGGCTCTTGCGCCGCGACCGGATGTGACGCCGCAGCGGCCACCAGCATCACGAACACGAAGCAAAGTCCGCTCCACCCAGCAGACATCGCACGAATCATATGCATATCTCCCCTTCGCTGTCCCAATTCTCGCGCGGAGAAAGCTGCCAGGCCAACGCAGGCGCCATGACCAACTTGTCAGGGCGATCAACGGATGCGCACCGGTCAGGCAGTCCCTTGCCTTCCCACACGCGTGCCTGCAAAGAGTTGAAAGCGTGAATGTCGCTAGCTTCCTTGCCGGCGCAGAGTGTTCGATATCTTTCTCTTTCATCGGCGGCGGCTCGGTCCGTCATCACCCGCAATCCGGCGGCAGGTCTCCGTTGCTACAAACGGTGCAGCAGGCCTGCGGCGGCGATCAGCTGCCGAAATCGTCGTAAGTCGGACCTGGTTATTTCAGGGGGCGTCCAACAATTGCCCGGCTTGAGGGTTGAAAATGCTGCCAAACAAGCAAACGGCGCACTTAACGGCGTTACATTAATGGACAGATAGGATGAAACGGCCCGAGTGCTACGCAACTTACGACGACAGGCATTGAGGTGAAAAAATGTGCTGGCGGAGTTGCTGGTTGCTCCGCTGCGCAACTCCCGATAAAATCATAGATTGCAGCATTCTAACCGACGTTGGATATGTCTGCCTGGGAACGTCGCCCCGAGAGCGGATACTTGGCGCGGATGTTCCAACACATTTCGCGCCCCTGCGGGCGCGATTGAACTTGGGACGAAATGTCGCCTCTCGTCATTGACGTCAAACAGACTGACGACCCGCGCGATGTGGTCCATCGGGCCGTGCAGGCGCTGGTCGAAGGCAAACTGGTGGCCTTCCCCTCGGAAACGGTCTACATCCTGGCAGCCAGCGCATTGAACAAAGACGCGGTAGCGCGGCTTGCTGCGATTCGGCAAATGCCGGCGAACGAACCACTCACGCTGGCGATTCGCAGCACTGACGATGCTCTCGATTTTGCCCCGCAACTTCCCGCGCTGGGCTTGCGACTGGCCCGCCGCTGTTGGCCGGGGCCCGTGACCATGGAAGTGGATGACGCGCAGCTCGAAAGTGTCATTCAACGATTGCCCAAAGAAGTGCAGACGCTGGTTGCGCCGGAAAAGCGGATCCGCATGCGGGTTCCTGCGCATGATATGTTGCTCGGAGTGCTGCGATTGGTCGCCGGGCCATTGGTGATGTGTGGCGCTCGGCGGCCGGATGATCCCGATACAATTACCGGCAAAGAAGCCCTCGCGCGTTTGGGTTCGCAAGTCGACCTGATCATCGACGAAGGCCGCAGCCGCTTTGGACAACGTTCCTCACTGGTGCGGATCAGCGGCAATCAATTGGAGGTGCTCCGCAGCGGCGTGATTTCCGAATCGAATCTCAAGCGGCTCGCCAGTTGGATGGTGGTTGTTGTTTGCACGGGCAATACCTGTCGCAGTCCGATGGCCGAAGCAATGCTCCGCAAGCGGCTCGCGGACAAACTCGGCCAGGCCCCCGACAAACTTGAAGATGCAGGCGTGTTAGTTCTGTCGGCTGGCATCGCCGCAGCGCCCGGTGGTCGCGCGGCGACCGAAGCCATTTCGATCATGAACGAGCGGGGCCTCGATCTGTCTCTGCACGAAAGTCAGCCGCTGAGCGATCGCCTGGTGCGTTACGCCGACTTGATCATCACGATGACTCGTGGACATCGCGAAGCGATCATCAATCATTGGCCTGAAGCAGCGCCGCGAACACACGTCATCAGTCGCAATCGCGGCGACGTGGCCGACCCCATCGGCGGCCCCGCGGATATGTATCGCAAATGTGCGGAGCAAATCGATGCGTATCTGGCCGAGTGGGTCGCGGAAATTGATTTAGAACAGTAGTCGCAGGTTAGGGATCAGCAATGCGGATTTCGACGGGTAGCGATCATCGCGGTTTAGCACTCAAGAGCCAACTCGTTCCACTGCTGCGCAGCTGGGGCCATGAGGTGACCGACGAAGGGCCGCATCAATCTGGCAGCGTCGACTATCCCGATTACGCGGCGATTGTCGCGGGCAAAGTGTCACGCGGCGAAGTCGATCGCGGCATCCTGGTTTGCGGCAGCGGCGTCGGCATGGCAGTCGCTGCGAACAAGTTTCCCGGCGTTCGCTCGACGATCGTGCCGAACCAAAAAGTCGCCCGCCTCTGCGTGCAGCACAATAACGTCAATGTGCTGGCTCTTTCAGAAGAACAGATCGACGAATTTCCTACACTGGTAAAGGCCTGGCTGGATGCCCAGTTTGAAGGTGGCCGCCATGCGACACGCGTGGATAAGATCACGGCTTGCGAACGGGCGGCGAAAGGGAACTGCTAAAAACGATTGCAGGTTGCAAATCGTCATGGAGTCAACGACCGCCCATCCCTTACGCGAACGGAGCCTTCCATGCAGATTCGACTTGCACCTCAGTTAGTGCTGTGCACGCTGATTCTCGGCTGCACTCCGCCCAATACACCTGAACCACCGCCGCCACCACCACCTGTGGCGCACGGTGAGCCAGTTTCGCCAACGCCGGTTGAGCCAACCAGCACGCCGCCGGTCACGAATCCGCCGGTCACGATCTCGCCTATCGAGCCCGACCGCCCCACGAATGTCCCCGTTCCACCGACATCACCAAAGCAAGCGGTGAATGTCAGCGAACAAATCGAAAAGCTCACCAACGATGCCGAGCGCAATGCCGCCGCCAGTGCATTGGCCTCGGTGGGAAAGTCGGCAGTGCCCGCTTTGTTGAAATCGCTCGATCACACAGACTGGCAGGTGCGGGCTGCGGTTGTTTTTGCGCTTGGTCAAATCGGCAAGGATGCCAGCGAAGCCAAAGGTCGACTGCAAGCGATTGTCGAGAAGGACGAAAACGCCGAGGTACGCAATGCTGCCGCCTTTGCATTGGATGCAATCGAAAATAAGTAACCTGCTTCTCACTGGGATGAATCACTTTGAACTTCGACCTGTCTGCCATTCAAGCTGCGCTGCGTGAGTTTGGTTTCGATGCCTGGCTGCTCGGCGATTTTCGCGGCAGCAATGTCCTCGCGCGACGCGTGCTCGGCATTCCTGACGATACGATGGGCTCGCGCCGCTGGCATTATTTGATTCCGGCCAAGGGTGAACCGCAGAAGTTAGTGCATCGCATCGAATCTTCGATGCTCGATCATCTGCCTGGTGAAAAGACGATCTATCTGAAATGGCAAGAATGGGACGCCGGCATTACGAAGCTCGCATCCGCGGGCAAAAAAATCGCCATGGAGTATTCGCCGCGGAATGCCAATCCGTATATCTCGCGCGTCGATGCGGGCACTTTGGAAGTGGTCCGTGCTGCCGGCGCGGAGGTTCTACCCTCGGGCAATCTCATTCAATTGTTCGAAGCGACCTGGGACGACGCGCAATGGCGAATGCATCTCGAAGCTGCCAGGCATACCAATAGTGCGTACGACCGGGCCTGGAAATTCATCGCCGACGAAGTTCGCCACAACGGTTCGGTGCGCGAGACGCAGGTCCAGCAATTGATCATGGATCACTTTGCTGAGAACGGACTGACCACGTACCATCCGCCGATCGTCGGCGCGAATGCGCACAGCGGCGATCCTCATTTTGAAACGTGCGCGGCGACAGATGTGGCGATTCGCGCAGGTGATTTTGTGCTGATTGACTTGTGGGCCAAGCTGAATAAACCGCGAGCGGTTTATAGCGACCTCACGCGAGTTGGTTTTGTCGGCCAGACGGTTCCGGAGAAGTACGAGAAGATTTTTCAGATCGTCGCCGCTGCTCGCGATGCAGCGATTGCGAAAGTGCGCGACCACATCGCTCGCCGCGAACCGCTGCCTGGTTGGCAAGTCGACGCAGCTGCGCGTGAAGTGATCACCGCAGCCGGGTACGGCGAGTATTTCGTCCATCGGCTCGGCCACAGTGTCGGTCAAGAAGTGCACGGCAACGGCGCAAACATGGATGGGTTGGAGACACGCGAAGACCGCCTGGTGCTGCCGCGGTGTTGCTTCTCGATCGAACCCGGCATCTATCTTCCGGATTTCGGCGTGCGGAGCGAAGTGGATGTCTTTGTTGACGCTGACTATCAAGTCCACGTTACCGGCGGCGAATTGCAAACCAGCGTCGTGCCGATTTTGCGGTAGTTGACTGCGCCTACTTTACGGCGCCCATTGCTTTGCCATCTTCGGCCACAACCTGCCACGCAGGCGAGCAACGCGCACAGCGGGAGTGAGAGTGAGTGCTTCCAGATAAATTCCCAATCCTGGAGGGTGAAAACAGTTGCGAACGACGCCAAGGGCAGGCAAAATCATAGCTGGTTCTCTTCCCCCTGCTCGATTTTGAGTTGATCTATGGCCAATGTGTTGCCCGCGAATGCCGCCCAAGCATTTTTGGAGGCCTTGGCCACGAGCCAAATCCTGAGCGCAGAGGCGGTTGCCAAAATCCGTGATCAATTTGCTACCGCAGATGACCCCAAGGTCGTTGCCCGCGACCTCATCAAAGAGGGGAAGATCACCAAGTGGCAGGCGGGGCAACTGTTGCATCATTTCACAGCCCTCGTGATCGGCAACTACAAATTGCTCGATCAACTGGGCGTTGGCGAATTGGGCCGAGTCTATCTGGCCGAACATGTGCAAATGCAGCGGAAGGTGGCGCTCAAGGTTCTGGCCCGCAAGCACACCGCGCAGCCGCAAATCCTGCGACGGATCTTAGCCGAAGCCCGCCGCGTGGCTGCCCTCGAACATGCGAACATCAGTCACATCAACGACGTGAATCAGGACGGTGAACGTTATTTCATCGTGCTGGAATATGTCGAAGCCATGGATCTGCAGCGGCAAGTGCAGGCTACCGGCAAGCTCTCTGCCACTGCGGCTTGGAACGTCATTCGGCAGTCCGCCGAAGGGCTCGCTTATGCACATGGTAAAGGAATCATGCATGGCGGGCTGAAGCCTTCGAATTTGCTGCTCGATAAGCAGGGCAACGTCAAAATCCTCGACTTCGGTCTCGGACATTTAGCGAGTGCGGTCGACGGCGACAGCAGCGATTCTGTCGAGCAAGCGGCCGTCACGGCCAGGTTTTTTCGCGCACCCGAATCCGGCAAGGGCCCGGTCGATCGTGCTGCGGATGTTTATTCGCTTGGTGCGACGCTGTTTTATTTGTTGACTGGCAAGGCGCCAACCGAAGGTCCTGCCTCCGTTGCACAACTGCCTGCCTTGGCCAGTGAAACGCCCAAGGAATTGGTGCAGCTCTGTGCCAAGTTGATGGCCGCCAAGACAGCCGACCGTCCTGCTGATGATCAAACGTTGTTAGCAGAGATTGACGCGGCGAAGCCTGGACAAACTGCCAAGCAAATTTCCCAAGCCTCAACGCCGGCGAAGACCGCTGTGCCGCCGAAAGCGACTCTCTTACCGACAGCCAAGCCCTTGGCAACTGCAGCGGCAGAGGAGCCAGCTGCCAAAGCTCCGCCGCCCCGCGCCAAAAAACCGCTAGTTGCCAAAGCGTTGCCCGCGGCGTCGGATTCGCAGACCATGCCTGTCGTCGCTGCCGAAACTCCAGCGGCGCCGATGAGCGAAACGCCAGCTCCCGCTGCTACGGACGACAACCCCTTTGCTGGGTTTGCCTTGCAAACTAAAGAGAAAAAAACAGCAGCGACGTCCGGCGCCATGCCTGCCGTTTCCGCAGCGACACCGGCAGCAAAAATGCCAACAGCCAAAGCGCCTGCTCCGAAGGCCGCACCACCCAAAGAAGTTGCCGCCGATGAAGTTGCCCCAACCGATCAACCCGAACCTGCCAAAAAAGGCAAAAAAGGCGCGAAGGGCAAAGCCGGCGCCGGGAACAACCTGCCGTTGATTTTGGCCGGCGGCATCGGCGGCGGCGTGTTGGTGCTGGGCTTGATCGTCGGCCTGGTCATCTTTTTGATGAGCGGCGGTGACGATGGCAAACAAGTCGCCAAAGCCGACGGCGACCAGCCGACTGCTGCCGAACAAAACACAAACTCTGCCGGTGAGGACAATCCAGGCGAAGCCAATCCCGCCGCAGAGGCCAATCCAGCAGCTGAAGCGAACCCGACGGTTGAAGCAAATCCAACCGTGGAAGCCAACCCTGTTGTTCCTGCCGAGGCGAATCCCACCGTTCCTATGGCAGAGAAGCCGCCAGTCGATCCCATGCCGATGGCCACACCCATGCCCCCGGCCGAAGCCCCCAAACCTGAGGTAACCGCCGAACCTGCCAAGCCCGAACCGAAACCAGAACCTCCCATGGTCGCGACGGTAACCCCCGAGGTGAAACCAGCACCCAAACCCGAGCCAAAGCCAGAACCAAAACCCGCCCCCAAGCCGATTGGCGATCCCTTTGTTGGCTTTCCCAAGAGTGTCGCATTACCCAAGCTACCTGCCGGAATGAGCGAGCCAACCCCAGAAATGCTGGTGCCTGTGGTGCTTGGTCCGTGCAAAGTGCCCGATGAAAGTGCCGTTATCAGCGCTGTGATGAAAGGTGGATCAACGGCCTATAGCAAAGGCAAGATGACGTTCACCATGGAGTCGGGGAACGGTGGTACGTCGCTCCGCGATTGGGATTTCAAGCTCACAGGCGGCTTGATCGAAAAGCCGGTCGTCATTGCGACCATGTCGGCGAAGAATGATCAGCTGCTGTTCCAATGGACGCCGGAAGCCGCCAAGCACGCAGCTGCTCCTTATCTTTGCAACTGCATGATTACCATGAACGCCGGCGCCGGCAAGGCAGAGTTTGGCTTGCGTCAACCAGTGTCAGTCGATCCGATCGTGATTGGCATCGAAAAACGCTCGCCGATGGCTAAATTCAACATTGACTTGCCGCCTGAGCCCAAGCAATTGATGGTGGAGATCATTTCCGTCGAAGGCGAAGCCCCCAAAGTCAAGTTTGACAATAAGGATCTGGTCGCCGAGAAGGACACCACGTACTTCTGGGTCGGCAATGTTGAAACGGAAATGCCGCTGGCGATCAAAATTGACACCTCAGTCACCAATTCCGGCCGTACCGTGCAAGTTGCGACGATGCCGCACTTCAAAATCGAGCCGCTCACAAGGCCTGTGGTTTTCGGCAAGAAGGAACTCGGCGCCTTCGAAGGACAAATCAAGGGTGCGCTGCAAAACGGTCAAATGATGATTCAGGCAGCAGGGCAAACCAAAGACGCAAAACAAAAAGAGAAATTGAATCATGAAGCGTCGCTGGCGCTAGAACCGGCCCAAAAAGCACAGGCCACGTTTGATCAAATGATCGCGCTCGCCAAAGGGCTCGATAAAGGGAAGATTCGCTTCCGCATTTATGCAAGCGCCGAGGACGGCAAAGTGGAACTGGTTAATTGCAACGAGGGGGGCGCGATTATCGAACCGCCCGCTGCCGGGGCCAACGACAAGAAAAAACTCTAAGCTGGGGTGGGGATACAGTTTTGGGAGCGGGAACTGGCTGGCGAGAGCTAATGGGATTGGCGGACGATGGGGGGCCGCTAGTGATTTAATGCCCGCCGCTGCCAATTTGACAACCGAATGCCAGCACTCGTGGCGACTCTCCTAGTCAATCGCGCGTAAGCGATTATCCAGCAATAGCTTGCCGTCGCAACTATCCCCTTGGCACACCCCTTGCATTAACCCGGTGCAACTGCGGCGAAACTGCCAAATCAGCGCGGAGCTCGTTTTTACGGCCTGTCTGTTTTGGCATTCTCACCGCGGACAAACCTTCCCCTTCCGCATCCAACAAACGGGTCTGCCAGCCTCTTTCTTTACAGCCTTGGTTTTCCAGGTGGTTGAATCGGTTTGGTCGCCCCTTCGGTCTTTCGTTAACGGCATTTAGGAGATTTCGATCGTGGCAAAGCAAATGGTCTTCGATGACGACGCTCGTCAGCCTCTCTTGGCGGGCGTGTCGAAGCTGGCTCGGGCGGTCCGCAGCACGCTGGGCCCTCGCGGACGCAACGCGGTCCTCGACAAAGGTTGGGGCAGCCCCAAGGTGACCAAGGACGGCGTGACCGTCGCGGAAGATATCGAGCTCGACGACCCGTACGAAAATCTGGGTGCGCAGCTCGTTAAGGAAGCCGCCAGCAAGACCAATGAAGTCGCCGGCGATGGTACCACCACGGCCACGGTCCTCTCGGAAGCCATCTTCCGCGAAGGCCTGAAGATGATTGCCGCGGGTTTCGATCCCATGGCTCTCTCGCGCGGCATTCTCAAAGGTGCTGAAGCGGTTTGCGACGAAATCTACGCGATCGCCACCCCGATCAGCGAAAAGAACAAGAAGGAACTTGAACAGATCGCCACAATCGCGGGCAACAACGACCCGACGATCGGCAAGGTTCTGGCCGACGCTTTCCTCAAGGTTGGCAAAGACGGCGTGATCACGATCGAAGAAGGCCGCGGTGCTGAGACGACGGTTGAAGTCGTCGAAGGTATGCAGTTTGATCGCGGTTTCCTTTCGCCCCACTTCGTCACCAATCAGGACGAAGTTTCGGTCGAACTCGAGAATTGCTACATCCTGCTGTTCGAAGAAAAGATCTCGAACAACAAGAAGCTCATCCCGCTGCTCGAAGCCATCAGCAAGGCGAACAAGCCGCTGCTGATCGTCGCCGAAGACGTCGAAGGCGAAGCCCTGGCAACCTTGGTCGTCAACAAGCTCCGCGGCATCCTGCAGGTTTGTGCCGTCAAGGCTCCCGGTTACGGCGATCGCCGCAAGGCGATCCTCGGTGACATTGGCGTGCTGACCGCTGGCACTCCGATCTTCAAGGATTTGGGCATTGAGCTCGAAAGCGTCAAGCTGACCGACCTCGGCGTGGCGAAGAAGGTGAAGATCACGTCGGAAGACACGATCATTGTCGGCGGCAAGGGAACGAAGCAGCAGATCGAAGGTCGCGCTGAACAAATCCGCCGCGAGATTACCGTCACCGACAGCGAATACGATCGCGAAAAGCTGCAAGAACGCCTGGCGAAGCTCGCCGGCGGTGTCGCCCAGATCAGCTGCGGTGCTGCAACCGAAACCGAAATGAAGGAACGGAAGTGGCTGCTCGAAGACGGCAAGAACGCCGTTCAAGCAGCTCTCCAAAGCGGCATCGTCCCTGGTGGCGGCGTGGCTCTCATTCGTGCCGAAAAGGCGGTTGAGAAACTGAAGCTCGAAGGTGACGAAAAGCAAGGTGGCCAGATCATCAAAAACATTCTGGATCAACCGCTGCGAGCGATCGCTCAGAACGCCGGCCTCGATGGTGCGGTGGTGGTGAATCGCGTTCGTCAGCTCAAGGGCAAGACCGAAGGTTACAACGCCGACACCAACCAGTACGGCGACATGATCAAGTTCGGCGTCATCGACCCGGCCAAGGTCGTCGCCACTGCCCTCAAGAACGCGGCTAGCGTGGCTGCCCTCCTGCTCACCACCGAAGCCCTGGTTTGCGAAATGCCTAAGGAAGGTGGCGATGACGATCACCATGACCACCACGACCACGGCGGAATGGGCGGCGGCATGGGTGGCATGGGCGGAATGGGTGGCATGGAAGGCATGATGTAGGACTACGAAGCAGTCTGCTAAGCCGACGCGTAAGCGTGGGAGAGCTGCGCTAAATTCATTCCTCGCATCCACACGAAACCAAAATAAACACACAAAATTTCAATAGAAGTAAGGAACTCACACATGGCCAAAGGTTTGAAGATTCGTCCCCTCGATGACAGAGTCGTTGTCTCGCCGCTCGAAGCCGAAACTCGCACTGCGGGCGGCATCGTCCTCCCTGATTCGGCCAAGGAAAAGCCTCAGCGTGGCACCGTCGTCGCGGTTGGTCCGGGCAAGTTGCTCGACAGCGGCAAGCGGGCTGAACTGTCGGTTCAGGTCGGCGACCAGGTGATCTATGGAAAATACGGCGGCACCGACATTGCCATCGGCGATGACGATGTGAAGGTGCTCCGCGAAAGCGACATTCTGGCCAAGGTCGTTGAATAACCCCGGTTGCTGAAACGCCGATTCGCTTGCGTTTCACGACATACTCCCAAACAATTCCTCAACATTTAGAGACCCCAAGTCGTGGCAAAACAACTTCTATTCGACGATCTCGCTCGTGCCCGGATGCTGGCGGGCGTCGACAAGCTTGCGAACGCCGTCGCGGTCACCATGGGACCGACCGGCAAGAACGTCATCATCGACAAATCCTTTGGCGGCCCAACGGTCACCAAGGACGGCGTGACCGTTGCCAAAGAAATCGAACTCGAAGACCGCTTCGAAAACATGGGCGCCAAGCTCGTGGTGGAAGTGGCTCAAAAGACTTCGGATCTGGCTGGCGACGGCACCACCACTGCAACTGTGCTCGCTCGCGCGATCTTCAAGGAAGGTCTGCGGAGCGTGGTTGCCGGTAGCAATCCAACGGCTGTTCGCCGCGGCATCGACAAAGCTGTCGAAGCTGCGACCGAAAAGCTGGTCTCAATGGCCAAGCGGGTCACGAGCAAGGAAGAAGTCGCGAACGTTGGCGCCATCTCGGCCAACAATGACATGGCCATTGGCGAACTGCTCGCCGAAGCCCTGCATCGCGTCGGCAAGGACGGCGTGATCACGGTCGAAGAAGGCAAGACGACCGATACCAAGGTCGAATACGTCGACGGCATGCAGTTTGATAAGGGCTTTGTTTCGCCCTACTTCATCAATCGCCATGCGACGATGGATTGCTTCCTCGAAGACGCGCTGATCCTGATCCATGAAAAGAAGATCAGCAATCTGCGCGACCTCGTGCCAATTCTCGAAAAGGTCAGCCAAACCGGCAAGCCGCTGCTGATCATCGCTGAAGACGTCGACGCCGAGGCACTCACGCTGCTCGTCGTCAATAAGCTCCGCGGCGTGCTCAACGTGTGCGCGGTGAAGGCTCCTGGCTTTGGCGATCGCCGCAAGGCGATGCTGGGCGATATCGCAGTGCTGACCGGCGGTACGCTGATCAGCGAAGATCTCGGCTTGCAACTCGATGCCCTGTCGCTCGAACACCTCGGTCGGGCCAAGAAGATCACGGTGGACAAGAACAACACCACGATCGTCGAAGGCGCCGGCAAGCGGAACGATATCGACAAGCGGGTGCAGCAGCTCAAGAATCAAATGGGCCAAACCGAAAGCGAATACGACAAGGAGAAGTTCCAAGAACGTCTCGCTAAGCTTGCTGGCGGTGTTGCCGTGATCAGCGTCGGTGCAGAAACCGAAGCTGACATGAAGCAGAAGAAGGCGCGCGTCGAAGACGCTTTGCACGCCACACGTGCCGCTCTCGAAGAAGGCATTCTGCCCGGTGGTGGCGTGGCTCTGCTTCGTTGCACTGATGTCGTTGAGAAGTTGGCCGATTCACTGAAGGGTGACGAGAAGGTCGGTGCGACAATCGTGCTGAACGCATTGTCGTACCCAATGAAGACGATCGTCGACAACGGCGGTCGCGATGGCTCGGTCGTGTGCGATGAAGTCCTCGAGAAGCCAGCCAACACTGGCTACAACGCACTGACTGGCGAGTACTGCGATATGTATAAAGCTGGCGTCATCGATCCGGTGAAAGTGGTTCGCACCGCTCTCGGCAATGCAGCCAGCATCGCCGCGTTGTTGCTGACAACCGAAGCCCTCGTCACCAACCTCGACAAAGACGACAAAGCCAAGCGCAGCGTCGAAGGCTCGGTTCGCTAAAGTAATCAATTCGTTGCGAAGCAACGACAAGGTAGCCCGAAGCGTAAGCGTGGGAGACCTGCAAAACGACTCGGATGTCGAAAAAGGAAACGGCGGGCCACTTCGATAAGAGGTGGCCCGTTTTTTGGATTCACCGGAACGAAGAACTGGTTTGGTAACAAGCCATGGCGACGATGGCCAAGCGCGACTACTACGAAGTCCTCAGCGTGAAGCGGGACGCGAGCGAGAAGGAAATCGCGACCGCGTATCGCAAACTCGCGCTGAAGTACCATCCCGATACCAATCCCGATGATGAATCGGCGATGGAGAAATTCAAGGAAGCGGCCGAAGCCTATGAAGTGCTCGCCGATGCCGAGAAGCGGGCGCGGTACGATCGCTTTGGTCATAATGCCGGCGAAAGTTATGGCTCGCAGTTCCAAGATGCCGACGACATCATGGAAGCGTTTGGCAGTATGTTCGGCGACCTCTTTGGCGGTGGTGGCCGTCGCGGCGGTCAACGAGTTCGCAAGGGCCAAGATGTTCGCGCCGATGTGAAGTTGGAACTCGAAGAAGCTGCCAAAGGCGTCACCAAGAACGTCGAATTTCCCCGCAACAAAAAGTGTGAAACCTGCAGCGGCAGCGGAGCGAAGCCAGGTTCATCGAAGACCATGTGCCGCTATTGCGCGGGTCACGGCCAGGTCGTGCAATCGGCTGGTTTTGTCCGTGTGCAAACTACCTGTCCCCAATGCCGGGGCGCGGGGGCAATTATCACCGACCCTTGCACTAGTTGCCGCGGAAGCGGTCTGGTACAGGAGAAGATTTCAAAGCCCGTCGCGATTCCTGCCGGTATCGACGACGGCATGCGTGTGCGGATCGCGGGCGAAGGTGAACCAAGCCCCGATGGCGGACCGCCTGGAGATTTGTATTGCTTTGTCAGTGTTCGCAACCATCGCCTGTTTCAACGCGACGGTCAGCATCTGATTCTGCGAATGCCGATCACGTATAGTCAGGCGGCACTCGGCTGTAAGCTGGAAGTGCCGACGCTCGACGGCCCGCACGAGCTGAAAATCCCTGCCGGTACCGAATCAGGTGAAGTCTTCCGCCTGCGCGGCAAAGGGCTTTCCGATCCGCATGGTCGCGGCTCGAAAGGCGACCTGCACGTGCAAACCTTTATCGAAGTGCCGAAGAAATTAACCGCTCGTCAGCGCGAACTTTTGACTGAACTCGCTGAGCTCGAACATGCGAATGTGACTCCACATCGCAAGACCTTTTTTGAAACGATCAAGGAGTATTTCAGTCCTGCGGATGCCCAAAGCAAGAAGACTGAGGAATGACCATGACGGCAGAAACTGAAAATCAAAAATCAGAGCAACCTGCGGCCGAAAATACCGCGACGAATCCACTTTTCACATCGGCGCCTGAAGCTCAAATCGATCAACTGCAGGCAGAACTCAAGAAGGCCCAGGACGAATCGCTGCGGCAGACGGCAGAGTTCGAAAACTTCCGCAAGCGCAAGCAGCGCGAGATGGAAGAAGAACGCCGCTATGCCATTCAGCCCTTCGCCCGCGATCTGTTGGCTGTCGTTGATAATCTGGAGCGAGCCATCGAAGCTTCGGCTGCTGGTGATGCCAATTCACTTCGCGACGGTGTGAAGATGGTTTCAGCCCAATTGCAAAACGTGCTCGCCCAGCACAATTGCGTGCGCATCCCGGGAGTGGGAAGTCAGTTCGATCCGAACTATCACCAGGCCATCGCACAGGAAGCCAGCACCGAGCACGCCGCCGGTATCGTCAGCCGCGAAGCGCAGGTTGGTTACAAATTGTACGACCGCGTGGTTCGCCCCGCCCAAGTGTTTGTTTCCACCGGCCCTGCTTCGTAGTCCGCCAGATTGATTGATACGCAAGGTTTGAATCATGCCCACCTACGATTACGAATGCGACGCCTGCGGCCACAAGCAGGAAGTGTTTCAAAACATCAGCGATCCGCTGCTGGAGAAATGTCCGAAGTGCAAGAAGAAGAAATTCCGCCGTCTGTTCGGCGCCGGCGGTGGCGTAATCTTTAAGGGTTCAGGCTTCTACACGACGGATTATCGCGGCGATTCCTACCACAAAGCAGCGTCTGCTGATAAGCCAAGCGAATCGGCTTCCTCGAGCGATAGTTCTACGAGCAAGAGCGAAACAAAGGCCGTCACGCCGTCCAAGCCCGAATCCTCCTCAGCCAGTTCGGCCAGCAAACCTGCCAACAAGAAAGACTAGCAGGTGCTTGCATGGCAAATTCTTCTGAACAATCTCTGCGCTGCTCGGTTTGCGAACGTTATTTCGATCCTGCGACGTCGACGGCCATGCCCTTTTGCTCGCCGCGGTGCAAAACGATTGACCTTGGACGTTGGCTAGACGAACGTTACAGCGTGCCGTACGAGCGAACGGAAGATGACGAAGAGGATGAGAGTCCCCCACGGCACTCGACGACAGGCGAAGATTAGATTTTTGAACGGGCCAGTAATGCACAGCCTGGATGAAATCCCCGAGATTCGCGGCCTCGATTCGCGCAACGCGGTTCGCGGCGCTGGGCTCATCCGTATTCCTCATGAAATGGATGTGCCGATCACGCCGCGGGTGCGGCAGTTGATCGACACGGCGGAGTTTCATCGACTGACAAAGATCAGTCAACTGGGATTGGTTTCGCTCGTTTATCCCGCAGCGCATCACACGCGGTTCGAGCATTCGCTGGGCGTGTATCGCAACTCGCTGTTGTACTTGCGGCAGCTTTCCTCTGACGAACGATTTTGCAGTGCCATCAAAACCGAAGATGGTGAACTACTGATCCTCGCGGCGCTGTTGCACGATCTAGGACATTGGCCGTTTTGCCATCCGATCGAGGATATGCGACTCCCCAGCGTGCCATCGCATGAGATGTTTGCCAACAGCTTTTTGCTGGAGGGCGAAGTTGCCGACTGTTTGCGGCACGATTGGAACATTCAGCCGCGCGATGTAACCGCAATTCTTTCCGAGAAGCCTCGCGACACTCGGCAAAAAATTCTTAAGAGCTTGATGTCGGGACCGATCGATATCGACAAGATGGATTACCTGCCGCGTGATAGTTTGCACGCGGGTGTACCGTACGGACGCAACTTCGACTCGCAGCGATTGATTGGCAGCCTGTGTCTAAACCAGGCCGGGGATGGACTCGCGCTGACGGACAAGGGCAAGACCGCTGCGGAAATGATGGTTTTTGCGCGTTACGTCATGTTCAGCGAAGTCTATTGGCATCACGCGGTCCGCGCTGCGACGGCGATGCTGCAGCGCGGGTTTTATCTGCTGCATGGCGAGCTTGATCTGGACTTGCTCTTTCGTATGTCCGAACAAGCTTTCATTCAGCATGTGCTGACGGTTGGGGAACGGCATCCGGCTGCCGATTTGTTCGGCGGTTTGTTCGGTCCCACGCGGCGACTTTACAAGCGAATTGCCGAGTTCAGTTTTTTTCAGAAGCGGCAGTACTACGAGCAGTTCGCGCGCCGCCCCTACACTTGGTTGGCTGCGTGCAGCGACCAGTTAGCAGAAATTCTCAGCACACATATTTCGCGGCGAATTGCTCCGCATGAGATTCTGTTCGACGCGCCGCCTATCAAGCGCGAAGTCGAGTTCAATGTCGAGATTCACTATCCGAAAGAGCAGGCTTATCGTTCGCTGGGAGAGGTTTCGCCGGTCGTGAAGACGCTCGCGCAGAGCCAGTTCGACGACTACGTGAAACGCGTGCGGATCTTTGTGCATCCGCGGTTGGTTGATGATTTGAAACAACTCAGCACGCTCGACGCAGCGCTCGATGAAACACTGAAACGCATGGCATAGTCGCGGCTAACAAAATTAACGCGTATTGCTCGTGCTCGTGGTGTCTCGCGTCGGTGAACCGGGTTGGCTGGGGAGTTGCACAACGACCGCGTGCTCGTTGCGTTGGAGTTGCCGTAGCAGTACCGCGTCGTTGGGGACGGCCTGCAGTTGAAACGGTCGCCGCGGCGAAATGCGCAGCCCCGTGGTGAATGAAATGTCCGCGCGGTCGTCATCCAGCAACTGCAAAACCGCTTCCACTGCCGAATCCAACGATTCATCACCCGCGAGATAAACCGGCTGGCCGGCCGAGAGGGCCCAGATCAGCTTTTCGCAAATGTCGTCGGCCAGCAACGTCCGCACGGCGACACGCGTGTGGGCAGAACTTTGCGAGGCTCTGCCGACGAGTTCGAAGGTATCGAGTGTGGCCGGCGGTTCGCGCCGTGGTTGCGTGCGGCCGGCGCTGCGAAAGGCGCGGAGAATCTGAAACGGATTGAATTGAAAAGGAGCGAGTGCATCGCGATCGAGTACGAACGAATGCGTGTATACGCGACCGCCGCTGCGGCCGCTGTATTCGGCGCCGGCCAACTGCGTGTAGCTCACGCAGATCTGTTCGCCCACTGAATACACATTCACGCTCCAACGACCGAGGCGAGATTCCAGGCTGTCATGCGCGGGGCCCCAATTGCTGAGCTGCGCTGCGAGCTCATCGTCGATGCCGCTACTACGCGAAGTCAACTGATAACCGGCCATCCGCTCGCCGCGGATGCTGGTGAAGATCGCTTGTTCGACGCGGTTGGACATTAGGGCACTTGAAATGGTTGGTCTTAAGGAGGGCCACCCCCTCGCCCCAAACCTCTCCCGGAGTACCGCGGCGAGGCCGGAAAAATGCTTTTTAACGTGCAACTTCATCGAGAAGCCAATGGAATGGCTCGACGACGCCGCGCGGTTCGATGCGCAGCGGCACGTGAATCCGGCCGCGGCCTTCCAAGCGATAGCCGCATGCGCCAGCGACACCAGCAGCGAAGAACGCATGCCGCTTCAATCGCTCGCGACATTGCAGATACAGCCCCGGTGTATGCCGCCGCGCGAACTGCGCCGGATCGTCGAAGCAATGATCACACTGATCGGCCTTGGTGAAGACCAGCGCGACGGCTTTGCTCGCCCAACCAGTTTTTTTGTCGGCCTGTAGCTCGCACAGATAGCTGAGCAACTTCATCGCGCGGAAGTCTTCGTCGGCTTCACCTGCCTGGCAGCGGGCAGCATCGATGAGTACGAGCACACCGGAACACTTGCCGAGGAACGCGCGAATCACCGGATAAGTATTCGGATGATCGATTTCTTCGAGCAGAGATTCGCCGGCGAGATCGGGCAAAATCAATTCGACGGGCTTGAGCTTCTTGCGCAAAATCTGGCAGTGGACCCAATTCCAACGATCGGGTTCGTTTGGAGTCTTGGCCGGAAACTCACTGCGTGCGAGCGCAGCCATCGTTCGTTCTTGCAAGCCGATCGAGAATGCGCCGCGGGCGAGCAGTTGCAAATCGTCGCGCCCTTTTGAGAGCATGTCGGCGAGCATGCCAAGGTACACCGTTTTGCCGGCGCCGGAAGAGCCGATCGCCGCGACCATCCGCGGATGAATCTTCTGCGAGTTGGCCTGATGCACGAGCGCCATCGGCGCATAGCAATGCCGGCATAGCTCCGCATCAAAGTTGTTGCCGCCGCCGCAAATGTAGCATGGGCAAGAGACTGTGTATTGTGCGAGACGGTAGGAATCGAGTTCGAGTTGTCCAGTCGCTCTCATGCGGCGGCCTCCTGTTCGGCATTGGTTTGGTAGCTGGCGACGTCGCAGAAGCCGACAGCGCAGCGAAAACCAATATTGTGCTTGCGGGCCAGCGGGCTCTCACCGCTTTGGAAATGAAGATGACATTGCGAATCAAAGTACGTATCGAAGGCACCGCCCCGAATACTGCGCATCGGCGTTGCCGTTTCGATCTTCAGATTGGCGAGATCCCACACGCCAAAGCTGGTGCTCGTCCACTCCCAGACGTTTCCCACTAACTCATGCACACCGCCGACGCTGGCGCCGTTCGCATGCGAGCGAGTATGGCAGGTATCGTCGTCGCCGCTGCCCCACACATGCGCCAGCGAACGATCGAGCGCATCGCCCCAAGGATACCGCCGTTGTTGCGGCGGAGCGCCTTCTGCGACTACGGGCCACGAACCAGCCTTGACCCACTCGGGATCCGTAGCCAGGCGTTTGCCAGCCCACCGCGCATAAGCGGCTGCTTCGTACCAACAGATGCCAACGACCGGATGATGCAACTTGTTGTCGGTAGGATGGCCGTGCTTCCAATAGCGCGGACCACAGAGACCACTGGTATCGACGAAGCCCAGTACTGCTGGCCAGATATTGGCATCCCATAAATTCATTTGCTCGTAACCACCCTCCTGCACAAATCGCAAATATTGCTCGTTGGTGACGGGGTAGCGATCGAGAAAGAAGCCTTCAACTTCGACAACGCGCTCGCTCCTCGCAAGCTCTTGTTCATCGAGGTCTTCGAAACGCCGGGGCCGCATAATGACAGGTCCACCGGGCACGCACGACATGTTGCCGTCGAGGGCTTCTTCGGCTGCCTTCAATTGTTCCGGCTGCAAATTGTTGGCAATCTGCGGTCGTAAGAGTAACGAATAGCGGCCTTGCGATATCATTTGCTGCACCAGATCCATCTCGGGCTGCCCCGATTGCTCGGCCGTGGCCATGATGCTGGCTAGAGACAGCGACGACGGATCCAGCAGCGAACTCGGCTTCGCGCGCAAGCGTGAAACTTTGTTCCAAGCCCAGGTGGGCCAGCTGGTTAGCCAATGTGCATTTAGAACCCGACTCATGAGCAACTCCGCGCAGGAGAGATTTGCGAACTACTTCTTCTTGCGACGCTGGGCAACATCCTTTTGCAGCCGAGCGAACTGGGCCATCACCGAACTCACGACTGGATCAGAGGGAGGCGTTTCTGCGTTTTCGATTGGTTGGGGTTGTGTGACATTCGCCGCGACCGGCGCAGGCTGTTGCGAAGGAGGTTGGGGAGCGGGCGCGGTGAAACGTTCATAAGGCTGACTCTTCCTCTGCATCGAAGACAACTGTGATTCGATGACCGTCTTTAGCTGACGCAACTCATCAGAAACATCGTCATGCTGCTGTGCCAGCTGATCTTGCTGTTCGGCAACGACCTCCTGCAATTCGCAAGCGCGCGTGCGAACCAGTTCGAGTTCCCCTTCGAGGCGATCGCGTTCGCGGAGCACTTCACTGTGCGACTTTTCCAGGGTGCGCTGTTCCTGGCGGAGTTGTTCGAGTTGTGCCAGAACATCGGCAAACTGCTGCGCCGACGTTGCGGGGGCATTTGAATCTGCAGCGACAACGGAAACGCGACCGACAGCATCGGCTAATTCCGTGCGCGTCGAAAGGACGTCTTGGCGTACTGCTTCGAGCTGCGAGAGAACGGTCAGCAGTGAATCGTCGGCAAAGGCGACATTTGCGGATTGACTTGCATCTGCGTGATGTAGTTCTAACGGACGACTTTCCAACTCCTTGATCCGCGCTTGCAGGCGATCGCGTTCGGAGTTGAGCGTTTGCAGTTGTTCGTTGATGGTCGCATGCAAACGATCTTCACGCTCTTTCGCTGCCGTCCGCTCTTGCTCGCTTTGAGCACGCAGCTGTCTGAGTTCTTCAACAGCAGCATCGAGCCGCGCTTCCTGGTGTTCGAGCTGATGCGACAGCCGACCGCTTTCCTTGCGCTGATCGGCTAATTGCCGGCCGCGCTCGGCAAGTCGCTGCTTCGCATCTTCGACTTCAGCGATTTTGAATTGCAACTGATCGCGCAACTGTTCAACATCGGCAAAGACCTCGTTCATCAAGCGATCGAACGACGAAAACTCATCCCGCAATTGCGAGGCCACCGCGCGCAGCGGTTCAGCAACTACGGGCAGAGATTGGGAATTCGCCACGTGAGGCCTACTCGAAAAGCGTCGTGATGAGATAAGACCAACAGAAGAGGTGTGCGGTGTGAGCCGCACCTGAAACGTAGGTCGAAAAATGGCAGGAGGCAAATCGGGGGCGAGAGTCGGGTAGTCAGCGGGCATCAATGCCTTACCGACTCTTGCCCCTAGTCGTCCGCCAACGCACGAGTTATCGTAAGAGGCGACTAAGGCGGCAAAGTTGATGCAATTTGCGCCGTTTGTAACGATTAGGAGCTTGCCATGAGTTTGATTCGTGTGATTTTGCCGGTTTTGTTGGTTGTTGTGGCCTTTGGCTCTGCTGCAGAAGCGCGCTTGGCCCGTCAGCAACCAACAGCGCCCGCCCCTGCGCCCAAAGTGGCGACCTGCGAAGCAGTGAAGTGCTGCCCACGGAACATTTGCTACAAGCATCATCCAGGCTGCGGCTGCTACGATTCCTGCAAAAGGATGGAACTGATTCTGCAGGTGAAAGATCCGTGCGCTTGCTGCGTGGTAGAAGTGCCAGTGTGTATTCCGGCGTGCTGCACCGCCGCACCAACGGTTTGCTGCTACAAGGGCTTTCTTCGCCGGCAGGTCGTCGAGTACAGTTGGGCCTGTGGGTTTAAACTGAAGGTCGTGTTCGATAAGCACGGCGATATCGTTGTGCACTATTACGGCTAATTGCAGTTTGTTCAGCCGTTCTACCAAGGAATTGCGATCGTGGGGCGGCGTAAAAAGATGGTCGTTCGCCAGCCGCTCCTTTCGCCGCGTGCACTCGCCGAGCAAGAATCGCGCGGCTCGATCGCTGTCACCGTGAGTTGGATGCTCACAATGTTGGCGACAGCGGGTGGAGTGGTCTTGGCCCTCCTCTTTCATTTCTTTGCCCGCTCGCAGCAGCTAGAGCCCAAATCGGCGCAGTTGTTTTCAGTACTATCGGGCGGAATGCTGATTGTTTGTGCGATCACCGGTTTGCTCTGTCTAGTGCTGACGCTGGCAGTGTATCGTGTGCGGCGTGATCCGCCGCCGCTGGCGATTACGGTGGCTGCGGTGTTCGTCAGCAGTTTGCCGCTCGCTACAATGCTGCTGCTTGCTATGCGCTAAAAGCAAACGCTGAGGAGCCGACGTTGAAGAGTACGACGACCAGCACCGCTGAAATCGACTACATCCGCAGCACACACCACGAATTTCTCGCGGCTGCGGACAAAGCGCTGCGCACACCCAGTTTGCAAATCATTCTCGGCCAACTGGGCGATACGCTGGGGGAACGGAATCGCCAAGCTTGGCGCATGCTCCCCAATTCTGATCTTGTGCGACAACGGGCGCGGCAGATCAAAGACGAAACGCTCGCCCACTTGCATGAACACTTAGAGACGCTCGAGAAAAGTGTGCAGCAACGTGGCGGCCAGGTTCATTGGGCCGACGACGGCGAGGCAGCGTGCAAAATCATTGTCGAATTAATTCGCCAGCGCAACGCCACGCGCGTGGTGAAATCCAAGTCGATGACGACCGAAGAAATTCACCTGAACCCGGCGCTCGAGTCCGCAGGCATCGAAGCCGTCGAAACCGATCTCGGCGAATACATCATTCAACTCGCTGGGCATCGGCCTTCGCACATTGTTGGTCCGGCGCTCCATCTTTCGGCCGCTGAAGTAGCAGATATTTTGAGCGTCCCTGCAGGCCGCAAACTGGCTGTCGAACGTGAAACGCTCGCCGGTTTTGCTCGCGAGCAACTACGGCAAAAATTCGCCGAAGCCGAAGTGGGCATCTCAGGGGCTAACTTTGCAATCGCGGAGACGGGCACGATTGTGCTGATTTCGAACGAAGGAAATGCTCGCCTCACCACTGCGCTGCCGAAGATGCATATCGCCATCATGGGCATGGAAAAAGTCATCCCCAAGCTGGCCGACTTGCCTTACTTTCTAAAAGTGCTCGCTCGTGCGGCGACAGGACAGAAGCTCTCGGTCTATACGTCGATCATTACCGGTGCGCGTCGCGAAGGTGAAACCGACGGCCCGGAAGAATTCCATCTCGTCATTCTTGATAACGGCCGGTCGCGGATACTGGAAAGCCCGCTGCGGGAGAGCTTGTTTTGCATTCGCTGCGGCGCGTGCTTGAACGCTTGTCCCATTTATCGCAGCGTCGGCGGCCACGCGTATGGCGGCACGTACTCGGGCCCCATCGGTGCGGTGCTCACTCCGTTATACGACGGCCTCGCAGCGAATCAGCACTTGCCGCACGCTTCGAGTTTGTGCGGCGCATGCCAGGCCGCGTGCCCGGTGAAAATTCAAATTCCCGAATTGCTGGTCAAACTGCGCGAGCAGTTGCAGCACGAGCCGGCGCTCAAAAGTCGCTGGGAAAACTTCGCCTATCGCACTTGGGCCAAGACGTTGAAGAAGCCTTGGCTCTATCGCCTCAGCACATGGATTGCAACTCGCACCATCGGTCGCTGGTATCGGAAGAATCCTTGGCTGAAGAGTTTGCCTGGCAAATTGAAAGGTTGGACGCAAAAGCGGGACTTCCCGGCGCCCGCTCCGCAGCGTTTCCGCGATTGGTGGGAACAGGAGGGGCGTCATGGGTCGTGATGCATTTCTCACCCGCGTGAAACAAGCTGCCGAACAAGGCCGCGCTTATCGGATTGAGCATCAGGAATTGCCACCGGGCGTGGGCTACGTCGGTGCAGCGGGAGACCTGTGCGAACACTTGGCGAGTGAAATCAATCTGGTCGGCGGCTTGGCGACGATTGTGGATTCAATTGACCAAGCACGCGGAGTGTTAAGCGGATATCTGCAGGAAATGGAGGCAGAGTCCGCCCTTTGTTGGCAGCATCCGCTGCTGGATCGCTTGGGCCTGCAGAGTTTTTTGCAAGAGCGCGGCGTTACGCGTATCGATTTCGATCAAACCGCGACGCTCGAACATTCTCAGCGTCGACTCATGCAGCTGGCGTGCGACATCGGTATCACTAGCGTTGATCTAGCGATCGCAGAAACGGGAACATTGCTTATGCGGGCATGTTCTGGTCACGAGCGAGTTGCATCGCTCTTACCGCCGATGCATGTGGCGATTGTAGAGCGGAGTCAGATCGTGCCCGATTTGTTCGATGCCATGAATTTTCTGCACGAGCAAGGATTGCCGAATCTCCCTAGCAATATCACGCTCATCACGGGTCCGAGCAAAACGGGCGATATCGAATTGCAACTCACCACCGGCGTGCATGGGCCTGGTAAGTGGCGGGTAATTATCATTCGCTGAAATTCCCCAGCGTCCTTAAGCGGCGCGGCGAACGCCCAACATCGGTTGCAACGGGGCAGGCAGTTTTATCGCATGAATCGCCGGATCTTGGGCCAGTGCAGCAGCAAGTTGATCGAGCTGCTCGACAGCGGACAATGCCAGGTCCAGAAAGATGTGCCGGCGGCCGCCAAATTCGCACACGCCGCCACCTGCACCGCCCAGCCATTCTTGTCTGACGGAATAGCCCAGATCTTCGGCCAGACGGATCATTCGTTCGCGTAATTCGACGGTGTGCATGGTCGCTGCCTCCTTGCAGCCTCTGCGTACTCGTAGCAAAAACCAGCGTGCGCGCTGTTAAAGCTCGTGTGGCTTTTTGCGGCTGGGATTGTAACCCTTCAAAGTCATGCGAACCAGTTCGATTCGTCGATAAGACCGAGGTGCTAATCTCTTGCCTCGGTTTGTTGCTTCGATAGCGTGATTCCACGGCTGAAACGAGGCAATTCAGGCGAACTGCGAATAAGACAGAGGATCTTGCCAGCATGACCAGCTCGTCCCGCAACGCGAATTCGGCAGCATCGCTAGCAGAACAAAACGCCGACTTGCAGCGGCAGGTGGCGGTCCTCGAAGAGCAGTTGCTGCAGGCTCAGAAGTTGACTTCGCTCGGCGAGTTGATGGGAACGACCACTCACGAATTCAATAATATCCTGATGACCGTGCTCAACTACGCGAAAATGGGCATGCGTTACAAGGATGAACCGACGCGCGACAAAGCTCTGGAAAAGATCTATAACGCAGCCACACGCGCGGCGAAGATCACCAGCAGCGTGTTGGGCATGGCGCGGAATCGCGCGATCTCGTTTGCACCGACGGACCTGCAACAGCTGGTTGATGAGACACTCGTGCTGGTTGATCGGGAAATGAACAAATATCGCATCGCGATCGAGTTGCAAATCGGCGCGGCGCCGCCGGTGTGGGCGGTTGGGAATCAGATTCAGCAGATTTTGCTCAACCTGCTCATCAACGCTCGGCAGGCCATGGAGAGTGGTGGGCAGCTGTTCATTCGCATTGAACACGATGCCGCGGCGAACATGGTGGATTTGACGGTGCGCGATACAGGCAGCGGAATTCCCGCTGACAAGTTGCGACACATTTTCGAGCCGTTTTTCACTACCAAAACCGGCCCCGATGAAACTGGAAAAGGTGGCACTGGGCTGGGCCTGTCCGCTTGCAAAAAAATCGTCGAAGCGCACCGCGGCCGCATTCGCGTTGAAAGCACTGTGGGCCGAGGAACTGCGATCACGATCAAGCTCCCGGTCAGTCCGCCGACGCCGCCCATGCCGACCAATTCGATCAACTCACAGATGACACTGCCGGCCGCGAGCTCGCAGGCGATGTCGTAAATTCACAGCATGCAAACCGAACTGATTGAAAATGCTTCGGCGGAGTAATTCCAAATGGCGAACGCACAGTTGGGTGCGTTCAACCAGCCGTAAATCCCGCCTGTCATGCGAATTTGTTTATGACAAAACAAATTTAACCCAAATCCGCAATCGGCGCACCATACGGCAGTAGCGGCATCGGCCGGCCTTGGTGATCGATGAAGTTGTGGTTCTGGTTGATGCCCAAATGCTTGAGCATCGTGGCCCACAGATCGTTGGGGGTCAGCGGCGTATCAACTGGATATTCGCCCTTGGTATTCGTGGCACCAACTACCTTGCCCATCCGCAATCCGCCGCCGGAGACGAGCACGCTCATGGCGCCCGGCCAGTGATCGCGGCCCGGCTGCATGATGCCGGTTTGCGAACCCACGACGTTGCTGATCCGCGGCGTGCGGCCGAATTCGCCAGTGACGACGAGCAGCACTTTCTTGTCGAGACCTTTCTCATACAAGTCCTGAATGAGCGCGGCGACCACTTTATCGAAGATCGGAAACCGCACCAACGCGTCGTCGAACAAGTGGCAGTTGACCGCGTGCGAATCCCAGTTGTATGTCCCTTGCTTCAGAGACGAAACGCCGGAAACGTACGGATTTTCCAGCACCATCGTCACGAACGAGCAACCGGCTTCGACTAACCGCCGAGCCATCAGGGCTCGATAACCCCAGGCATGTCGGCCGTAGCGATCTTTGATCGCTTCGGGCTCTTTGGAAATGTCGAACGCCTCGCGGGCCTTCGGGCTGGTGAGCATGCTCAGCGCTTTGGTGCTGAACTCGTCGATGGCCACCATGTTGCCGGTGGTGTCGACTTGCTTCTGCAGTTTGTCGAGACCTTGCAGCAACCGCGTACGATCGGTCAGGCGGTTTTCCATATCCGCAGCGAGCGACACATTCTGAATTTTGAAGTCTTTCGCGCTCGGATCACCTGGAATGAAGAACGGCGCGTACTGCTGACCGAGATAAGCGGTGCCGAGGCTGAAGACATCGATTCCTTGCCGGCCGTTGTCGGTGCCGCAGATGTAATTGGGCAGCCCGCGATCGATGTGATCGCGCATGCGGGCGATCATTGAGCCGACGGCGGGATAATCGTTCACAAAGCCATCGGGCTGTTTCGGATCGCGGGCGGTCATGAACCGCTTGTGGCCGCCACCGTGATCGGCAAAGTGATGAGCGATTGAGCGAATCAGCGTGTACTTATCGGCGATCTTGGCAAGTTGCGGCAAGTGTTCGCAAATGTCGATGCCCGGCACGTTCGTTTTGATCGGCCGAAACACGCCGCGATAATCCTCTGGCGCGTCCGGCTTCATGTCGAACGTTTCCATGTGGGGCGGGCCGCCCGGCAGCCACAGGAAAATGACGGAAGTATCGGGATCGCTTTGCGCCGCCGCTGCTTTCAAACGCAGCAAATCGGCCATCCCCAAACCGCTGAACGCCACAGCGCCGGCTTGCAAGAAAGAACGTCGACTGGCAGGACCTAAACAACGATCAGGCAACGACATCGGTAGGAAGCTCCATCATCGTGGTGCAGCGCCGGCTGCAGGCGGGATTCACTGGTGGGCCCGATATTCCATCGGCAGATCCTAATCTGAACATGCAGCCCCCTGAAAGTCAAATCTGTCTGCGGCATTTCGGAGTCACTAGCGGCGAACCTGCTCCATGTTAAGCCAGCAAATCCTTGACCACTTTGCCTTCGACGTCGGTTAGGCGATAGTCGCGACCTTGGAAACGGAAAGTCAGCCGTTCGTGATTTACACCCAAGCAATGCAGCAGCGTGGCGTTTAAGTCGTGCACGTGAACCGGCTTGTCAATAATGTTGTAACTGTAATCGTCGGTCGTACCGTAGGTGACTCCTGGCTTGATGCCGCCACCGGCGAGCCACATGCAGAAACAGCGGCCGTGATGGTCGCGGCCGTAGTTCTCTTGCAGCCCTCCCTGGCCATACACGGTGCGGCCGAACTCGCCGCCCCACACGATGAGCGTTTCGTCGAGCAATCCGCGCTGCTGCAGATCGCGAACCAGTGCGGCCTGAGGCTGGTCGATGTCGCCGCACTGCAGCGGGATATTCGTCGGCAACCCGCCGTGCTGATCCCAGCCGCGATGATACAACTGCACAAAGCGCACCCCCCGCTCAATCAAGCGGCGAGCCAGCAAACAGTTCGCGGCGAAAGTGCCCGGCTTCTTCGATTCGGGTCCGTAACGATCGAACGTCGACTGTGGCTCGTTCGAAAGATCGGTCAGATCCGGCACGGACGACTGCATGCGGAAGGCCATCTCAAATTGAGCGATCCGCGTCGCGATTTCCGGATCTCCGCTTTGCTCGAGTTGTTGCTCGTTGAGCTTCGCCAAACCGTCGAGCATTTTCCGCCGCAGTTCGCGATCGATTCCCGGCGGATCGGACAGATACAACACGGGATCGCCTGCGCCGCGAAGTTTTACTCCTTGATGGTTCGACGGCAGGAAGCCGCTTCCCCACAAGCGATCGAGCAAGCCTTGATTGCTGTCCTTGCCGCTGCCGTGCGAGATCATAACGATGAACGCTGGCAGGTCTTCGGCAAAAGTTCCAAGGCCATACGCGGCCCATGAACCCAGTGACGGCCGGCCTGGCTGCTGCGAGCCAGTTTGCATGAAGGTGATGGCCGGGTCATGATTGATCGCATCCGTGTGGAGCGACCGAATAAGGCAAATCTGATCAGCGACCTTCGCCGTATGCGGCAACAGTTCGCTGAGCGGCGTGCCGCAGTTACCTTGCGGCGCAAACTTGAACTTGGAGCCGATCACCGGGAAACTCTTCTGCCCGGAAGTCATTCCCGTTAGTCGCTGTCCCATGCGAATCGACGCGGGAAGTTCCGAGCCATGTTTCTCGCGCACGATGGGCTTGTCGTCGAACAGTTCCAGCTGCGATGGACCTCCAGATTGAAACAAGTAGATGACGCGCTTCGCCTTGGGAGCTAAATGTGGAATGCCGGGCAAGCCGCCGATGACGGCCTGTTCTTTTTTCTCGGCAGCAAATGCCCGCGGACCAAGGAGAGACGCGAGCGCAGCCATACCGGTTGCTGCCGCTGCACGGCCGAAGAAATGGCGACGCGTGGAGTTCGCCAGGAATTCATGGAGTGGCGACATGGGTTTATTCCTTGGTAATCGTTTCGTCGAGGCTCAGCAGCACGCTACTCAACGTTGTCCAGGCAGCCAATTCGGCGAGGTCCAGTGATTCGTTACGCTTCGAAGCGCCGACGCTGACCAGCTTTGCGGCAGCCTTCGCATCTGCGTTGAACTTTTCGCGAGCGGGCTGCAACATCGTGACGAGCAGTTGCTGTTCGGTCGCGCGGGGTTCGCGACTCAACGTCAGGCGGTAAGCATGCCTGATTTTCTCGGAGTCGCTAGCGCCCCCTTCGCGCAAGATTCGCTCCGCCAATTTGCGAGCCGCTTCCAAATAGGTTGGGTCGTTCATCAAGACTAGCGCTTGCAACGGCGTGTTGGTGCGAGCCCGGCGAATGGTGCAAGTTTCGCGATCCGGCGCGTCGAATGTAGTCATCCCCGGCGGCGGGCAGGTGCGCTTCCAAAATGTGTACATGCTGCGGCGATAAAGGTTTTCACCGACATCCTGCTTATAAACCGCGCGGCGCTCGACAGAGACGTCCTGCCATAAACCATCGGGTTGGTACGGCTTCACGCTTGGGCCACCGAGGCGATTCGCCAGCAGTCCGCTGATGGCCAAGGCATTGTCGCGCATTGTTTCTGCTGGCAGACGAAAACGTGGCCCGCGCGAGAGGAGTCGATTTCTCGGATCACGCTCGAGTAACTCTGGTGTCACGCGAGATGATTGGCGATAGGTCGCCGACAGCACGATTTGCTTGAGCAAAGATTTCACATTCCAGGGTTGAATACTGCCGTCGGACTTCGCGGCGCCAGAGAATTCAGTTGCCAGATAATCCAACAACTCCGGATGCGTCGGCCACGAACCTTGCGAGCCGAAATCTTCGACGGTCTCGACAATGCCGTTGCCGAAGAGTTGCTGCCACCAGCGATTCACCGCGACTCGCGCAGTGAGTGGATGATTGGGATCGACCAGCCAGCGCGCTAAAGCCAGGCGATTCGCAACAGTTCCTTCCGGCAATGATGACAAGCTGCTGGGAACGCCAGCCGTGACCGCTTCACCGCGCTGATCGTACTGACCACGGTTGAGAACATAAGCTTGGCGCGGATGAGGCATGTCCTGCATCACCATCGTGACAGGGAATGCCTTTTCGAGTGCGGCCCGTTGTTTTGCGATGCTCTCCAACTCCATTGTGATTCGGCGATACGGCTCGTCGATCTGTTCGAGATAGTGTCGACGTAATTGCCTGAGTTGCGCGGGAGTCCGGTCTGTTGGAGAGATCTTTAGCGATTCAGCGATTCCAAGGACCACCTGGCCCGCTGCCAACTTTTCGGCATCGGACGGCGATAACTTCATTCCATAGAGTCTGACATCATCCAATGACCCACGGAACGGCGCCGATTGGCCACGCCGACCGAGGTGAAATGGTTTGTCTGTTTTGATCGAGCCCTTGCCGTTTAATTTGTCGCTGGAAACGTCAAGCGGCAGCTCGCGGCCATCGACATAGTACTTTAGTCCCGCTGCCTTCGCCGAACCGTCGTAGGTGAGCACGACATGGTGCCAAGCGTTGAGTGAAACCGCTTCGCGAGCAATCACCTTCAAACCGTTGTCGGGCCAATGATGAACGATGTGCATCGCCGGTTTGCCATTTTCGATGATCAGGTCGTAACCACGATAAGCAGCGGCATCGTCCATTTTCGAAAGTACGGTGCTCGCTTCGTTCGACGTGAGAAAGATCCAGGCCGCGACGGAAAAAGGATCGTGATGTTCGAACTCACCTGCGTGGCCGAAATCGACATAGCCCTGGCCGTCGAGTTCGAGCGAGCCCCCGCGCTTGCCCGTCGACCACTTCACCGGGCCGTATACTTTGCCAATGCGTTTGAGATCGCTCGTGTCGGCGACTTGATCGCCCGACTTTTCATCTAGTTCCAACTGCAGCTTCAATCCAGAGTCGGATGAGCTTTCTGCCGCGCCACCGGCGAGCTTTTTCGCAAATTCTACCTCCCAAGCCGCTTGTGCGTGCTCGACATTCTTCGCACGTTCGTCGCGCTGCAGTTCGAGATTTTTTGCGGCCAATTCAAGCCTTTCCAGCTCTGTCTGCTGAAGTCGCGAGGGCGCCTTGATCGTCGGTTCTGAAACACGAGCCTGGTTGTAGCCGACAGTCCGTTCATTCAGGTTGTTAAAGAAAGCGAAGAAGCGATAGTAGTCGCGCTGGCTGAGCGGATCGAACTTGTGGTCGTGGCAGCGCGAACATTGCAGCGACAGCCCTAGAAACACCGTCGACGTCGTGTGCACACGGTCGGCGACGTACTCGACGCGATATTCTTCCTCGATGATGCCGCCTTCCGTCGTGAAGACGTGATTCCGATTGAATGCAGTCGCGATCCGTTGCGCCGTCGTCGGATTCGGCAGCAAGTCGCCGGCAAGTTGCTCGATGATGAACTGATCGTACGGCAGATTCTGATTGAAAGCATCGATCACCCAATCGCGCCACGGCCATTGGGTGCGCTCTTCGTCATTGTTGTAGCCGTTGGTGTCGGCATAGCGCGCCAAGTCGAGCCAATGCATGGCCATTCGCTCGCCGTACCGTTCGGAGGCCAGGAGGCGATCGACGACTTTCTCGTGCGAGCCCCGCGAGTCGTCTCTTTGAAAGGAATCGAGCTCGTCAATCGTAGGCGGTAGGCCGGTCAGATCCAAAGTCACGCGCCGCAGCCAGGTCGCCTTGGTCGCAGAGGGCGAGGGGCGCATGCCTTCTTGTTCCAACCGAGCCAACACAAAATGGTCGATCGCATTTTGCGGCCAACCTCGATCTTTCACCGCCGGTAGCGTTGTTTGTCGCGGCGCGATAAACGACCAATGCTCCTCGTATCGTGCGCCCAGTTCGATCCATTTTTGCAGCGTCGCAATTTGTTCTACCGTGAGTTTTTTGCCGCTCTCTATGGGCGGCATCTTCTCGTCTTCATTGGTCGAGAGGATTCGCTTTACCAGTTGGCTGGCGTCCGCCTTGCCAGGCGTGATCGCGGCGCCTGCCTCTCGTTCGGCCACGGCGCTCTCGCGCCGATCAAGCCGTAACTCGGCCCCGCGCGTCTTGTCGTCAGGGCCGTGACATTGAAAGCAATTCTCAGAAAGAATGGGGCGAATATCCCGATTGAACTGCAAGTCCGCCGCGTGAACATTTGCAAATAGGGCGATATTCTCAGCAACTAGCCAGAATGCCAGCCCAAGGAACAGCGTGAGGCTGGATTGCAAAGCGGGCATCGCTAACTCCTGCGGTGAGGATCGAAAAAATCGAAATTGCAGTATAGCCAGTGAAGCGCGGAACCTCCTCCTGCTTCAAGCGATTGGAAAGTGGTTTACCAGGTCGGCCATTGGCTTACTCGCGCGATCGCTGGGCTCGCAGCCGTTATATTGTCACCTTTCATTGAAAGTTATTTGCCAGGCGCAATCCCCCGTTCAGTCGTCGGCCGTTTGAAGATGGTTGGATTTGGCTTGGAATAGAGTTGCTGCGGTAGCGACTGTTTCTTGATCCATGCCGCGCCGTCGAAAGTGGTATCAAACTTGAGTTCGCCATACATCTGGCGGTAGTGTTCCTGACCAGTGCTATCGGTGATCGTGATTGTCGGCGTAAAGATTTTGAGAACACCCCGCACGGTGCTCTCGTGGAAGAAGAATCGGAGTGTGGTCGACGCGGCCGGATCAATGACGAATCTCTGCTGCTCGGCGAGCTCTTTCAAAGCAGCCTCCGCTGCAGCCTGGTCGGTGATTCCTTGTGTTTCAGCTCGAATCGCGATAGGCATGCCTCGGTCCAGCAGCAAGATGTCTTTGAATTCGCGATCCGCATTCACATCCAGTTCCAGATCGGCAACGGTGAACTGCCCTAGCTCGCTGCCGCGGCGGCCCCACATGGTGCCATCACTGGCAAAGAAATAGTTGTTGGGTGATTCCGCCGTGTGACCGATGAATTTTTTTCGCTCAATATTGAAGAGGAGCGCGCCGGTGTTGGCCTGGGTACCGTCAAGGATCAACACGCGATCTTCCAGCATGCCCGCAATGAACGAGGATGTGTGGACGATCTTTTGATCGTCGATAAGTTCGCCGGCCAGGTTCCACCGGAAGAAATAAGCCCCTTCGGGGCGCTCCAAGCCGCGTACTACTGAATGTGTGCACCACACTGAATCGCCCCGCGCCGAAAAGTACAACGAGCCCGTTTGGTGGCCGCCAAGGTTGTCTGGAAAGGTCGGTTTAAAAAGCGCCTTGCCTGTCATCGAGTCTATGACATTGCCGCTGTAGTCCGTCCAGTACTTGCGCGTGGGGCTAAGCTGAATGCGGAAGAATGATTCGCGGCGATAAACCGGCTCGCAGGCCGGCAACCGCCAAAGCGTCACGTACTTTTCATTGTCCAAGACGAGTAAATGCCGCTTATCAACGAACCGAGCATCGTACACGCTACCTGGTTTAAAACCGAGCGCATGGTGCGGCGTCAGCTTCGGCGCCCAGATGTCCAGACGCGAAGAATCAATCAGGTCGCCGGTTAACACGAGCGAACCATCGGGACTGACATCATACAGCCGCGAACGGCCGGGCAACTCCAAGCTCTGTGTTTTGCTCGCCGTCACCAGATCATAAAAATCCAGACGGGCGGTACGCTCAGGGCCTAGCGGCTCGGCCCGAGAGCCGGCCAAGGTGCGGCTGCCATTCAGAAAGTCCCAAACGTGCTCGACTTCGACAACGGCCTGCTGCACGCCGGGATCGGTGACGAAGAAACGCGGAATGTGGTAGCCGGCTTCCAATTTCAGGTCGAGTGGCCCCGCGGAGAGCACCGCGGCATTCGGTGCATCCAGTGGAAGCGTAGCTCCGGCTGCGGGTTGATCCTCCAATAGCGCTGGCAGCGGTCCGGCGACCACCTTGCGCAGCGGTGGCGTGATTTCGGACGACGCTTTCCGCGCGACGGCGAGTGCGGTCGCAAGCTTTTCCCTGGGCAGCGAAAGATTTGCCAAATAGTCGTCGTTGCCGGCACCATCTCGCCAAGCGAGGATTGTATTGTCCGTCAGAGGTTTTATCGAAGTTTCCCTGTCCTGCGCGATGATGTAGAACAGCGTACCGGTCTGCCGGTCGGCGATTCGCGAGCCATAGACCAACAACATCTCGTTACCCAGCCACTCCAGGGGAGTCCGGCTGTTATCTGAATTCTGGATGTAGGTAAGCAGGTTGAAGGTGTAGGGCCGATCGGTCACTATCTTTCCGGACTCCATACTCCAAACCACAAGGTTGAAGTAGCTGCCCCGGCCCAGCGCAGCGAGATATTGGCCGTCCGGCGAAAAACGGAGGGCTTGAGGAAGATGCCCCTGACGACGGAACGGGCTGCGAAACTGCTGCACGATCTTCCCGTTTTGCAAATCCACGATGCTCCCCACGTCCTCACCAGCGAGTGCCAGAAACCTGCCGCCAGGGCTGATGGCATGGACGCCCTTCTCATCAAGGTAATGCGGAACCACGACCGACCACTGCGGTTCCTTGGCGTCCGGCGGATAGCTGTGCACAGTGTACGTATAGTCATTATCGGCGACTGCAATCAGATTGCCGGCGCGATCGAACGTCAGGAAATCGACACTTCGGCCTTTGTCCTGCGGTACGGACAAGGCCTCAGTCTTCTCCGTCTTGAAATTGAAAACGCCGATCTTCTCCTGATGCCCAGAACCTTGGTAAGGCAAAAACGCGAATCGCTCGCCGACATCATCGACAGCCGTAACGTACACATTGATCTTTAACTCGCCCAGGTTGCGCGATTTGCCCGACGCCAGATCGAACACATGCCAAGTCCCCATGGTGCGTGCAGTAACGAAGCGATTTCGTTGCTGCGGAAAGTAGAACGTCGAACTAGTGAACTGGTGCGAGAACTTTGGAGCGGGAATATAAGCCAGGCTCTTCGACGGCGGGTCGATCATGGGTTGCCAGGCGGCATTTTCCAAGGCTGCCACGAATGCCAGACGCGACGCTTCGCGGTCACTCGCCGTTACAGGAACCTTCGGTTGATTCACGCTCGATCCCGGCCGTGCGGGCGGGTCAGGCGCGATGGCTGGCGCTGCTACTTCCACGTCCTTGGGAATTTCACGCGATGAATTCACCATCGGCTGCGGCATTGGCGGCGCGATATTCGTCGCCAATTTCGGAGGCGGCTTCACGGGCATGCTGGCGATCTGGCGGTTGGGGGCATTCAACTCGGGCGATGCGATTGACAGCGCGTATCCACGACTCGCGTTTTGCCAACCGATTGAAACATCCGGCGAAAGGACGAGCCGACGGCGACTGTCGAATTGATTAGGAACGAGTGGTTCAAACAGGCTCGAACCGGGCCGAATGATATACCGGCCGTACGCCGCCCAGCCGTCGCCGCTCGGAATCCAGCGGAGCGAATAATCGTTTGTTTGCGGCGTAAACTGCGGATTGTCGGCTCTTAACATCAAGTGAGTGAGTGCCGCAGTTTGCGACTTGGCTCCAGTTGCCACGTCCCAAACGATAAGCCGATGGTCGTGCACTACCGTGCCGAGCGCTGCAACTTGCTTCCCATCGCCAGAGAACGCGACCGCGGTTGGCGTGAAGCCCTGTTCCGCGGCGTTCATTGCCAGTGCCCCGGCCCGCGTGCTGGTCGTGAGATCGTAGAAAACGATGTCAGCCGCGAGATGGCTGCGTACGATGGCAGCGAGATACTTTCCGCCGGGTGAGCATGCAGCTCCGTCCTCCATCAGCATCGAATTCGAGAAGGACTGAGGCATGATGTCGAACTTGCGCGTCGGCGAATTGAATACGCCGTTCTCGTCTAAACCAAAGATCCAAGCCTGTGCCCTTTCGTTGCCGCGCGTGATCGCCACCAATTGGCGCCTAGTGGGAAACTGCAGGAATGAAATTCGACCCAGGCTGAAATCACTACCTTCGCCTCGTGAGACCAGCTCGCGTCCAGTCGTGAGCGAGCCAATTCGAATGAGCTCTACATTTTTTGAATTCCGCGCCTGTGCCCACAACAAACCATCCGGGCTGACGGCCTCGCGAAAGGGTGTCTCCGCAGCGATCGGCTTCACCTCGCCCAGAGATCCGCCCGTGGTCAGATCGAACACCCGCGCTCGTTGGGAATCTTTCACCAAGGCAAATGGATGTTGCGTAAACGGAAACGAAACGTCATCAGAAGACGAAATCGCAACGGGATAAATCCCGGCTAATGAAAATCCGTCGGAAATGCTTGGCAGGGAAGGAGGCGGATCAACAGCCACCTGCCACTTGATCGGGTCGCTCGCCGACCCCGCCTGGCCGCGGTTGACCGCTGGTTTCCGATTGCAACCAGGCATGGCGAGAACCAGCGGTAACAATATGAATAATTTCTGGCATGAAGCGGAGGCAAAGGTAGTCGAGAACATTGTATGGGCCAGTAATTGCGAGATTAGTTTATGCAAGCGTGGCTACTAGACTCTCGAGTTGTCAGTTTCTGCCCATGGTAGCGGTGAGTGATGCTTAGGCAAAGAATTTCTGCAATAGAGCCACAGTTTTGTCTCATCGTTAAAAGAGGTGGGAGGTACGTTAGCGCGGAAGTGCGACGAATGAATTTAAGATTGGCAAAACGGCCGTTGATCATCAACGCCACGATCGGGTCTGCGGCGAGCCTGGGGCGAAATGGGTCGCACGCCGCGCGTCGGCACGCAGTTGGGAACGGTCGCTGGCCGCGACCATTGGCCGCAAGCGGGCTTCGCCCTTTTTCCGGGCGGCGGTCTGCGGATGAGACAAGTCATCGGCGCCACGGACCACCGCGGCGAACTCCCGGCCAGCGATCCTTACACTCCGCAAAACGTGCTGGCCAGTCTTTTTTACGTGCTTGGGATCAGCCCGTCGACGACGCTGCTCGACCATCAAGGCCGCCCCCATTATTTGCTCGATGACCGGCGGAGGATCAAAGAGCTGATCTGACGTTTCAGCCAAAAGTCTTCACGACCGCTCAATAAAAACTGAGCTTCGCGCATCGATGTTGTACATTCATGCGCTAAATGCCTTACTTTTCCCTGCACAGGCGGAGAATTTGCGTGCCCCTTTTTTCCTGGACTGTCGTTCTCGTCCTCCTTGCATTGTCGATTCAATCGACCGCGACCGCCGCCGATGCCAAGCAGCCCAACATCGTAATCTTTCTCGCCGACGATTTGGGGTATGCGGATCTGGGCTGCTACGGTGCCGCTGACATTCGCACGCCGAATCTCGATGCCATGGCGAAAGACGGCGTACGGTTCACTAACTTTTGCGTGGCACAAGCCGTTTGCACAGCCTCGCGCGCGGCGCTGCTCAGCGGGTGCTACCCCAACCGCATCGGTATGGCCGGCGCACTCAATCACACCAGCACGACGGGAATCCATCCGGACGAGTTTTTGCTGCCGGAGATGTTTCACGAAATTGGTTACGCGACGGCCTGCTTCGGAAAATGGCACTTGGGGACCAAGCCTGAGTTTTTTCCGACGCGTAACGGCTTTGATCGCTGGGCCGGGCTACCTTACTCCAACGACAACGGTCCGCTGCATCCGACAGTGAAAGGTATCCCTGCGCTGCCGTTCTACGAAAACGACCAGATCATCGAGCATGATCCCGACCAGGCAACGTTTACCGCGCGGCTGACTGACTACGCGATGAAGTTTGTTACCGAAAACAAAGACCGGCCATTCTTTTTATTTCTGCCACACGTGATGCCGCATGTGCCAATTTTCGCGAGTGCCAAATTCAAGGGCAAGTCGTCGCGTGGACGGTATGGCGATGTAGTCGAAGAACTCGACGACGGCGTGGGGCAATTGCTAGCTAAGTTGAGAGACCTGCAAATCGACGAGCAGACGCTGGTGTTTTTCATTTCCGACAATGGGCCGTTTTTAAGTTACGGCAATCACGCGGGGCAAGCTCAGCCTCTTCGCGAAGGAAAGCTCACGACCTTCGAAGGCGGCTTGCGTGTGCCGATGCTGGTGCGCTGGCCGGCGAAACTAAAAGGAGGAAAGGTCAATCACAAATTCATCACCGCCTTGGATCTCCTTCCTTCCCTGGCTTCGATCATTGGCTTCAAATTGCCGTCCGAACGTAAATGCGATGGCGAGGATTTGTCGCGCCAGTTGCTTGATACGACTCAAGAGGCCGGCCGCAAAACGTTCGCCTGCTACGCGGGTTCCGAGTTGCATGCAGTCCGGAGCGAGGATTGGAAGCTGCATCTGCCGCATGACTATATCACCGTTGACGGTCCGCCGGGCGTGGACGGCAAGCCGGCGAATTTCGCGAATATGAAGCCCAATCCGATTGAGCAATCGGGAATTCGCGGCATCGCCAGTCGGCATGGATATCGGGTCGAACGGCTTGAGCTTTCGCTTTACAACCTCCGCGCAGATCCCGGAGAAAAAAAGAACGTCGCGTTATCTCATCCTCAAGTGGTTGCCGAACTCATGGAACTCGCGGAGAAATTTCGCCGTGATTTGGGTGACTCTCTCACCAAGGCCAAAGGATCAGGAATAAGAAGTGCGGCTGAGGCGAAGTAGCGATAATCGATTTGACGACCACATCAATGGCAAGTTCCAATGCCGATGTTCCCGCCTACCACTTCCCGCCGAGGTCTTCACCATGCTGAAATCGCTGGCCCCCGTTGCTTCGTTTCTGGCTTTGATTGCCGTGTTGACTTGGACTGCCTCCGGCGACGATTGGCCGCAGTATCGTGGGCCGCGGCGGGATGATGTTTCGGCGGAGAAGGGACTGTTGCAGGAGTGGCCTTCAGGTGGGCCGCAGCTGTTGTGGACCTATGCGAACGCTGGTGTCGGTTATTCGGGACCAGCAATTGTCGGCGGGCGATTGTATACGTTGGGAGGCCGCGCTGCCGATGAAATGTTGATTGCGCTCGATATCGCCGCAACGCAAGATGGCACCGTAAAAGAAGCGTGGTCGCTGCGGTTGGGGGAAACATTTGATTTTTCCAGCAACAAGTGGAGCGCAGGGCCGAGCAGCACACCGACCGTGGATGGCGAGCGCGTTTATGCACTCAGCGGCCGCGGTGATTTGGTTTGTGTTGACACTGCCGGTGGCAAGGAACTGTGGCGGAAGTATTTGCCCAAAGATCTCGAGGCACAGGTGAATCCAATCGGCGGCGGGCCGAAGAATTTGGGTTGGGGCTTTACCTGGTCGCCGCTCGTGGACGGAGACAAATTGATTTGCACTCCGGGCGGCCCGAAAGGAACGGTCGCGGCGTTCAATAAGAGGACGGGCGAGCTGATCTGGCAGAGCGCCGAAGTCGCCGATCAGGCCGCATACACTTCGCCGATGCTCGCCGACTTCGGCGGTGTGCGGCAGTATGTGGTGCTGACCAACATGGGTGTGATCGGCGTTGCTGCAACCGATGGCAAAGTGCTGTGGAATTTTAAACGCCAGCCTCGTTATGGAACGGAGGTTGTCAATTCGCCGATCATTTCCGGCGATCTGGTGTACGTCACCGTCGGTGCTGGCCAAGGTTGTGATCTGCTGAGGATCAAAAAGGATGGCGATAAGTTCGACGCCGAGTCGGTGTACGCTAACAAGAACATGACCAACCATCACGCCAATACGCTGCTCAAGGATGGCCACGTGTTTGGCTATTCCGACGGCAAGGGCTGGTTATGCCAGGCGCTCGAATCGGGCGAGATTGTCTGGAGTGAGCGTCGCGCGATGCGCGCCGGCGCGCTAACGTATGCCGACGGCCGGTTGTATTGCTACAGTGAAGACGACGGCACGGTCGTACTGACCGAACCCAACGTGACCGGTTGGAAAGAAACAGGCCGTTTCAAGATTCCCCAAGCGAGCAAGGCCCGCAAACCGGGCGGCAAGATCTGGACGCCGCCGGTAGTGGCCAATGGGAAATTGTTTCTGCGCGATCAGGAGTTGATTTTTGCCTTTGATGTAGAGGCGAAGTAAGGCTTCATTCGCCGCCGCAAACGAATCGGCCGACCTCGGCGCGGTCGGGGGCTACCGATATAAACCCTGCGCGCGAATATACTGCTCCACTGCTCGCGGTGTCCGATAACGCAGGCTGCGTCCTTCGGCGGCACGAGCGCGCAGGTCGGTGCTGCTGAACTGGATGATCGGCATCTGCAGCCCGAGTGCTTCTATCTGCATTAGACGTTCCGCAGTTACTAAATGAGCGAGCATCGAGAAGTCGGGCTCCGGTGCATCCGCCCGGCGTGAAACAACGGGCCAGGCCAATTCGCAGATCCGCGCGGGTTCGCGCCAGTTGAGTAGATCAACGAGAGAGTCAGCTCCCATCAGGAGAAATAATTCGGCGTTGGGCAACTGGTTGTGAATGTCTTGCAGCGTTTCGACGGTGTAACTCACGCCGCCGCGGTCGATCTCAAGCGTGGAAATGCGGAAGGCTTCATGTCCCGCGATCGCCAGTTCAAGCATTTCGATACGTTGCTTACTGCTGGTAGCCGTCTTGCTCTGCTTATGCGGCGCAACGGCAGCGGGAATGAACCAAACCTGGTCCAGTGCGAGTTGCTCGCGAGCACTTTCCGCGAGCAACAGATGGCCGTAATGAACGGGATCGAATGAGCCGCCAAAGATGCCGAGTTTCATGCCTGGATCATAGCAAAAGCCTGGCAACTTTGAGGAGCGAAGTACCTACATCTTCGGCACTGGCATCAACTGCGTACCCGGGGGCAACGAGCGATAGGGCGCGTGATATTCTTCGATCAAGTGCACCCCAAAGCCGCGACGGAGTTCTGCTTCGGCGCGGGCGGCCCAGGGCGTGCCGGGATGCTCGGCAATCACCGCATTGAACATCGCGGTCGCCCGTTCAATATAAGGCTCGACGATTTTGCCCGTGATGTACTGTTTGCGGGTGTGAATGTCCCAGCCCGTGTGCGTCAGATTCGGTGGCTTGGTCGGCGGCACGAAGCGCGGGTTCTTGGCAAACTCGAGCAGGTACGCACGATATTCAAACATTCGCGCTTGATAGGCAATCACTTGGGCGTAGATCAAATCGTAATTCGCTTGCCAACGAGGCGATGACTCGTGGCGGCGGGCAGTCTTCAGCCGTTCCATTTCCTGTTCGACACGCGATAGGTAGGTGCCGTAAATGGTTGCTTTTTCGCACTCGATTTGAATCTGCTTCATCAAGTTCGGCAGATCGGGCGAGAACTCGACTCGCATTTCGATGATTTTGGCAATGTCCGGGTTGTAGGGATTCAAGTCGTAGATCACCTTCGTCAGCGACGTCCTCAATTCCGAACTCTCGATCTCGCGGCCCACTTCCAGCCGCGAGCGAATATCGGGCTGGTACATCCGCATCGCTTCCAGTTCGTACTTCCGTTTTTCGCCACGAACCAGGTTGCTCTCCAAGCTTGGCAGCATGAAAAAGATACCGCCCGTCTCATGGCTCATGCGGGTTTGTTCATAGGGGCCAAAGCCGCTGGGGTGAGCGTCGTAACGGCGGTGAAAACCGTCGGTCTGCAGTTGTTCGACAAAGGCTGTTTCCGGACCGCGGTCGATACGGATCCAGTGGTGATGTCCGGTCTGCGGATGAATCCAGCGAATGTGGGCATAGGGATAGCCGAAGACTGATTCGCGGCCGATCACATAGATCTTGCAAGCCGCAGCTTTCGCCTCGGCGACAGCTCGTTCGAGATTGCTTTGATTATCCGCCTGTTCGCCACTTTCGTCGGTGCAGAGAATCAAGCACATCTGCCGCCCTTGACGCTGGGCGTAGGTCCGATGCGTGCCGATCGCCTGCGTCACGGCCGAGCACATCATTTCCTTACCTGAGAGATCGGTTGGCACTTCATCGATGCAGGCTTTCACCTCGTAATAATCGGAAGTGGGTTTGCGAGTGTGCTGAATGTACCCCTCTCCGTAGCTAACGACAGCTGTTTCGAGCGCTTCGCGATTGTGTTTGCTTACGAGCCCCAGCTGTTTGTAAACATGCTCAATCCGGTCGCGGATCTCGCGTTGATCGTCCTTCATGCTTTCGGATTGGTCGAACGCCCATACAACCAGCACGGGCCCTTTATCCAGCATCCAGAGAATTTCTTGCGTGATGCGATCGAGCGCTTCGTTGTAATCGTCGACCACTGCGCGAGCATCGCCAACCTGACCATCGGGCGCTTCCACGATGAGGGTTCGACTGGATGGCGTATCGATGAACAAACCTTCGATTGTCACATCGCCTGCTTTGACCATTTGTTCCAGCACGGCTTTGTCGACGGGCTGCACTTCCTGTTGGCCAGCCGGGCCTGACGCACCGACTTCGCCGACTTCCATCGAGGTGCTAAAAGCAACCGGCGTTCGTTCGGTGACCTCGGTCAATTGGTTTTCAAGCTCAATCTTCAACTCTTCCTTGACTTCCGGTTCTTCCGCAACTGGCGACGACACAATCTCCAGGAGCTTTTGCTGGACGACCGGATCGATGGCAAAATACGACAGCAGCAACAGGCCAACCAGGTGTACGACCATCGAGATCATCGCGGCCGAGGTATTGCGCACAACCTTTTGTACCGATAACGGGCGTTCTGAATCTTCTTCCGCAATGGCTGCCAATGGGTCGACTGGCTTTGCTTTGGCGGACGGGGTAGAAGCGGCTGGCGGCGCACTCGGGCGGACGGCAGCGGGTGCCGGCCTGGCTACTTCGGCCGGAACAGGAACTTTGGTGATTGCGGGAACAGGTTTCGCCACGGTCGCAGGCACCATGGCAGAAGTCGTCGGCGTCGTTACCGCGGTCGGCGGAACTGGCGGCGTTGGCTCAGCGGGGAGCTCTTCAAACTCATCAACCTCTTCGAACTCCTCGAAGCTTTGAATCTCGACGGGTTCTCCTGCACCCGGCGGTTTACCGCTGGCAGGAAGGGGCGTGAACGGCGGAAACATCGCCGATTCGTGAGAACTGTCGGAGAGGCTGGAGTTGGACACCGCGTTAGCTCCTCGCGTTGTTCCCTCAATGAAACAACGGCTTGAAACAACCGCACACAACCGATTTAACGGTGTTGATTATAGCAGTAGGGTGTGGATCTCCCGCAATGTTTTTTTGGGGAAAACATGGCGAAAGTCACCACACCGCATGAGTGCCGCGCGCCGCAGTGCTATGCGGCCAGGGTTGAAGGGTTCTAGTCCGCCTCCGCCCGCTGCATGCGCGGATCCGCTCGCGTCAACGCTCAGCGCAATTTGCTCAACATAGCGACCGCAACAGGCTCGCGATCACGCCATCGATTTATTCCCCGGCACGCGCCGATGGAGTTGATAATGACCAGCTGGTCGATCTCGCTCTCCAGATATAGGCGAGAAGACAGCCGCTCACTGCAAGAGGCAGGGGTACGAAGACCAATGGCTGCATTGAATCCAACTTCCCTGACCCTCTCGATCGACTTGGAGTTGGAAATCGGCCGGGCCTCGGCGAACCAACTGCAGTGGCTCGATGATCTGACTCCAGAATTGGTGGCTCTGCTCGATAGCCACGGAATTGCCGCCACCTGGGCCGTGGCCGACCCGGCCCGCTCGGCAGCAACTGAAGCCATCCTGGCGTCGGAGCAGCCGCACGAAATCGCCGTGCTGGGCGACCGCAGCTGGTTGGGATGGGGCGCCGGCGGTTCGCGTGCAAAGCGAGAGCTCACCCGTCGGATCTCCGGCGCGGCCGACCGACAAATCGCCATTCGCACGCTGGTCCTGCATAACGAATCAAGCTTCGCCAATGGGTTGCAGCTGGGCGAGTTGGGGATCCAGGCGATCCGACAACCAATTGGGCATGAAGTGCTACGGCCGGTTTCGTTAATGGGCTTAGCCAAGGGCCTGTTGATTGCCGAGCAGGTTCAACGCCTGGCTCTGCCCAATTGGTGGAACTGGTGGGAAGGGGAGTCGCAACTTGCAGCTCGCTGCCGACAACCGAGTTTGCTGCCTGATCGGGCAACCTGCCATCTGGGCCTCGATGCCCAGCAACTTTGCACTGCTGGCCTGCGCGGTCTGTATCGCTTGGCAAATTCGCTTTCCGAGCTAAGCGAACTGCGAAATCGGCAAGATGTGCAGTTGCAGACCTTGCGGCAGTGGAGCGAGGTGAGGTCGAGTTGCAACTGCCGAGTTGCTTAAACGCTCATTTTGCTGCTACCGACTTCTCTTCATGTCCCGTGGCTTGATCCGACGGTAACGTATACCGATTCGAAATCGCGGCAGTGATCGCAGCGCGACTTTCCTCAGCGGAAAGTTTGCTCCCTTCAATCTTTTCCGCATCCGCTGCCAGATCGTTGTCCTTGATTCCGTCACGGAACCACTTCGAATAGTCGCCCTGCTGCAGATGGAAGAGCCACGTTTCGTCGTCTAGCCCTTCGGCTAATTGCTGGAAGATAGCTAGATTCTGAGCCTTGAGTTTGAGTTTCATTTTGGGGCCGCGGAAATAAAAACTGCGATCAGGCCCCAAATTTCCTTCTGCATACTTGCGTGAATGGCGGCGGCGTTCCGTTTTGGGAGGTTCAGCATGAACCACGGCAACTTCTTCCCTCTGTGATTCCCACAACAACACATCTCCTTTATTGAGTTGTTCGGGTGCCAATGGAAGCGGATGATTCACCGCTGCGCAAAATGACGTCAGCGTTTTGTCCGGCCGTTCTCCCAGTACAATCGCCGCGTTCACCTTTTCCAAGGCCGACTTAGAAACGCTTTCGGGATGGACCGTGACCAAGGTCATTCCCATCCTTTGGCCCGAGAGAGTCTGCTCGGCCGGTTTCCACTGTGCATGTAATAAATGGTGTGCCTCGTCGACCAGGATCCAATGCGGCCGTCCCTTGGCGACGCGCATCGCTTGCAGCCTGGGAAGTAACGAATCGAAGAATGCCGGCCGTTGATCAAGCGGAACGCCTAACAGGTTGACAACGACGTTGTTCGTGGGGTTCTTCAATTGGTCGAGCACTTCCTCGACTAATGGTGCACGAGTGACATCGCCCAGCACCGATGCGCCGTTGAGCGTGGAATAGTCCCCCTCAGGATCGACTATCAAGAACTGATAACCTTTGGCTGTGAGTCGTTCGAGAAGTCCGGTCGTAACGGTCGATTTGCCGCTCGCCGAGGAACCTGCAATCAGCAAGTTCACGCCGAATGGATCGAGTCGCCGCTCTTCGCCCGCTGCAGTTTTGCCGACCAAGATCGCATGCCGGTCTAAACGATCATTGAGCGAGGCCAAGTCATCTTCGATCAAGCGGTCAATGAGTTCTTCAACACCGTGACCGTGGTCGCCCGCGGTTTCCCAGTCAGCTCGTTCTTTCAACGCCAATAGCGCATTCGCTACGGCAACACCGCATTCGCTGGCCGACAAAAACGTGTGATCGTTCTCCGCATCACCGATCGCCACGCAGTTGTGCGGCGACAGGCCTAACTGCAACAGGCCAGCCGTTAATCCAGTGGCTTTGTTCACGCCCGAAGGAAGCACCATCACGGCTCCCTTGTTAAAGATGACCTGCCGCTCGATTCCGAGACCATGAATTGTCTCTAAGACTTCCTTCTCGTGCGGTTCCCAGGTGGCAACAATAACCCGCCCTACGGAAATGCGAGCCACGCCGCGTGCATAGAGCGTCTCGACAAACTGCGGAGGTGGTGGCTCGGCCAGAACCGTTTCTTCGCGAGTGGCAGGATTGTAGAGCAGGGCCCCATTTTCGAGGACCATGCGATCGAAAAGTTCAAAGTGATCGAAGGTCCTGGCCAAGTCGGGCAATTCACGCCCACTGACCAGAAGCAGTTTCCGCCCCGAGTCCTTCAGTCGCTGCAGGGCGGAAATCGTCGTATCACTTACTTTGCCATGATGGGCAAGTGTTCCATCATAGTCGGCTGCCAAAGCCAAATAACGCATGGCTGCTTTTCATTTGTTGGGGATTCAACGGCTTGCGTATGTGCAACCAGCTAGAATTCTCTACTTAGTGACAGTGATCACATCTTCCAAACCGTCGCTGGGAACCAATCCGCATGCCTGCAGTAGTTGCTGTTGGAACAACAACGCTTGGTGGCGGCGATCCTGCTTTTCATCGCGCGACCACTGATTCCGGATCCGGGCTGCCATATGTTGGATCGAGCCAGTGCTGGGCTCAATGCTTGTTGAAGTACGGGGGAGATTAGCTTGGGTAACCATCGGACGACTTCCTTGGCAAACGATTCAAAATACGGAGAGAGTAAAAATTCTGCTCGCGACTCAAATTCGCCAGCGGTGATGTGCCGCACAAAAGCAACTGCCGCGCCAGCAGTCGGTTTCCATCAACGTGTCGCGCTCCTTCGCAAGTGTCGTCAATGCGTAACATCTTAATATGTCAGAGCTTAGAGATATTTCCGTTGCTTGGATTTTTTGGTCTCGGCATACTTCGTTTGGCACGAATAGGCCGCAGCGGATCTCAAAATGAGAATTTGGCCCTGACTCTGAGACCGAAATCGATTCCAAATTGCATTTATTGATCGCTCGCGAATCAGCGGACGCGCAAATGTCCGCTGCCAAGCCACATTGGCCGAAGATTGACCAGCTCGGGCTGATCCGGAAACGGGCAATCGACGAGCGTTACGGACTTACGTCTTGGTGCGCGAATTGCAGCCTTTACGACCTGAACTGTTTGTTCCGGAAGGCGGAACGCCTCGTCTCCCACGCCCCTAGGGAAGGTGAATGCATGTCAAGCATGTCGATGGATCTGTCACCCCAAGTTGATGTCAACGACGATCTTTTGGCCCAGCGAATTCGCTCGCACATCGTGACCAAGCACCGCGTCGCCGAACAGCGCTTGATGGTCGAGGTCAGCGATAACGTCGCGACGTTACGTGGTTGGGCACCGTCCTATTATCAACGTCAGCTTTGGTTGACCGACGCCAAGTCGTTCAAAGAAGTGGAGCAGATCGTCGATCTAATCGAAGTTGCCTAAGCAGACTCGTTTAGGCAGGCACCACGCGGACAGCGTCATGCTGCTCCTCAACCCAACGTCATCTCCTCGCGGCTGGACGTGAGCAATCGCGTCCGGCCGTTTTCTTTGCGCGTTGAGCCCAGTCGAAGGTGATTTGGGCGCAGCAGTTGCAAAGCCCGGCTTCAGCCCTTCGACTAGGAGGAACACGAAAGGATGAAAGGACTATGCAGCCGAGCCGACGCCTGCCCATGGGGGCTGAACTTCTGCCCAACAAAGAGGTGACATTTCGTATTTGGGCCCCCAAGTGCAAACGCGTCGAAGTGCTGCTGCACGACACCACTCTGACTCATCCGCTGCAACCTGAAGCTGACGGTTACCATTCGGGTGTAGTTCCCAATGTTAGTGCTGGAGCACTCTACTGGTACGTGCTCGATGGCCAAAAATTCCCGGATCCAGCGTCGCGCTATCAACCCGATGGCCCGCATGGCCCATCTCAAGTTGTCGATCCTGCAAAGTTTCAATGGCGCGACTCGAATTGGACGGGCTGCGAACTTGCTGGGCAAGTGATCTACGAAATGCATATCGGCACGTTCACTCCCGGGGGAACGTGGGCCACTGCAATCGAAAAGTTGCCGTACCTGAAGGAAACCGGGATTACCTTGCTGGAAGTAATGCCGGTTGCTGAGTTCCCCGGCCGTTTTGGCTGGGGTTATGACGGCACTTATTTCTTTGCTCCGACGCGACTTTACGGCTTGCCAGACGAATTTCGGCGATTTGTCGACGAAGCGCATCGGTTGGCGCTCGGCGTGATCTTGGACGTGGTTTACAACCACTTTGGTCCCGACGGCAATTACATCGGTTGCTATTCCGATCATTACTTCACACGGAAGTATGACAACGAGTGGGGAGATGCGATCAACTTCGATGGCGAACAGAGCGGCCCCGTGCGGGAATTCATCGCCAAGAACGCTGCGTACTGGATCGATGAATTTCACCTCGATGGTTTGCGTCTCGACGCCACGCAACAAATATTCGATGACTCTCCTGAGCACATTTTGACTGCAATTGGCAAAGAAGTCCGCGCTGCCGCGAAGGGCAGAAATACGCTCATCGTCAATGAAAACGAACGACAGGAATCGCGCCTGATCCGCCCCATCGAGCAAGGTGGCTGCGGTCTCGACGCCATCTGGAATGACGATTTTCATCACAGTGCCCGCGTTGCAGTCACGGGGCACAGCGAAGCATACTTCAGTGATTACAAGGGGACCGCTCAAGAGCTGATTTCTTCATTAAAGTGGGGCTTTCTCTATCAAGGGCAGCGATATCAATGGCAGCAAGCTCGGCGCGGCCACTACTCCCTTGACCTGACGCCACCGCAATTCATCACGTTTACGCAGAATCACGATCAGATTGCGAACTCAGGCACGGGTGAACGTTTGCATCAGATGACGAGCTTCGATCAGTACAAAGCGCTCACCGCGCTGTTACTGCTCGGACCGAGTACGCCCATGCTGTTTCAAGGCCAAGAATTCGCTGCGAGCGCTCCTTTTCTGTTTTTCGCCGATCATAAGCAGGAACTGAATGCGCTGATTCGCGAAGGCCGGCTGAAATTTCTCGGTCAGTTTCCGAGCCTGGCGACTGAGGAAATGAAAACGATACTGCCTGATCCGAGTTCGGAAGAGACGTTTCGCCGCTGTGTGCTGGATTGGTCGGAGGTCGAAACGAATCGCGAACTGTATCAATTTCATCGCGACCTATTGCGACTCCGACGCGAAGAATCTGCTTTCCGCTCACAAGACCGTCATCGCTTCGACGCGTCCATCCTCAGCAACGACGCCTTTGTACTTCGTTTCTTCGGCGAACATTTTGACGATCGCTTGCTGTTTGTGAACCTGGGCCGTGATTTGCAATATGATCCTGCGCCTGAACCACTCCTAGCGCCGCTCCCTGATCAGGAATGGGAGATTCTCTGGTCCAGCGAAGACCCGGCCTACGGCGGCCGCGGTACACCGCCACTCGAATCGGAAGAAATGATCTGGCGTATACCTGCGATGGCAGCTGTCGTGCTGAAGCCGCACGGGCAAGATCCAGAAGTCGCCAAGAAGCAACGAACACCACCGAAGAAGTAGCTCGACGGAAAGGAACTCCGAGATGGAAGATTGGGTTTTGCGCATGCCCTGGGCAGGCCGCGAAGCGGTCGAACGCGACTCGCTGCTGACTCGCGAATGGCTCGTGACCAACGGCCTCGGCGGTTACGCGTCGGGTACCATCGGCGGTGTGGCGTCGCGCAGGTATCACTCGCTGCTCATTGCTGCGCTGCCGGCGCCGCTAGGCCGCCGTGTGATGCTCAATCACCTCACTGAACTCGTGGGTTTACCCAATCGCGCCAAATATCTGATCGGCGGCGAAGAGCGCGGCGGCAAACTCAATCTCTATGGCAGCGAATGGCTCACCGAGTTTCGTTTGGAACTTGGTCTGCCCGTGTGGCGCTATGAACTCGATGGTTACGTCCTCGAACGTCGCATTTTGCTCCCCCACCATCAAAACACGGTGCACATGAATTACCGCCTGATCCGCGGTGAAGGTTCCGTGCGCATCAAACTGCGTCCCTCCATTCATTTTCGTCCGCACGAAGCGCCGGTCAATCATCCGCACTCCGGCCCTTGTCCCGTTAGTTACCTCGACGGTCGTTTGGAACTTACTTCGCCCGAGCCCTTACCGCCTCTGCGCATGAAGTTAATTGGCGAGCGAATGGCCTGCACGCTCGAAGGAACCCATCTTCCCAATGTTATTTATCGCGTCGAAGAAAGTCGCGGTTATGAAGCGCTCGGCGAGCTTTGGAGCCCGGGTTACTTTCGCGCGGATCTATCGATGGAGAAACCGGTCACGCTCATTGCGTCGACCGAATCTTGGGAAACGATTCAGGCCTTGTCCCCTGAGCAAGCTCAAGAATTTGAAGCCGGTCGCCGCATTCAATTGCTCGCCATTGCGCATCCAGCGCTTCGCTCAGGTCCCGCCCGGGAATTGGCACTCGCTGCCGATCAGTTCTTGATCACGCCCGCTGGCCGCGCCGAAGAAGCGGCCCGCTCGCGAGCGTCGGGCGATGACGTACGGACTGTGATCGCGGGATACCACTGGTTCACCGATTGGGGCCGCGACACGATGATCAGCCTCGAAGGGCTCACCCTATCAACCGGCCGTCATACCGAAGCCGGTTACATTCTCCGCACGTTCGGCCACTATGTTCGGGATGGCCTGATTCCAAATCTTTTTCCCGAAGGAGAAAAGCAGGGGCTTTATCACACGGCCGATGCAACGATGTGGTTCTTTCATGCGTTGAGTCGCTACGTCACAGCGACCGGTGATCGAAACACATTGCGGCTGTTGATGCCAAAGTTGATTGACATCGTGGAGCATCACGAGCGCGGCACACGCTATGGCATCGGCGTTGATCCCGTCGATGGGCTGCTGCGTCAGGGTGCGCCGAGTTACCAACTCACCTGGATGGATGCCAAAGTGGGCGATTGGGTTGTCACTCCGCGGCGCGGCAAGGCAGTCGAGATCAATGCACTTTGGTACAACGCGCTCCGCCTGCTGCAGAACTGGTTGACCGAGGAGCAAGGCGGCGACGCTGCGAAGAGATACGTCGAGATGGCCGATCGCGTCAAAACCTCATTTAATCGCCGCTTTTGGTATGCTCCCGGCAACTATTTATACGACGTGATTGACGGCGAAACGGGGGACGACACCGCGTTGCGGCCGAATCAGCTGTTTTCGTTTTCCCTCGAACATCCGGTGCTCGATCCGCAGCGCTGGAAGCCGGTGCTGGAGATCGTCCGCGAGCAACTCCTCACGCCGGTCGGACTGCGATCGCTCGCCCCAGGACATCCCGATTACAAACCGAAATATTTCGGCGATTTACGAGCGCGCGATGCAGCCTATCATCAGGGCACGGTCTGGGGCTGGCTCATTGGCCCGTTCATTGATGCCTGGCTGGCCGTTCATCCAGAAGACCGCGTTGCTGCGAGGCGGTTTCTCGAAGGCTTTGTCGACCACCTGGGCGAAGCTTGTCTCGGCTCGATCAGCGAAGTCTTCGACGCCGAATCGCCGTTCGTGCCGCGCGGCTGCATCGCACAGGCATGGAGCGTGGCCGAAGTTCTCCGCTGCTGGATCCGCACGTCAGGATAGTCGTCTTTCGGGCCGCGAAAGACGACCATAGACTGATCGCCATGAAGACGATTCGTATCGCCAACGGCGCAGGATTTCTCGGCGACAGCATCACCGCGCCGCGGCGGATCGTCGCAGGGGCGACGATCGATTATCTGACCATAGAACATCTCGCCGAACTAACCATGTCGATCCTCGCGCGCTTGCGTGAAAAGGATCCTCACGCCGGCTACGCGGAAGATTTTGTGGAAGTTGTGCAGGGCCTATGTCCGGCATTGCAGCAGCAGCCGAAGTTGAAAATCATTGCCAATTCCGGCGGTATGAATCCACTGGCGTGCGCTGCGGCTGTAGGCAAAGTCCTGCACGCTGCCGGGCTTGGTACAACGAGCATCGGCGTGGTCAGCGGTGATGACTTATTGCCGCAACTCGACGCCATCCACGCGAACGGATGTGAGTTAACCAATCTCGACACCGGTGAACCGCTTGCTCAGCTGCCTCGAGAAAAAATCGTCAGTGCGAATGCTTACCTCGGAGCGCAGCCGATTGTCGAGGCACTTTGCGCCGGTGCGAGAATTGTCATTACCGGCCGCGTCGCTGATGCCTCGCTCACGGTTGCGCCGCTCGTGCATGAATTTGGCTGGCAAATGGATGATCTTCCGAAGATCGCGGCCGCAACCGTGGCGGGACATCTTATCGAGTGCGGAGCGCAGGTCACGGGCGGCTATGCGACGGATTGGCAGAAGTCGCATTTGGTTGATGTTGGTTATCCGATCGCAGAAGTAAATGAGTCGGGCGAAACGATCATCACCAAACCGCTGCAAACTGGCGGCCTCGTGAATTTCCGCACCGTAGCCGAGCAGCTTGTGTATGAAATTGGCGATCCGCGACATTATTTAACACCGGATATCGATTGCGATTTCACCACCGTGCAACTGCAGGATTTGGGTAACGATCGCGTGCAAGTCAGCGGCGCGAGTGGCTTGCCGGCGACGGACACTTTCAAAGTGTCGCTAGCTTATCGCGATGGTTTCATGGCCAGCGGGCAATTACTGATTTACGGTCTCGATTGCCCCGAGAAGGCTCAGACCTGCGGCGAAATGATCTTGCAGCGAACTGCCGCTGCTGGCTTTTCGCTCGCGCGAACCAATATTGAACTGCTGGGGCAAGGGGCTGGTGTGCCCGGATCGTGGTTTTGGCGAAAGTATCAGCCACCGGGGGAATTGATGCTCCGCGTGACGGTTCACGATCCGAGCCGCGCGGCCGTGGAGCACTTCACGCGCGAGATTGCACCGCTAATCACCAGTGGTCCTGCGGGCCTCGCTGGTTACGCTGCAGGGCGGCCGCAGGTTCGCCCTGTATTTGCGTATTGGCCGACACTCGTGCCGAAGTCGCTCGTGCGACCTCAGGTCGTCACCCGCACCGCTCAGGAGTGGCTTGCATGACATCCGGACAACTCATTTTCGTTCGCGATCTTGCTACCGCCCGCAGTGGCGACAAAGGAAATCATGCCAACATCGGCGTCGTCGCCAAAGATAGCGCTAGCTACGAGATTCTTCGCAGCCGTTTGACGGCTGTGCGCGTGCAATCGCACTTCGGCGGCCTGGGGATCAGCCGCGTCGAACGCTTTGAGCTGCCACTCATCGGTGCCCTGAATTTCCTGCTTTACGATGCGCTCGCTGGCGGCGCGAGTCGTTCACTGCGAATCGACACGCAGGGGAAACTACTGGCCACCTCGTTGCTTGATTTGCAGCTGCGACTGGCTCCGGAAACGTAGTATTCGCGAAAAAACAGCAGCAGAACCCGCTTTGACAGAATTCGCTCGGCGGCTGATACTGCAAATGTAGGGTCCGCTGTGCGGACCATCAACCGCATGTTCTGGTCCGCGCAGCGGATCCTGCAGATACAGCCCGCAGTTCGGCTATGGTCAACACCCTCTTCCTGCCTGAACTGCGCGAAATGCTCGCCGAGCGGAACGCGCACGATTTGCACGAATTCTGCACGGCCCTAAATCCCGCCCGTCTCGCTGAATACATGGAGGGCCTCACGCCGGCCGAAGCCTGGCAGGTGGTGCAATATGCCGAACTGAAGTTGCGCGAAGACATTTTTCTTTACTTCTCGCACGAGAGGCAAATCGAAATTATCGAGTCGCAAGATCGAGCCGAAGTGGCCGAACTCCTTGCCGACCTGCCGGCCGACGATCGCGTCGACTTACTGTATGACGTCAAGGAAGAAGTCGTCGAAGAGATCTTGCCACTCCTTCCTGCTGATGAGCGGCGCGAGTTCCTTCGCCTGCGCGCGTATCCCGAAGCTTCCGCCGGCGCGATGATGACCACCGAAATGGCCATGATCGAAGAGGAACTCTCCGTCCGCGACGCCCTTGTCGCCCTCAGTCGCGAAGCGGAGCACGTCGAGACGATTTACTATATCTACGTCGTCGACAAAGATCTTCATCTCCGCGGCGTGGTTTCCGCGCGGCAGCTGGTCTCTTCGCTGGGCAAGCCTGATCTGAGAGTCTCCGACCTGATGGAGACCGACATGATCATGGTGAATGCTACCGACGACAGCGAAGACGTGACGCGGCTTGTCGAAAAGTACGACTTGCAAGCGATCCCGGTCGTCGACAATCAGCGCCGACTCGTCGGCATCATCACGCACGACGACGTGCTCGACGCCATTCGTCAGGAAGCGACCGACGAAGCACAGCAGATGGCCGGTATCGCGCCTCTCGAAGATAGCTATCTGCAGACCGGCCTGTTTGAATTAGCTTGGAAGCGCGGCATTTGGTTGACGATTTTGTTTATCACCGCTGCGTTCACCGCGACTACGCTCGATAATTATCAAACCAAACTCGAGAAGTGGGCGTGGCTGATCATGTTTGTGCCGATGATCATGTCGAGCGGCGGCAACAGCGGCAATCAATCGGCAACGCTCATCATCACCGCCATGACGGCTGGTGGACTGGGAGTGAAAGATTGGCGGCGAGTTGCGCTGCGGGAACTGTGTGTCGGCTTGATTCTGGGTACCGTGCTCGCACTCTTCGGCGTGCTGCTTGCTACGATTCTGACTTTTCGCGATCCTGCGGCCCATGCGCAAACCTATTGGCCGCTTGTGATCCCACTCACGCTGGTGTTGGTTGTCACCTGCGGCGCTGTCTCCGGTTCGATGCTGCCGCTGATCTTCAAACGCCTTGGGCTCGATCCCGCCTTGATGAGCAATCCGTTCGTCGCCGGCATCAGCGATATTTTGGGCATCGTCATTTACATGACAGTGGCGATGCTGCTGTTGAGATAGAGCATGCCGAACGAGCAATTCGATTACGACGATGACGACTTGGAGCGTATAAAGCAGTGTCGCGAAGATTGGGACATCCGTGTCCGTTGCGCTAACTGCGGCAAATCGATTCCCGCCGTCGCCACGCGCTGCCCGGACTGCCGCTTTGACTTTCACGGCGAAGCGCAGGACTTTGAGTACGAAGCCGACGAAGAGATCCGCCCACACCGTTTGCCGATGTGGGTGATCATCACAGCAGTCGTGCTGCTCATGATGATGGTCTTAGGCGTATTTAACTTTGCCTTCTGGTGAACGAGCTAGACAGCCGCGGGCTGCGTTTCTTCCAGATAGTTCACTAGCGATTTTGCCGGAGCGGCCAACTTCAGCACGGGGCCGAACTCGGTGAATTCCTGATCAACTTTGGCCAGGGCTTCTTTCGGATCGACACTCGGGCCGGCAATCTTGGTGAATGCATTCAGGAAGGTGTCGCGTTCGACCCAGGCCTTATCACTCGCCACGGGCAGCGATGACGACAAGGCCACGGCGATGCCGCCAATGTCTTTACTGCCGCTGGCAACAAGTTGGTCCAGTTGCGTGTGGCATTCGATCAAGCGAGAAAATTCTTCGGGCAGGCTCCAGCTGCGAGCCATTACGCCGGCCGCTGCGGCATGGGTCCAGCCAAGCTGGGCTTGCTCCAAAGTACTCAGGCGGACAGCGCCATTGTTCCGCCCTTCGAGCAGCGCGATGTATTGCGATGGCAATTCCTTGGCCAGCAGCGGCACGGCCATGTCTTGCAGCAGAGCGGCAGCAAAGAGGTCTTCAGCGTCCTTCAATCCCTTCAGCTTGCCGAACGCGCGAGCAAAGAGGCCGCGGCGGAGCGAATCTTGCCACAAGCTTTTCAGGTCGAACGGCCCGCACTTGGGGTTCGGCATCAGGCTAAAGACTGCGCTCCACAGCGCGAAGTTTTTGATTGTACGAATGCCCACTAGCGTGATCGCGAGCTTGACGCTCGAAATCTCGCGCGAGAAGCCGAAGTACGACGAATTGACGAACTTTAGTACCTGCCCGGTCAGGCCGGGGTCGGCTTCGATCGGCACGGCGAATTCAACGGGCCCGTTGTCCGGGTTTTGCGAAAGTTCCAGCAGGCGAATCGCACTTTGCGGCAGAGCGGGGAGCTGGGCGCTTCCGAGCAGTTCCTTTAGCGACGGCGTTGGGTTCGACATGAGTCTCTGTTCTCACGGTAGCTGTTTTGATTTTTGACGGCGCGGGGCGGCGCAACGCTTTCATCCACGCTCGGTTAAACTTAGGCCGTGGCGTTGCCGGGTCAAATCAGAAAGCAGCTGCCCGGTACTAATTCAACGGTGGCGCTTGGCAGGTGGCGAACTTTCAACATGGGTTGTTGCCGTCAGGCAACAGTGGCATTACTGAAGCGTTGCGTTGCAATTCACAACTGGGGAATTGCGAAGTACTTGTAACTATTCGCGATGGTTCCCAAGAAGTTGGGAATACTCTCTGCGTTACTGCCCAGCCATGCACAACGCTCTTCGCTCACTCGGCCTGGGTCAATTCGCTACAACTGCCACAACCGGCACGATCGGCATGCTGTTCATGTTGCTAGTAAGTGCAACTGCTCTCGCAGGGCCTGCCGAAGTCGACGATGGTTGGCGACGGACCCGCTTCGGCTGGGAGAACATTAAGCACTGGGACCTGACTCCTGAACAGCGAGAGTTACCCAGCGCTACGCCGCTTCCGTCGGTTGTCGTGGGCACTTCTGAATCTCCCACCATCCTGCTGCATCCCGGCATCCTCGCGATTGCTTTGAGCATGCTGGCAATTGCCGCGCTTTGCTTTACAACGCCATGGGAGCACGCGTGCAGCGGTTCGGTCTCCATCGACTTATCGCAAGGAAGTGCGGTATGATGGGTTCGGGTTTTCATGGAAGGAGTTTGTGTGCGCCGTCCCAGTCCGTTTACCGATCGCCGCGACCCGGTTGATATCAAGATGACGCCGATGATCGATGTCGTCTTTCTGCTGATGATTTATTTCATCTGGTCATCGAATACGGGAACCGCAGAACAGTTGTTGCCCAGCACGTTGTCGCCACCAACTACGGGGGCAGGCAATACCGTACCGGACGCGCCGCCGCCCCCCGATATTGAGTTCGAACCCGTCGTCGTGCGCGTGGTCGTTATCGGCGGCGAAGTTGGCTGGCGTGTGAACGACACGCCGATGCCGTCGTTCGACGCGTTGCAACGAAAACTTTCCACGCTCGCTCGCATCAAGCGCGATGCACCCATCGTGCTTCACCCCGAACCGGAAGTGCCGTTGGGCCATGTGATCGATGTTTTCGATCTCTCGCGACTGATCGGTTTCGAAAAGGTACAATTCGCGGTCAATTCGCCGTAGCAGGCTTCTTTTTCGCTGATTTGCGTTGCTGTCGCCGAAAGGCAAGCAACTGGCCGTACCAGCGAAACATGATCAGGCTCAATAGGAATCCGACCGTCGCAGGCAGCAACAGCAGCCACATGGTCATCGAACCTGCAAAGATCAGCACGCTCCCAACGACAACAACGAGCGATGCGATCATGAGCAGCAGCGCGATCGAGCGGCTCCAGATCGTATCTCGGCGAATGACTGCGTGATACTGTCCATAAGCGACCAGCCCGGCCATCACGATGGCATTCGCCGCGCCGGTGGCGAACTGCGCGAGTTGATCAGCACGATCGAGACGAATGCCCAGTTTCGGATAAGTATGGCCCAGCCAGGCGAGCAAGATGTAACCGGCTGCGATCGCTAGCGCCAACGCCGTCGACCAGATCATGAGCGTCGCCAGCCAAACTTCAAGACTCCGCGGCAAGACGGCGACTGGACCGGGCGTCTCAGCAATTTCCTCCGCAGCGGGCGAAGCGTACGGGTTGGTGAAATCGCTGGGCATGCGCAAATGCCTCAGGCGGTAGCGGTTTGAACACAGTTGTTTTGTGTCGTTGAATCCGCAGGTTCCGCATGGGAGTGAATGGCCGGCACGATACGAAACTGCAAACCGGGCATCGGCGCGCCGCCGTTATGAAAGGTCAGGCCACCGAGCGTATAATTCGACATCGCCTGATGCGTGTGGCCGAAGTACACGTGTTCGAGTCCTGAGCCGGGCCCATGGCCAATCCGGTCGAGATAGCCAAGCAGCCGCTGCGCGACTTTGCGTTTGGGATGCACCACGCCAGCGAGCCGATGCAAGCGGGCCTTTACGGCGAGATCGTAAAGCATGTTCTTGATTGGCCCGCGCGACTCATCCCTCAGCCAATGCTGCCGGTTGGCCTGCAGCCGCGTGGCACACATGGTGGGGTGATCGGCTGCGTCCCCGTGCAGAAAAATGCTCCCTGCCAATCGCAGATAATAGTGATGAAACTTCAGATTGGGGGCCTGATCAGCGTAGGCGTTGATCGCGGTCAGAAACCGCTGGTTGTAATCGTGATTGCCAGCGACGAAGTGAAACTGACAGTCGGGATGCTGCCGAACGAGTTGATCGACCCAATCGACCGAAGCGCGGACGGTGGTGTCGATCGATCCCAGTGTCGACCAGCGAAAGTCAAAAATGTCGCCGCCGAGCACAAAAGTGCGCGCCCGCCGTGCGGCAGCGTGCAATGCCGCCGCATGCTGAGGTGCTTGCGAGCGGCGAGAAAACAGGTGCAGGTCTGACACAAAGTACGTGTGCGGTTCCATTCTGTTCATCATAGCAAACCGCATACCGACGTGCGCTACATGCCGTTCGCACCCAATTCACTCCATCTCAGAAGTTGTAGTTCGGGTTTTCGGGATCGAAGTCGGCATCGACCAAGCCTGGGTTCAGTTTGACATCAAGGTAAGTGTATTCCTCGATCACCGGCCCCATTTTGTCGTTGGGATCAGTCGGCCAGTGATAGGCCGCGTACCGCACTGGCAACTTCGTTTCGTCGTCGATAAAGATCTGAGCCAGGTGGAACTCAAAGTGAGGTCGCTGAATTGGATGGCGGACCTGCAACACCGTGCACACGCGACCGTTGATCTTCGCGCCGGACTTAAACTCGGCTTCGCATTCTGGGTGCTTCCGTTCGCGCTCACCGCGCTCGATCAGCTTCACAACCAGATTTTCAATGCCGATATCGGTGATTGGGTGTAGCTGGCCACGCATCGCGAGAATGCCGTGTGGATCAAGCCAAACGGTCGGCAGGAACTTGCCCGCGGCGCCACCTTCGTGCGCCCGCATCTTGTTGTTGTTTTTTCCTTCGACCCAAATCACTTCGCGGCCTTTCATGGCCTCAGGCTTGATGAATTTGAGGTAAACCGAAAGGGGCGTGACGAGCTTTCCGTCGATAATTTTCCGGTTGCGAATTTTCGCTTCCATGAATTCGTGACCACCGAGCTTGCCGTTCACACTTTCCCGCTTCACGATCGTGCAGGTGTAGTCGACCAGATCGCGCTGCACGAGGGCTAGCGTTTCGTGGGCCAGTTTCATGCCAGGATCGAGTGGATGCGAGTCTCCCGGGGCCCCCTGGGCATTTGGCAGCGCTTTCGCCACGCGGAACACGGGTTCCTTCAGATCCCCTTGCTCCTGACCAAAGGAAAGAGCAGCAGTCAGACTACTCAGACCGAGAGCCTGCAAAAAAACACGGCGGGCGCGGAGCCCACGAGGCAGCGAGTTTTTAGCCATCCGCAAATCTCCTTGGCAACGCGTCGACTGAAGCACCGCGGCTTCCAGCCAACCCTCTGCATTCTTCCCTGATATGCCAGCCGATTGTCGCCTGACTACCCAATTGGGGAGTTCAGGCAGCAATTCCGATTGCAACACTCCGCCACACCGTGAATCTGGGATGACCGCGTGAGCTACGTAGTTCATCGCCGCGGCGAGAACTCGATATTCACAAAGTCAACCGCGGGAATCGCGAATTCTGCTGCTTTGGCCAAGTTGACCTAACAGCAGTCGGCAAAGCCCTTATATCTTATCGAGACTGGGATTTACGAGCGAGAGGAGAAAAGATCGCGATTCCAAGGCGTTCTGCACGTACTTGCGCTACAGGATTCGCAACTCGGGGAGTTTTCCCGCTTCACCTTGGTACAAATAGTCGCGGCTCGTCGGGGGGAGCTTTTTCAGACTGGAACTCTTGTAGGTGAAAATGGCTTCGCGAAAACTGAAGTCTCCTTCGACCGAGTGAATGTAGAGCTTTTCGCCGTTGCGCGAGATCTCGAGTTTGGTGGTCGAAACCGTCGCAATGATCCCATAGTCCAACTTCGATTCGAGCGAAAACGTGGCTTTCTTTCCCGCGAGAAAGTCTTTCATCGCATCGTCAGGTGCGGCAACCTTCACTGCGTTGAACTCCCCCTGCAACTCCACGTCGTACCCCTCGAGTTTGCCGGTCGAATCGCGGCGTTCGGAAAACCGCAGACCAGAAAGAAAGACCGGCAGGCCAGGGTTGTCGTTCGATTCCGGGATCAATTTCGACTTACCACGAAACGACTCCAGCCGGCCGATGGGGCCGGTGGCGTCTTTGTCGTCGACCGTCTTGCCGCCCGGAAACATCACGATCAGTGGCGGCAATTTTTTCTCGCCAGCCTTGAGCGTCGCATTCTTGGCGTTGTCGGGGTCGATGATCTGATATTCCAGCGGAAAGTTGATCGACTTAATGACTGGGGCTGGCTTCTTCGCTGGCTCTGCTGCTGCGGCGGCAGTGCAAAAGCGGAAGGCCAAAATCACGCTCAATACGAAGAAGGTACGGTTGGAACATATTGGCAACATGAGCATCGGCGAAATTGATTCGCCCCCTGACTGCGGGATCGGTCAATTCGCATTTTGGTCAATAGCCCCCGATTCCGCAATGACTTGGGACTAATCTGAAATCTGATGGACGGTGTACCAAGATTTGTTTTGTTGCAGTCGATCGCCGCTGCCGAACTTCAAATCACCAAACTGAAAAGCGTAGACCGTAGGTCTCGACAGGAAAAGTGAGCGTCAACTGCTGCCGATCAGTCGATATCTGCACTTTTTCAACTGCAATGCTTGTCGAGTCAATTTCGGGTGAGCCGTACTTGCCCGAGTCGAGATAGTGATAACGGCGAACCTTCATTTTCTCCTGCGACAAATTCACATCCTCGGCAAACGGTTGCGTGAGCCACACTCAGCCGGTCTGCATCGAAGAGGACAGTCCCTCCGGCGAACCCCAGGGCAACGGCATACGAATATTGGCATTCCCCTCGACCTCTACTTCGCCGCGCTGCACCACAGGCTGCCTTGGCAGCGGTCGCTCGGGAACGGCGACCGAGTTCATCGGCTGCAGCTCACGAGCCCGCTGCGGCCCGCCATCGCGGAACTCGATTAAATATCGCACCAAGTCGAGAAACTAATGTTTGCACAAGAAGCAGCGCAGGACTAACCAGCGAACCGCTGCATCCAATTGCAATCAAAATTCTCGTGTCAAATCGTGGCAACATCGCAGGCCTGTCGTTCTCGGATGACGAATCTCACTTCGGCGAGGTATCGTATCATCCGCGAGTGTCACGATTCCAGTCGCAGATCGACTCCGCCAAGCTTCTGCAGATAAGCCTTCGCTGAGTCGGCCATCGTCACTAGTGCTGCTCCCATCATGATGGCGTCTTTGACGACAAGCCGCCCTGCGCCGCTGAGATAAGGAAAGCCGTGCTGCGCGTCACCGAGCGGCGGCACCCAGCACTCGGGCGTGGTAATCAAGAACGACAAAGTAACGAACGACATCACAAACACCAGAAAGCTGCCGAGCGCTGCGACCTGCGGCAGCCAGGGATGCAGGCAAAGGAGCAGACCATAAAGCACGATCACCGTGCCCAATCCGTTGGCGAACTCATACGTGTGATTCGCTTCATGCCAACTGCGATTCTCCGCGTTCAGCACACCTTCTGGATTCTTGTGCGCTTTGTAATTCTCCCCATCCGCGTAGAAGATACTCATGAACGGACTGTTTGCGACGAATGGTACGATGCCATCGGCTTCGTAGCGGAAGGCCTTCAGTCCACCAATCCAGAGGAGCACCACGATGAGCCCGATTCGGGTAATTGTCACGCCACACTGGTCCGCCCGCGACGCCAATTCAAACAATTTTCGCACGCCCATTGTTTCTTCCTTTGATTGAACTGCAGCAGCGGAAACATCCGCTGCTCTTGGTTCAAGTATCGGAACGTCCGCCAGATGGAAGAATGGGCGCATGGCTCGAAGACATGGACAAATTGCTCCCGCCGCGGATCTCCGTTTCAAACTCACGGAAGAACGTCGGCGAATAGCCGGTCGCCTTCTTAAACAGCCGGCTGAAATACAGCTCATCCCGAAAGCCCACTTCCCGAGCAATTTCCTTCACCGGTCTGAGCGTGTGGAGCAACTGCCATTTGGCGTGAATGAGAATTCGGTTGCGGATGAGATCGGTGAGCGTGGTCCCGAGTTGTTCACGCACAATTCGCCCGAGCGTCTTCGCCGTCATGTGCATTCGCTCGGCGTAATCGTTGGGTGCATGCAGGGTGCGAAAGTTCTGTTCGATCAGTTCGCGCAACTCGACCAATGCCGGATGCCGAAGTTCCGCGCCGGATTTACAGACCGCGGTGGCAGAAGTCTTGAGTCGCGTGGCCAGCACCAGCAATACCTTGAGTTGGCTGAGCATGACTTCTTGATAGGCCAGCTCACGCTCATGGTTTTCCCGTTGAATGCGCTTAATCAATTGCTGCACATCGAGCTTGGCTGCGCCAGCCAGTGTGACCAGCGGAATCCCATATGGATCGTTGAATAACAGCCCACTGCAACCCACTTCGGCATGAAACGTTTCAACGCACAAGAAATTAGCGTGAAACTGAAGCACCTGCCCGCGCACCGCCGTAGCAGGGATGAAGCGAATGTGTTGATAGGGCACGAAAAATAACAGCGAGTCCGCAGCAAAGTTAAACGTAGCTGCGTCCGCCCAAAATGTACCTGATCCAGAATTGATCAGATACACGGAAAAATAATTCGTGCGGGCGGGTTCGTATGGCTTGCGCGAAAGACTCAGATCATCGCAGCGAATCGGTTGATCACCACTACGAGGGTCGAACAGACTGTGAGTAACTTTTCTCAAAACTGCCGCGCCCACCTGCTCTTTATTTGCGCAAACGATCGATCAAATAATCCGTCGAGCTTTTGTACATCGGATGTGGGTGCTCGGGGCAGACCAGTACCACGTCAACGCCGGTGCTCTTCAACTTCTCCTCGAGCGTCAGCCCCATGATGCCGCTGTGCGTTGGGTCTTTTGGCGAAGCGCCGAGCATCGGCTTCTCGCCACCGTAGAAAAGTCCGATCGGCGGATCATCCTTCGAGACATGTTCGATGGGCGAATACTCTTGAATCCATTTCAGAACTTTTTCCCGATTGTCGATCAGACTTTGAAAGTTCGGCAAACCGAAGGCATGTGCGCCGTAACCATAGTTCGGCATCCATTCGCGCAATTGCTTGGGATCCAGCGAAACTTGCGCGCCATTTACCGCTGCGCAATACAGTCGGGTCGACTCGCGAGCGATTGGATCTTCGCTCTTGGGATCGGCCAGGTCGTCGTGAAAGGCGAGCCACAACGAGGACGCGCCGCCGGCCGAACCGCCGGTCGCTCCGATGCGCGTTTTATCGAGATTCCACTCCTTCGCTTTCGAACGGGTGAATTGCAATGCCCGGGCGGCATCTTCGAGCGGCGCTTTGACGGGTGGTTCGATTTTCTCTTCCACAGCATTCTTCACATAGCGATAGTTGATCGCCACGACCGAGATGCCCTTGTCGTTGAGAGCCTTGGGATTGGTCTTTTTATCGCCACCTTGCCAGCCGCCGCCATGAATGTAAAAGACAACCGGCGTCGGCTTATCCGACTTTGCCGGGTAGAAGTCGAGCACCTGCCGCGGATGCTTGCCGTACGGCACATCGCTTAGCGGTTGAAGTTCTTCGGCGCTGCTGGACAGTGCCAGCAACAGTAAGACAACGAAGGTGATGACGTGTTTCATAGAGCATCTGCAAGAAGGGGAGGGAAGGAATGGTAGGAGTCAATTCAGGAAAAAAGCTCAGTGATCGGTTGCCCCGTGCTGGCGGGGACACTGAAGCCATCGGGACTGATCCGCGTTTCAGGAGGAATATCGAGCGCGTGCAAACAAGTGGCAGTGAAATCAGGAAGTGAAACGGGCTTGTCCTTCACATATGCGGCTTGATGATCGGATTCGCCATAGACCGCGCCGCCGCGGAGACCAGCGCCCGCGAGCATCACCGAATAGCAATTAGGCCAGTGGTCGCGGCCGATCGCGGATCCACCTTTGCTGATCCGCGGCGTGCGACCAAACTCGCCGGCAAGGACAACCAGCGTCGAATCGAGCAGGCCGCGATCGATCAGGTCTTGCAGCAGCGCCGCGACCGCGGCGTCACACCGTGGCAACGCAAAACCCAAACCATTCCAGCCGTCGCCGAAGATGCTGACCCCGGCGTTGCCGTGCATGTCCCAGGTTTCGATGCTCATGAATTTTTCGTCGGGCTTGAGGCCGGTCCAAGCGACAACGCTGACGAGTCGTGTGCCAGCCTCGATCAACCGCCGCGCCAGTAGCAAATTCTGCCCCAACGGATTGCGGCCATAGCGATCACGCGTCTGGGGAGATTCGCGCTCCAGGTCCATTGCTTCGCGGGCCTTAGTGCCGGTAATCAGATCAGCGGCCCGCTCTTGATGCTTCGCAAAGTCTCGCGCGGCCGATGTGGCGGCGAGTGGCGTATGTTCCGCGTTGAACTGTTGGCTCAGCGCCCGGCGAGCACGGGCACGATCCAGCGAAATATCGCCAGCCGCATCGAGTGCCTTGATGCGATAACCGGGTGTCGCCGGATTGTCGTCGTGTCCATTGCCAATCAGCAGCGGACTGTAAGCCGCACCAAGTCGCCCGCCGCCGAGATAAGTCTGCTCCGGCGGCATCGCGCCGCCGCCAAACTTTTGCAGCCAAACGTAACCGGGAATCGCCGCGTCGGTGGGGCGAATCTTGGTCACAATCGAACCAAACGATGGAGCATCAAGCGCAGGCAGCGGCTGCCCGGCGAGCAGCATGCGATTCGCGATGTCGTGAACCGGTACGCCGTGGCTCATCGAGCGAATGACAGTGTATTGGTTTGCCAGTTCCGCGAGCTTCGGCATCAATTCACAAACTTGAAAGCCGGGCACCCGCGTCGCAATCGGCTTGTAAGGGCCACGACTGGCCTCAGGCCCCGTGGGTTTCATGTCCCATGAATCGAGTTGACTCAACCCGCCGTACTGATAGATGAAAATGCACGATTTTGGAGCCCTCGCTTTCGTTCCCGAGCTTTCTGCCGCTTGCAGCAGGTTCGGCAAACCCAATCCGAGCGCACCGAGTCCGCCCACTTCGAGCAGCGCTCGGCGGCTGAGATGATTCGGTGTTGGCTGCGGTCTGGTCATTCCTTGCCTAACTCCGCACAGGTTGCAATTGCGTTGGGCTCAATGTAGCTGCCGCAAAATGGGGAAGCAAATCTCCTGCTGTAAATGCGGTCGCCAACTTGTTACTCTCAACACCAACCGGAGCCCACCACGATGTCCCACCAGTTCCCGCTTACAGCCACCTTGCTGGCGAGTCTCATCTTTTGTGTCTTGCAGTACTGCGCCGCGCAGGAACCACCCGCGCCGCGAGCGAAGAATCATCAGCGCGTGCTGTACTTTGTCGACAAGGACGGCAAGGAACAACAGGTCAAAACCACGGCCGATTTCGAACGCCGCCGACAAGATATCATCGTTGGCCTGGAAGCGGCCTTTGGTCCACTGCCGGATCGTAGCAAGCTAGGGACGGTGAAGTTTCAAGTCGTCGCTGGGAGCCGCAGCGAAACGGAAAAGTACTCCCGAGAAAAACTAAAAATCGAAGTCGAAGAAAGCGATTCCATGCTCGCCTGGTTGCTGGTTCCCAAGGGCTTGAAGAAGCGCGTACCGGGAGTTATCGCGATCCATCAAACTAACGGCAAGCACGGTAAAGACGAAGTCGCCGGCATTAGTGGCTTGAAGAATCTGCATTATGGATTGGAGTTGGTCGAACGTGGGTATGTCGTGATCGCGCCCGATTATCCGACGCTCGGCGAATACGTCTACGACTTCGATAAGGACCGTTACCTTTCCGGTTCCATGAAGGGAATATGGAATCACATGCGGTGCGTTGACTTGCTCTCCGCGCATGAAAGTGTCGATCCGCAGCGCATCGCCGCTATCGGTCATTCCCTCGGCGGGCACAATTCGATTTTTCTCGCCGTGTTCGATCCTCGTGTGCAGGCCGTAGTCACCAGTTGTGGGTGGACACCGATGCACGACTACTACGGCGGCAAACTGAAAGGCTGGGACGGCCCGCGCTATGCGCCGCGGATTCGCACAGCCTATGAACTCAATCCGAATCGCGTTCCATTCGATTTTTACGAACTAATCGCGGCGCTCGCGCCGCGGGCGTTCTTCACTTGCTCACCCGTGCATGACGATAATTTTGCCGTGGCGGGCGTGAAAAAAGCGATGCCCGTTGTTCGTGAGGTTTATGCTCTGTTTAGCGCTGCCGATCGTCTGGAAGCGCGCTATCCGGAATGCGGCCACGATTTCCCAACCGAAGTGCGTGAAGAATCCTATCGCTTCCTCGACAAAGTTCTACAGCATTCACCTTAACAAAGAGTTTCACTCCATGTGTTTTCGAACGACTTTCAGCGCATTTATTTTCACGTTGCTCACTGCCGTGCTTACCGGCGCGCAGGACAAACCTGCTAGCGAATACTTCGAGCAGGACGTCAAGGATTCGAATCCGCTCCGCGCGCAGCAGGCCAAGGAACTGGACGATTACATCCTCACGCTGAAAAAGGACAACAGCCGGCTGCAAAGCTTGTTGCCGAAGGATTACTCCTCTCCGGAAGCGTACGAGAAATCGGCACAGCGATATCGGCAGGCGTTTTGCAGCAGCATTGGCTATCCGCCGCCCGGCTATGTGCCGCAAGGAGGTTCATTCAACCAAATCGGCGAAGACAGCGTCGGCACGTATTATCGCGCGATGATTCCCGTGTTGCCGGGAGTGAACTGCGAAGGGATCTACATAATTCCAAAGTCGCTCAAGCCCAATGAGACAGCGCCGCTCGTCATCTCGATGCATGGCGGCGGCGGTTCTCCGGAAGTGGCGCTCTTCAGAGGAGGGGCGAACTATCACGATATGGTCCGCGGCGGCGTGAAGCGGGGCTACGTCGTTTTCGCACCGCAGCATTTGTTTTCGGCCGAAGGCTATCCGAAAGATGTTCGCAATCGAACCGACGAACGGCTGCGACTCGTTGGCACCAGTTTGACAGCTGTCGAAATTGCCAAGATCACGCGCAGCCTTGATGCGCTGCTGCAGCGGCCTGAAGTCGATGCCAAGCGTGTGGCGATGGTCGGCCTCTCGTATGGTGGTTATTACGCGCTTGTCACGCCAGCCATTGATACGCGCATCAAGGTTGCCGTTTGCAGCTGTTACTACGGTGTTCAAGAGAGTCGCTATGAACGCGACGAACTTTCGATCCCCAGCGATTTTAGGTTCCCCGGCCGCTTTACGCTGTTTCGCGATTCGGATATCGCCGCACTCATTTGCCCGCGGGCCTTGCAGATTCAAGCCGGCAGCAAAGACGGCGTCGATCATCGCGACGGCGGTAAGCTCCTCGCGCCGCAATCGGCCGCCTACTATGAAAAGCTAGGTCTGGCAGATCGCTTTCAGCATTTGATCTTCGAAGGCGGCCACGAGTTTCATGACGAGTCGGCGTGGGAATTTGTGAAAAAGCACTTGTAGCCAGTTCGCAAAGGATCCGCGTTTATGTGCGCCCGAATCTGTTTCGTCGGTCTTTGCGCTTTCGCGCTGCCAGTTGTGTTACTCGGCGCAGAAATTGGGCATCAAAAGCAGGTTGTCGTGCAGGCCGAGACGCGGATCGACTGGGTGTTCGTGATGGCCAATCAAAGTCCCGCGCAACCGCCCGCCGATTGGCTACCGAGATACATCTCGACGAAACAGAAGTACGAATTGTTCGTACCGCAGATTGCTAAACTCACGCAACCCTCGCCGCTCATTCTGTTCATTTCGCCTGGCAAGCAACCGACGGGACTGGCGCAGTGGAAAGCGGTTTGCGAGGAGCATGGAGCGATCTTTGCCAGTCCGTTCGATGCCGGCAACGACTGCGAATCTCGGCAGCGAGTGCGCATCGTGCTCGACGTACTCGACGATGTTCGCCGCCGGTATACGATTGATCCAGATCGCACCTATATCGGCGGTTTTTCGGGCGGCGGACGCATTGCGTGCGCGATTGCGTTTTCGCTGCCGGAATATTTTGGCGGTGTCATTCCCGTTTGCGCTGCTGGCGATCTGCGCGATGAGACCTGGCTCAAGCATCGCGTGCAAGCGCGGCTCAGCGTCGCCCATCTCACCGGTGAAACCGATTTCAACCGCGGCGAAATCGAACGTTTTCGCGGGCCGATATTGAACGACGTCGGAGTCCGCAGCAAAATCTGGACGATCGATGGTTTAGGGCATGGCATTCCCGGCAGCCAAGCACTCGACTCTGCGTATCGTTGGCTGGAAGAGGGATTGAAAGCACGCGAAAAGCTTGCGCAGGATTTTCCCGCTAGTCGAGTCGATGGCCAATCAGCCTTCACTCGCGAAGCATTCGCCTCCGCTCTTGCGGCAGAAGCCAAGCAGCGAACCGCGAAGCCGGCCACGTTCTATTCCGGCTTGATGCAATACAAAGGAATTCTCGATCGCTGGCCTGATCTGCCAGCGGCTGCAGCGGCAAAAAGAGTACTGCTCGCCGCCGAAGACGCCAATCCCAAAACCTGGGAAATCGAAGACATTGCCGAGCAGCGTGCGATGCTCGTGAGTCGCGCGCGACGTTTGTCCGATTATGCTCTCGGCCAGTTGCCCTCGCAGTATGCGCCGCAGCGAGTAAGGATGGCTGAAGCTGCTTTGGAATTGTGGAAAATGGTCATTGCCGACGGCCAGGATCCGCAAGCCGTTGCTGACTCGAAGACAGTTGTGCCGAAATTACAAAAGCTTGCAGAAGGCAAAAAAGAGTGAATTCATTGCCCGTGAAGGTTGGAGTCATCGGCCTGGGACGGTTTGGCCGCTTGCATGCGCTGACCGCCGCGGGCCTCGCCGAATGTGAACTCGTGGCGCTAGTCGCAAGGCGGCAAACGGCGGTTGATACGCTCGCCGCCGAATTGCCAGGTGTCCGCGGCTGGACGAATCTCGATGTCGCGCTGCGGGAGTCGCGGGCCGAAGCGTGGATCGTGGCCTGCTCGACGCATCAGCACGTTGCAGTGACGAAGACATTGCTCGCTGCGGGCAAGACCGTGATGTTAGAGAAGCCCATTTCCGATAACCTCAGCGAAGCACGTAGCCTGCAATCATTGGTTCGCGCCGATTCGTCCAATTTGATGCTCGGGCACATTGTCCTTTTCAACAGCGAGTTTCAGCAACTGCGCGAAGAAGTTGCACGCCGCGGAACAATCAGTTACCTCGACTTCGTGCGGCATCGACCGGCGAGCACTGTTGCCAATTTCCCTGGCGAGAATCCACTTTATGCGGCGATGGTCCACGACCTGTACATGGCGCAGGTGCTGATGAACCGCGCCGGGCCAGTTTCTCTTTCTGCGCGATACCATCGAACCCCCAGCGGCGAGATCGATGTTGCGACAGCGCAGCTCGTCTGGCCCGGCGGCACGCTCGGCTCATTCACGGCTTCGTACTTAACACCTCTCGGCATGCCGCCGCGTGGATTCGATCGAACCGAAGTTTTCGGCGCCGGCTGGTGTGCGCGCATTTCACCGAACCCAAGGCCGATTGAACTTTGGGACGCGCAAGCAGCGTGGCCCCTGGCACTCGAAATCCGCACCGGCGAACAAGGGCCGACGGGAATGATGGCGGAAGAGCAGCGCTGCTTCTATCGAGTCGTGCGCGGACAACAGTCCGTACCCGTCGGCGCGACGTACGCCGATGCGCTGCAAGTGCAGGGCTGGATGGACCAGCTCGCGGAGAGCGCGTCGTAGCAGGTAATTGCTTCAAATTGCGGCAGAACGGTCCCAACGGACCTTTCTGCCGCGGACGGAAATCAATTCCGCAGCCAACGCTCGCAGCACGGCGGGATAAGCATCGCATTCGGCGGCGAAGACGCGCGCCTGCAAAGCTTCAGCGGTATCATCGTCGAGAACCGGCACTGGCCATTGGCCGATGATCGGGCCGTGGTCGAACTGGTTGTCGACGAAGTGCACCGTGCAGCCGCTGACTTTGGCGCCGTAATCGATCGCGGCTTGATGCACCTTCAGGCCGTACATTCCCTGACCGCAAAAAGCCGGGATCAGCGACGGATGAATGTTGATCACACGGTTTTCAAAATCAGCAGGAATCGGCAGGTGTTTTAAAAAACCGGCCATGACGACATACTTCACCCCCGCTGCGCGGCATGGATCGAAGTTGCGCAGCTCGTATTCAGCGGGTGAAATCTTGTTTGTTTTTTCGAAGACCAGCGCCGGGATTTTGGCGTTGGCGGCAAACTGCAAACCTTTAGCGGTGGAGCTACTCGAGATCACGACGCGGATATCAATTGGCAGCGCGTCGCGTTGTTGACGTTCGATTAAATTGCGCAGCGTCGTGCCGCCGCCCGAAATGAGGACGGCAATGGGAAGGGGATTGCTCACTTCTTTTTCACCCACAGCCGCAACTTGCCGGCACCCAACTCGATGACCGTTTCCTCTACACCGGGAACCGGCTCAAAGACCAAGGAGTCGCAGAGCGTCTCTTCGCAAATGAACTTGCTATGTTCTTTGATCGCCTTGGTCACTTCGGCGTCTTCGGGAACGACGCTGACAATGATTCGGTCGGTGTAATCAAGTTGCAATTCCTTGCGGCGGTCCTGAATCGCCCGCACCAAGTCATTCGCATAACCTTCGCGCACGAGTTCCGCCGTAATCTCAGTCGATAACACAACCACGACTCCGCGGCCTTGCGCTGCGGCCCAGCCGGGTTTGGCTTGCAAGCGAACTTGCAGGTCTTCGCCGTCGAGCTTGATCGTTTCGCCGCCGATTTTCAGATCGACCGTCCCTTCAGCCTGCATTTGGGCGAGGAGTTGGCCGCCGTCGGCAGCGCCGAGGACCTTTTTGCACTCGGGCAAGAGCTTGCCGATGCGGGGGCCGAGGCGCTTAAAGTTGGGCTGGATCTGATAAGTGATGTACTTTGTCGCGTCTTCGGCGTAGTCAATTTGCTTGACATTGAGTTCGTCACGCAAGAGTGCATCATGCTGTTGCAGCCAGGCCTGGTGCGATTTTTCCGACAGAATCACTTCCACTTTCGCCAATGGTTGGCGAACCTTCAATTTGTTATCCATTCGCGCACTGCGACCGAGCGAAGCAATTTCGCGCAGCAGTTGCATGCGGGCGGAGAGGGTTTCGTCGACGACCTTCGCATCCGCGAGCGGATAGTCGGCGAGATGCACTGAGTTCAAAGCGCGGCCACCAAAGACGCCGGCTAGGTTCTGCCAGAGCGACTCGGCAAGGAAAGGCGTGAACGGAGCAATGACCTTCGCGGCAGTCACGAGACATTCGTACAACGTCCAATACGCATCGAGCTTTTCTGGCGATTGTTTATCGCTGGCCCAGAAACGATCGCGGCTGCGGCGGACGTACCAATTGGAGAGGCCGTCGACGTACGCGCTGATTTGCTTGCAGGCCTCAAAGTTGTCGTAGGCGTCCATTCGCTCGACGACGGCGGCGAGCACGCGATGAAGTTCGCTCATGATCCAGCGATCCAACTCGCTACGTTCCGCAATCGGCCGATAGCCTTTGCCTTTCGACAAGTCGTCACTGCTCAGTTGCAGATTCTGGCCGCTACCAGCAACGCGCTCGCCCGGATCGAAGCCATCGATATTCGAGTAGATAACAAAGAAGCTATAGCAGTTCCACAGCCGGAGCAGGAACTCGGGAATGCTGTCTTTGATCGCGCGTTCGGAATACAGAATCGAGTTCCACGGCGCCTGATTCGCGAAGAAGTACCAACGCAACGCATCCGCGCCGAAAGTATCGAAAATATACTGCGGGCTGCGATAGTTGCGCAGCTGCTTCGACATCTTGCCAACCTTACGGTTAAGCTTTTCGCCGAACTTTGCGCGACCTTCAGCCTCGCTCAGGAAGCGCTCTTTGCCATCGGGACTTTCCCACCATTCGGCAAGCATCAGCCCGAGTACGATACAGTTCTTGAAGGGATGTGGATATGCTTTTTCTCCCGCACCCTTGCCGAACATGAGCGTGCTGATAGCGAGCTGACTGTAGAACCAGCCGCGCGTTTGATCGAGCGCCTCGGAAATGAAATCAGCTGGAAATTGATCGTCAAACCGTTTCTTCGCTTCCGTCGGCCCATTCTCGCCGAGATAACCCCACTGCGCAAACGGCATCGCGCCGCTGTCGTACCAGCAGTCGATCACTTCGCCCACGCGGCGCATCCGCGCGCCCTTGGCGAACGGCGAATCGTAGGTGATCTCGTCGATGTAAGGCTTATGCACGCGCAGATCATCAGGCAGCGATGGCTTGGCTTTTTTCGCTGCTTCCCAAACTTCGGCGCCGGTCATGCCGGGTTTTTTCAGGAGTTCAGCGAAGCTGCCGACCGCTTCCATCTGTCCGGTTTGCTGACAAACCCAGATCGGCAACGGCGTGCCCCAGTAGCGTTCGCGCGACAGCGCCCAGTCGACGTTCGATTCGAGGAAGTTGCCGAAGCGGCCGTCTTTGATGTGATCGGGAAGCCAATTGATCTTGGCGTTGTTCGCCAGCATTTCATCTTTGAACTGCGTGGTGCGAACGAACCAACTCTTGCGCGGATATTGAATGAGCGGATCTTCAGAAGCACGCCAACAGAAGGGATAGTCGTGCAGGTATTGCTCTTGGTGATAGAGCAAGCCTTTGGCTTTTAACTCGCGCTGGATGTCTTTGTCGCAGTCCTTGACCCAGCGGCCCTCGTATTCGGGGCATTCTTTGGTGAACTTACCGTCGGGACCTACGGCGCAGATCAAATGCGGACCTTCTTCGTCGACGAAGCGCGCCTTCTCGGCAACGAGTACGTCGAAGTCGACTTCGCCGAACGCCGGCGCTTGATGGACGACGCCCGAACCGCTTTCGGTCGTAACGAAATCGGCGGCAACGACGCGCCAGGCAATTGCCGACTTCTGGCCGTCCTTCAGCGAGCCGGTTTTGTCGCCTTGCGTTCTGAAATAGCAGTCGTAGGGCGGCACGTATCGCCGGCCGAGCAAATCCGTCCCCTTATACGCAGCAATCGGTGTCAGCTCGCGTTTGATCTTCGCCGCGATCGTTTCCACCAATGCCTGAGCGACGACAAACTTCTGTCCCGTTTGCTCATCGAAGACCGTAAGATAATCTAAATCCGGATGCACGGCCGCAAACTGATTGCTCGGCAACGTCCAAGGCGTGGTCGTCCACACGAGCAGCGACGTATCGGACTTTTTCCCGGCATCATCGAGCAGCGGAAACAAAACATACACGCTGGGATCAGCAACCTCCCGATAGCCTTGCCCCACTTCACCCGAAGACAACGCCGTCCCACCTTGTGCCCACCACCAAACGATCTTGTGGCCTTGGTACAGTAGCCCACGATCGAACAGGTTTTTCAGCGACCACCAAACGCTCTCGACGAACGATTGGTGATAGGTGACGTACGCTTCTTTGAGGTTGACCCAAAAGCCGAGGCGTTCGGTCAGGCGTTCCCATTCTTGCATGTACCGCCAGACGCTCTCCTGGCAGCGGTGGATGAAGGGCTCGACGCCGTAGTTTTCGATTTCTTCTTTGCTGTGAATGCCGAGTTCTTTGCAGACTTCGACTTCGACGGGAAGGCCGTGGGTATCCCAGCCGGCTTTGCGCTCGCAGAAGTAACCGCGCATGGTGCGATAGCGCGGAAAGAGGTCTTTGATCGCGCGCGTGAGGCAGTGGCCGGGGTGTGGCAGGCCGTTGGCCGTGGGGGGCCCTTCGAAGAAGACGAACTTGGGGCCGCCGCGGCGACGCTGCAGTGATTGTTCGTAGATGGTGTGTTCCTTCCAGAACGCGAGGACTTCCTCTTCCATCCGCGGAAACGGCGCACTGGCCGGCACTGGCTGAAACATCTTCTTCTTGCGACTCCCGGAAATTTCTGTAGTACGGAGCACTGCTCCGTACTATGTGGCTTGAGTTCAATGAAGGGACTGTGTCCAACTTGGACGGAGCAGTGCTCCGTCCTTCGATTGCGGCGACTTACTCATCATCGTCTAGATCGAGATCTTCATCGTCATCATCGTCTTTCTTTTTGCCCTTCCCCTTGGCTTTACCTTTGCCCTTCTTCGGCTTTTCTTCTTCCTCGGCGGCGGGCGCGTCGGGGTCTTCGGGGAGCGCGGGTTCTTCGGGCTCTTCGTCTTCGTCGACAAAATCGCCGCCAATCGGCAAATCGGCGTCGTCTTCCTCGAGGTCTTCGGCGCTCACTTCTTCGAGATCGGCGAGGTCGTATTCGTCTTCGAGTTCTTCCTCAAAGTCGTCGTCGAACTCATCGTCGAAATCGTCCTCGTCAAAGTCGTCAACCTCACCAGCAGCGTCGTTGGTTTCCTCTTCATCATCGTCAGACATAACGAGCCCGTCTGGCAGATAGCCGATTTCGGTTTCCCAGGTTGCCACATCGTCTGCGGCCGGAGCGGCACACGGAACTGGTTCGCAAACAAGCGTGTCGGCCGAGGACAGGTCGTCGATGGCCGCAAAGTGAGGCCGGACGATCGTGCTAGCGCTGTGATCGATTCGCATAGGAGCAGAGGCGTGGGGCTGAGAGTTATCGAGGCTAAAAGGGAAAGGAAGGATTGTACCATTTTTGCCCCTGCTTGGGGCCTGGCAGCCAACCCGTAATCGCCACTTTTGCGGGGGCCTGTGCTTCATCATATCTTCACCTTATCTTCACAGATTACCTCTCGGCATACGTCAGACTCTTTTCCGGCTCGTGACACACGGGCTGGCGAGCTACCTGGAAATCTCATGAGCAAACACCTGCAACGCGACATCGATGGCTTGATCAATCGGCTGCTCACCATTTCGTCGATGGTCGAGGAAATGATTGACCGGGCGACCCTTTCCCTGAGCGAGCGGCGGTACGATCTGGCCGAACAAGTCATCAGCTCCGATGACTTTGTGGATACCAGCGAAGTTCGCCTGGAAGAGGAATGCCTGAAGATGTTGGCCCTGCATCAGCCAGTGGCCGTTGATTTGCGGCGGATTGCCACCGTGCTGAAAGTGAATGCCGATCTGGAGCGGATGGCAGACCTGGCGGTGAGCATTGCGAACCGGGCACGGGCGATTTCGGAATTTCCGGCGTTTGTCGTTCCCGACCGGTTGCCGAAAATGGTCGTTCTGGCCACGCAGATGGTCCGCGGCGCGATGGATTCGTTTGTGAATCTCGACGCCACTGCTGCTCGCCGCCTGTTGGCCGTGGATCAGCAGGTTGATCAATTCAACGCAGAGATTATCGACGAACTGCAAACCCGCATGCAAAAGCAACCCGACATGGTCCCGGCAGCTCTGCATTGCTTTTCCGGCGTGCGACATATCGAACGAATCGCCGACCACGCCACCAATATTGCCGAAGACGTAATTTACCTCGTCGAAGGTGAAATCGTCCGGCATCGACACCTCAAACTTGACGAATCTCCATCCTGAACGGATTCGGACAACCGCGTATGGCCAAAACAAAAATCCTGGTGATTGAAGACGATCGCTCCCTCAGCGAGGTGCTGACTTACAACTTGAAGCAAGCTGGCTATGAAGTGCTGACGGCAACCGACGGCCAGGATGGTCTGTTGCAAGCGCAGCTAAAATCTCCTGATATCGTGCTGCTCGATTTGATGTTGCCGGTGGTCGACGGCTTGGATGTTTGCCGCCGCCTGCGGGCTGATGCTTCGACCCGCGAAATGCTGATCGTGATGCTCACCGCGAAAGCGGAAGAGTCCGATGAGCTGATCGGCTTCTCGCTAGGTGCCGACGATTACGTCACCAAGCCCTTCAGTGTGAAAGTGTTGCTCGAACGGATCAAAGCACTTCGTCGTCGCCGCATGGGCGATGGTGTGCCGGATGAAATCACCAAGCGCCAAGGCGTGACGGTGAATCGCCGCCGCCATCAGGCCTCGATCGAAGATCAGCCGCTGCCGCTGACTCGCAGCGAATTTCGGCTGCTCGATACGCTCATTCGCCAGCCCGGCCGGGTGTTTGATCGCACTGAATTGATCGATGCGGCGTTGGGTGAAGACACGATGGTCATGGAACGGACCATTGACGTGCACATTCGCGCGTTGCGGCGCAAATTGGGCGAGTTGGCCGATGTGATCGAAACGGTTCGCGGCGTGGGCTATCGGTTTCGCGACACCGATCTGCCGGGTGAAGATGCGGTGCAGGACGACGCGTAGTTTGTGTAAACTGAGGCTGAATGCCTCAACTCCCTGTCTATCTCGACAATCATGCTACGACCCGCGTCGATCCGCGCGTTGTCGAAGCGATGCTGCCGTACTTCACGCAAGTTTACGGCAATGCCGGTAGCACGAGTCATCGTTTTGGTTGGGAAGCTAAGGCAGCAGCGGATGATTCTCGTAGTCGGATTGCTGCTGCAATCAACGCGAGCGAGCGCGAGATCGTATTCACAAGCGGCGCGACGGAGAGCAACAATCTGGCCCTTCGCGGCATCGCCGAGCGAGCGCGTCGCCGCGGCAATCATATTGTCAGCGTGACGACCGAACACAAAGCGGTGCTCGATCCACTGAAGAAATTGGCTCGCAAGGGTTTTGAAGTGACGCTGCTGCCAGTCAGTCGTTTGACCGGCCTCATTCAGCCAGAACAAGTTGCCGCAGCCCTTCGCGATGATACGTGCCTCGTCAGCGTGATGCTCGCGAACAACGAAATCGGCGTCATTCAGCCGATCCCAGAAATTGGCCGACTGTGCCGTGAACGAGAAATTCCCTTTCACTGCGATGCGACGCAAGCGGTCGGCAAGATTCCGGTCGATGCCGCCGCACTCAACGTGGATTTGCTCTCCTTTGCGGCGCACAAACTGTACGGCCCGAAGGGTATCGGAGCCCTTTACGTTCGCCGCGGTACGCGACTCGAAGGGCAGATCGATGGAGGCGGGCAGGAGCATAATCTGCGCAGCGGCACCTTGCCCGTGCCGCTGGTGGTGGGTTTTGCTGCCGCGGTTGATTTGTGTTTGCAGGAAAATCCGGCGGAAGCTCAACGACAACATCAACTGCGCGCGCGTTTGGTTCTGCAATTGAAAAACGAGTTGCCAGATTTGGTCCTGAATGGCCCGCAGCTTCCCGCGGCGAGCAATTTGCCTTTCACTCGCTTGCCTGGCAATCTCAACGTCGCCTTTCCCTTCGTCCAAGGCGAAGCACTGATGATGAGCATGCGCGACATCGCCGTTTCCAGCGGCAGCGCTTGCACGTCTGCGAATCCCGAACCGAGTCATGTGCTGCGGGCGATTGGCCAGACGGAAGACTTGACGCTCTCCAGCCTGCGCTTCGGCATCGGCCGGTTCAACACCGCAGAAGAAATTGATTTCGCAGCGGCATTGGTGATTGAAAACGTCCGCCGCTTGCGCCAACTTAGCAGCATGGCTCAGTAGCGCAAGCCGGATCATGCTGTACTCAGCGCCGATTCGGCAGGGCATCGAGATAAGATCGCCTCGCAGTTCAGCCCATCACCCAGCCCTTTCCCTGGAGTGCCGAGGAGAGGGAGATCGACATGCATAAGCTATGAACCAACTAACTCGCCGCGATTTTGTCAGCGCATCCGCCGCCGCACTCGCTGCTTCATCTGCCTTTGCCCAAGAAACGAACAGACCGCCGAAGGTGGTGCTCACCGACAAGGCCCGCAAAGTGCATGCGGCCGGCTTTGTCTTCGACGGCCACAACGACCTGCCATGGGAGATGCGCAGCAAGGCGGATAGCTCGTTCAATAAACGTGACATCGCGGTCGCGCAGCCAGAAATGCATACAGACATTCCGCGACTGAGAGAGGGCAACGTCGGTGCGCAGTTCTGGAGCGTTTACGTGCCGGCCGAAACCGCGAAAACTCGGATGGCACTCGCGCAAACGCTAGAGCAGATCGAATTCGTCAAGGCGATGATCGCTCGCTATCCGGGCACATTTGCTGCGGCCGTGACCGTCGCCGATATCGAAGCTGCCCGTAAAGCCGGCAAGATCGCGTCACTCATCGGCGTCGAAGGCGGTCATTGCATCGAGGACTCAATCGAAAACCTGCGGCGATTGAAGAAACTTGGCGCGGGATATATGACCCTCACGCATAGCGACACCCTGGCTTGGGCCGATGCGGCGACGGACACCGCGAAACATCAAGGGCTGACTGCCTTCGGCCAAGAAGTGGTTCGCGAGATGAATCGCCTCGGAATGCTTGTGGATCTGTCGCATGTGAGCGATGCCACGATGCGGTCTGCTCTCAAGGTCACGAAAGCACCGGTGATTTATTCACATTCCTCCGCTCGCGCCATCGCACCGCATCCGCGTAACGTGCCGGATGACATCTTGAAGCTCGTCAAGGAAAACGGCGGTGTGGTGATGGTCAACTTTTTCTCCGGCTTTGTGGTGCCGGAATCGGCGAAGATCCTCACGGAGATGTTCGCCGTATCGCGCGAGTTGCGGGCGAAGTTTCCGGCCGAAGAGGACTATCGCCGAGAACGAGCCAAGTGGGAAAAACGAAATCCCTATCCGGCCGGTGATATCCACGATGTCGTCGATCACATCGAGCACATCGCCAAGGTTGCCGGCAAGGAATCCGTCGGCATCGGTTCGGATTACGACGGCATTTCGAAATGTCCTGTCCAACTCGAAGACGTTTCGACCTATCCGCTCATCACGCAGGAACTGCTCAACCGTGGCTGGACGGCGGAGGAGATTCACGGCCTAATGAGCGGCAACGTAATCCGCGTGATGAAGCGCGCAGAGGAAGTTGCGGCCAGCCTCAGCTAGACTCAGCGGCACTTAAATGTGTGTGATGCGCGGCGCACGCTTCCCATGCCGAAAGTGTTGTAGTCGGCTGGAGCGAGCGCAGGCCCTTCGCCAGCGACATCTGCATTTTCCCAGCAGAAATCGTCATCCCCAGTATTGCCGAACAAATCGTCGTTTGCGCCGTCATGCGTTGGCCGCGGGATAGTTCGCGATGTTTGCTTGTGAATTCCAGGAACTGTTCTCGTTCGCCACGCTGCCACTGAACAGCAGATCGTCGCCATCGGCGGAGTGTTGTATTGGCTGGCGGTGGCGTTGTAGATGAGATTCGTATAATTCACGGTGGTGCCGATCGCACCACCGTTGTTGCAGCGATACGACCAGCCTGGCTTCGGCGTGGTGGCCTGCCAATCGTCGCGATAGTCGGCGGCGACAGTTCCCAGTCGCTGCTATCGGCGCGCGACGAACCCACCATCGTTAGAGCGGGCTGACATGACGAGCAAAGTGGCCAGTTCGATGCCGGCGGCTCATCTGCAGCAATCACCGAGGAGAGGGCTTTTGGCGGTAAGTCGCAGATTAATCCGAAAGGGGGTGAAATTTTCAGCGAATCGCGGGAAGTTTCCCGGATTTTTAAAGATCTCGCACCTGCTACGAAATTTGTCCCCGATTTTTAATTCGTGGCATACGATTTCCGTACAAACTGGCACTGATTCGCCGCAACTCAACTGGTACAATGCCGATAACAATGGGGTCAGCGGGACCAACGCCGCCAACCTCAACGTACATTTGGTAAACAGCCTTTGGTGTGCATTCTGACCGAGGGACCTATTTTTACGGGATGGTTTGAGTCACCAAGGTGCAGGTGCAGTAGCACGCCCGACTCCACCACTCTCCCAGCGATTCCATCGCTGTCGAAATCCTCCAAAGGTTTGTTCTCAAGCGCCGGGCCTCGACAAAATCGAGGCCCGGTTGTTTTTCTTGGTGGCTAGTGTTCTTTTCACGTAACTGAATTCCCCAGAATTCAGCTTCATCGCGCCAACCAACGCAGCAGTATTTTGCAGGATCTCGTTATGGATTCATTTCTGCTCCTCCCGAGAAATGCCAACCAAGCCCATGGCATTGGTCAGTACGCGATTGACTTTTTGAACGAACGCTATCCAGGGCCGACGGCGGAAGTCCTCGCTCGCGTTGAACAATTCCATGCAGATAGTATTGCTTGCGGTGTTGCTGCACTGGCTTGCGGAGCGAATGCACCAACGTTGTTACGCGCAGAAGCGCTCTCCTATCCTGTCGCTGGAATGGGGGCCACAGTTCTTGGCTCAGTGCAAGCGGTGCAGCCCGAAAAGGCCGTGCTGGCGAACAGCGCGGCGGTGCGCGAACTCGATTCCAACGGCACGAACTTCGGCTACAACCCGCGAACGGGCTACACCCGCGGCGAGTTTGGACACAACGACTTTTATCCCGTCGCCATCGCGGCAGCACAGATCGCCGGTTGGGATGGTCGGCGGACGTTGCTCGCCATGCTCTGCCTCGATGAAATTCGCGGGCGCCTGGCAGAATGCTTTGGTCTGAAAGATCACAAAATTGATCACGTGCTGCACGGCGGCATCGCTTCGGCGGCGGTCTATGGGGCGGTGCTCGGCGCGACAGCGGAGCAAATTGAATCGGCAATTGGTTTGGTTGTCGCGCACTACGTTCCCTTTCGCGCGATTCGGCATGGCCATCAACTTTCCGACAGCAAAGGTGCGTCCGCGGCCGTTACGTCAGAGATGGCAGTCATGTCGATGCGCCGCGCGATGCGTGGCTTTGTCGGCCCCGCCGATATTTTTCGCAACCCACAGGCCGTCTTTTGCTTGTTCGAAAAGCCGAACAAGAAAGAAGAAAGTCCGTTCGATTTGGAACTCGCCACTGGCGGTGGTGATTTCGCCATTATGGGCATGCACTTCAAGCTCGGATTGTACGAACATCAATCGGCGGGTGCGATTGGCGGTCTGTTCGCGCTGTTGTCGCAACATCCGGGCGTCGTCGCCGACTGGCAGCACTTGAACAGGATTCGCATCACCATTTACGAACCGGCTTTCAGTATCATCGGTGATCCGCATAAGCGCGACCCGCAGACGCGCCAGAGTGCCGATCACTCGATGGTTTACATCATTGCCACGCTGCTGCGAAAAGCAATTGAACGCGCAAACGCGGTTTCGTCTCCAGCTCGTCCGAATGATGAGATCACCCTCTGGCAGGACCTGATGCTGCTACCCGCCGATTACGACGATGCAGCGCTCTTTCACCCAATCACGCGTGAATTGATGAACCGGATCGAGTTTGTGCACGGCGGCAAAGAATACGACAAAAAATATCCGGATGGCATTCCGACGACGATTGAACTCGTTCATCAAACACAAGGTGCATTCAGCAGCGGCCTGGTGATGTATCCGCAAGGACACGCCCGCTGCGAACGTTCCCATCTGGCAACCTTACTTGCCGCGAAATTCGAACGCTTAACTGAAAACGCCGTAACAGATGTTACCGCACTCTTTCAGCGGTTCAGCACGATTGGTGCGAAGTCAGCGGAAGAGATTCGGACGCTGTACGACTTTGCATTCACGCAATAGGCCGGATCAAGCGTCCTCAGGGAACTACTTAAATTGCTGGCCGATCGCAAATACTTCCTCGGCATCGAGCACGAGACTGTTGGCGGTAAAGAGTTGCTCAATCGCAGCGCGGTGGATTTTCATCTTCGTGCCACCGACACCGAGCGCGCCGTAGCAGATCATGCCGTCCCGTTCCTTCGCCTTGTCGCCTGCATCCACCCCCGCGATGCCGACCGGCGGTACTGCGTTCAGATCGATGGCCACTCTCAGCGAACCCGCGGCCACGCGATTTTCTGGCGACAGCAACTCCACACCCGCCGCGCCGGCAGCAACAAGCAGTTGCGATCCGGTGATCGCCGCGAGCGTTTCCTGGGCATTCCCGGTTTGCAACGCGGTTAACTTCGCCTGTGGCAGTCGTTTGCGCAGCGCATCACAAACCTCCCCAGCCCGTTCTGCAGAACGAGAGGCCAATCGCACGGTTGCCCCTTGGCCGGCGAGTAGCCGAGCCACCCGTTGTCCAACAGGGCCCGTCGCCGCCAAGACTGTCGCCGTTGTTTCAGCCAGATTGAGATGCCGCGAAGCTGCGATAACTGCAGCCGCAGCAGTGGTGTTTGCCCCATTCGCATCGAGCAAAACTGACACGCGCATCGGCCCAAAAAAGCACTTCTTAACAGCTGCCAGTAATTCTTCGCCGCGGGCCACATTGCTCCCGCCGATGAAGATGGCTGTCTGCTGCAAATCCTGTGGTCCACGCGTGAACATGGCGCCGTGCGTTAGATCGCGGATTTGCGTTGGTTCCAAGCCGCTGTATTGCAGCAGTTTGTCCACACCCGCGTCGATAGCGACCACCGCGTCAAAGACGCTGGCATGCAGATCGCTATCGAATTGCAGCAGGATTTTAGGTTTGCTCATTGCAAAGCCAGTGGGCCTCGCGAACACGCTCGACCCACCCTACAAACTGGCCGCCTTAGAAACCACGGAACGGGTGAGCTGCGGCGTCTTTACCGGCGATCATTTCTTCGGCCGTCGGCTTGCCTGCCATCGCGTTGGCAATGGCGAGCATCGTGGCGTCATAGTTGTATTGATAGATTTTCTTATCGTCGTTGGCAGCCGGGTGAATGAACACGCCGCAGACGCAAACGAGGTCTTCAGCCTTGCCCTTCGGAATCACGCCATTGGCAACCGAGTCGGCGACTGCCTTGGCCACGGCGGCTTGAGCAGGGCCGAACATTTGCACGGCTTGCTTCATGCCCTTGATGGTGACCTTGGTGATCATGACGGTGGCGGGCTTCACGGCCAGGTTCGGCGTGAGCACGGCCAGCAGGTTGTTGTGACCGCTGCTTTGAGTGGCCAGAGCGTTGGCGAACGCGTGACCGACAGGGCCATCCTTGCTGCCGATGAGCAAATCGATGTGCGCAATTTCGTTCCCTTCGCCCGACAGACCTTCACCGATGAACATCGACATGTTGAACTCTCCAACTGTGCTAAGTAATGAATTTGGTTGATCCCGCTGCAATCGCGAAAGGGTACCAAACCGACCGTTATTTGCAACCACCCGCACCAGTCTAGCCGTGCTCCGTTTGGGTAAAAGGCGAAACTGCAAGTCGGCGCTGCTCGCTTTGTTTTGGCGTCTGCCGCCCTTAATAGGGCTTCTTGGGGGCTTGATTTCCATCGTGTTTGTTGAATTAATCGCGGCTTTTTCGAGCAAACCAGCTCCAATTCGCGGCAAATTACAAAGATTGCGTGGTGCTTTTTTCAACACGTGCCTCGATTTGCGCATCGGGAAAATCGACACCCTTATTCGATTTCGTGAGCATTGACAGCCAACCTCTGTGTTATTTGACGTGCACTTCCTGACGATCACCACAGAACATAGTGAATACGTATTATCATGTTCCACAAGGACAACTTAGGTTCTGCAGGCGTAGAATCCACGTAGAATCCAGAAGCGAAGGAAGTCGCGCATTATCACTATCGGCTGCTGGCGACGAATGTTAAACTATTGAGCTTCCCTTAGGAGCTTCGCGCGCGGTGGAGGGGTTTCTGTCGCTCGCGCGAATTTGCATCGGATGGTAAACCCGTTTTTGTTTCGTGATCGATCATGTCAACCGCGCCTGACTCTCCCAGCAATCCTCCCACCACCGAAAACACCACCCCAGTTGAGCCGGCCGCCGATTCGCCGAGCGCCGAATCAGGCAGCGACCAGGCCAAGCGCGGCCCGATTCGCGTCGGCCGCACCAGTGGCGGTGTTGCGAATCAACAACAGAGTGGTGGTGGAGGCGGCGGCGGACAACAGCGTCGCGATCGCGCACCGCGTCCGCCCAAGCCGCAGCGTCCTCGTCGTGAGGGCGAAGGTGGCGAAGGCCAAACCGCTAATCAACGCGAAGATCAAGAAGAAGCCGCACTCGAAGCAGCTGCCGATCGTCAACGCAACACACCGCGTGGCCGCGTCGAAGTTCCTAATCGCCGCGCACCATTGTCGGCTGATCTCGAAGCCGAATTGCAGGCCGCGCTGGGCGGGCTTTCGATCGAAGAAGTTGTCGCTGATAAGACATTGCCCTCCGCCGGCCGACTGGAAAATGAAACGAAGCTGCGGGCCCAGGTCATCGAAGTTCACGGCGACAACGTGTTCGTCAATCTCGGCAGCAAGAATCAAGGCGTCGTTTCGGTTCGCAACTTCGAAACGCCGCCGGCTGTCGGCGACATGCTCGAGGTGATCGTTACAGGATTCAATGCCGAAGACGACCTGCACGAAGTAAATGTCCCTGGCGGCAAAGTCGTGAGCGGCGATTGGCTGAACCTGGTCGAAGGTTCGCTCGTCGAAGCCAAGGTCACCGCGGCTAACACCGGCGGCCTCGAATGCACCGTCGGCGGCGCTCGTGGCTTCATTCCCGCCAGTCAGGTTTCGATTTTCCGCTCGGAAAATCTCGCCGATTACGTCGATCAAAAGTTGCTCTGCGTCGTGACCGAAGCCAACGAGCAACGGGGCAACCTGGTTCTCAGCCGTCGCGCGGTGCTCGAACGGGAAAAGGAAGAATCGAAGAAGAAGCTGATGGCCGAGCTCGAGCCCGGCCAGGTGCGCGAAGGCATTGTGCGCCGCATTCAAGACTTCGGCGCGTTCGTCGATCTCGGTGGCGTCGATGGTTTGATTCACATCAGCCAATTGAGTTGGGAACGGGTGAAGCACCCCAGCGAAGTCTTGAAAGAAGGCCAAAAGATCCGCGTCCGCGTCGAACGGATCGATGCCGATTCGGGCAAGATCGGTCTGTCGCTGAAAAATCCTGAAGAACACCCTTGGACCGGCATCGAACAACGTTTTCCAATCGGCACCGTCATTCGCGGCCCGGTCACCCGGCTCGCCAACTTTGGTTGCTTCGTAAAGATCGCTCCTGGCGTCGAAGGCATGGTGCACATCAGCGAACTCGCCCACCATCGTGTGCATGCCGTGCAGAATGTGGTGAAGGAACGTCAGGAAGTCGAAGCCAAGATCCTCTCGATCGATCCCGAAGCCCAACGCATCGCCCTTTCGATGAAGGCCTGCATTCAGCCGCCAGAAAAAGAAACGACCAAGAAGGAAGACGCAGCCCCGGTGGTTGACGAACCGCCACGAACTCCGATTGTGCCGAAGCGCGAAGGCAACCTTAAGGGCGGTACGAAGAACAAAGCGGGCGGCGAGAAGTTTGGTTTGAATTGGTAATCTCGGTACTCATCTCGCTCCGCCGAGATGCTCGTCGCTGGCATACAGCCAGCGACTCAACCGAAGTGAATCCACCAAAGCATTTGATTCACAGGCATCGCGAAGCGCGAACTACCGCTTGTATTCCACCGTCCCCAGCGGCATTGGCTGGGGATTGAGTTTCACCCAGGCCACCGACATCTCCACGATCACATCAGCATCGTAGAGCCCGGGCAGTTGAGCGAGAAACTCCTGGCAACCGCGAATTTGTTCCTCGCTCAAAGCGTTCCCCATGGCCAGGAGTTTGAGAAAGCTGTTCGCCATTTTGCGGTACTCGCGGTCCCAGTTACCGCCTCCATTAGTATAGAGTTCGCTTGAGATGCGTCCCGCGATGCGAATCACTTCGCCTTGCACCGTAGCGGCCGGTCCGTAATTCCCAGAGTTCCTGGTGAGCTTCTTGCCAGCGACTCGATTTTGCGACGATGGGAGAACTGCCATCGTGCTTGACTCGCCGCGGCGCGGGCGTCGCGTCGAATAACTTGTACAACTGCTGCAGCGCTGCCTCCGTGGCATCGAGAAACTTGGGATTAAACCCGCCGCGATACCATTCAAAGGTCTTGCCGATACCCTCAATCCGCTTTTGCATCTTCTCGGTCCGCTCGGCGCCGGCGTCGAGCAGCAGTTGCGCGGTCGGAGCCATCTCCTCGATATGGATATTCTTACACTGCTCCAAGGCGTATTCGAGTGGCGTGCTACCATTAGAATTCTTCTCATCGACCTTCGCACCAGCCGAGAGCAAGAGTCGCACTGCATCCACATTTCCTCGCGCTGCGGCGATGTGCAGTGGTGTACCACTTGAGCAGCGCGCATGAATATCGCAGCCCAACTCGATCAGAACTTTAAGACTGAACCAAGGATAAAAGGCACGCGTGTGAAGTGCGGACTTTCCCGTGTTACTCTTGGCATGAACATCCGCCCCTTGGGCAACAAGCCATCTGGCCAACTCGTCGGGACAGGCAGGCATCATGAACGCAGTTAACTTGTCGTAACCGCCGCGCGCATCAATCTGGCAAGCATCAAACACGGACTGCAATTCTGCCAAAGTCGCAGTTTTGAGCTGTTCCTCGAAATCTTTCGGCAGCGTTTTTCGGCGGGCTTTGGGCATGCGTCGAGTATTGCGCGCAGCATGATGAAAAGGAAGCCCGAGGCGTGAGCCGAGGAAACTGGGCGCGAGAATTCTCCACTGCAATTTCGAACAGCACTAGCACGTGCACTCGCGGGGCCGGCGCCTCACCCCAACCCTCTCCCCGGAGTACCGGGGCGAGGGAGTTCGAAGCATTTTAGCTCAAGTTAAGCGGTCCAGCGCCGCAGAAGTCTGGGTTGCCGAACTTCTCGATGCGATGACCGAAGGCGTGCGCGAACGACAAGAGCAGCCGATTGTGCGGGATCTTGCCGAGTTTCTTCGACAGGCCCATCTTGAAGTCGAGGCCGTTGCCGACCAGCACGAACGGCGTGTTGTCGAGCGTGTGCGAGTTGCCTTTGCCGAGCTCGTTGGTCCAGACGATCGTGGTGTTGTCGAGCATCGTGCCGTGGCCATCGGGTTCGGGCGTTTCGGCGAGCCGCTGGGCGAGGTAGGCCAGCTGTTCGCAGTACCACTTGTTGACCTTGGTCAGTTTCTCTTGCACCTTTTCGTTGCTGTCGGGTTCGTGCGACATCTCGTGATGACCTTCGTCGATCCCCAGCCATTTGTGCCGGGCGCCGCCGACACTGTTGGTGTATTGCAGCGTCGCCACGCGAGCAAAGTCGGCTTGAAAGCTGTTGATCATCAGCTCGATGTTCAGCTTGCTGATTTGCGGAATGTTGTCGTTCTCTTCCTTAATCCCTTGTTCGAGCTGCGGCACCGCATGTGTGAGCGGGCCTGATGTTTTAAGTTCTTGTTCCAGTTCGCGCACGAGCGTGGTTTGTTCTTCGAGCAACTTTTTATCCGCCGAACTGATATGTGCGCTGATCTTTTTCAGATCGGCTTGCAGTTCATCGAGCACGCTCTTGAGACTCTCTTGATCCTTTTGACGGCCGTAGAGCTTGTTGAACATCTGATACGGATCGTCGATCGGCGCGATCGGCTTGTTGCCGGCCGAGTAGCACATGCGCGTCCAGGTGTCGGCCCGATCGGGCACCATCACGCCGAATTCGAGCGAACCGAAGCGGGTGCGAGTGGCTTCGTTCTTCTGCAAAAAGTTTTTGATCTCTTGATCGATCGAAATGCCGCTCGCCCAACCGGCGGGCGTATGCGAACCACCTTGAATGTTGCCAGGGAAGAGCTCGATGCCAGTCAGCAAGCAACCAATGCCGCGCATGTGGTTGTCGCCATCGCCGCGGACCTTGTCGCAAACGCCATGCAATACCAGCGTTCGCTCGCGCAGTTTTTCGAGCGGCGTGAGACTCTCGGGGAGTTTGAAATCGGCCCCTTCTTCTTTGGGCCAGAAGGTGTCGGGCACCACGCCGTTGGGGCTGAACATAATCACGATCCGCTGCTTTCGCGGCGTTTCGGCAGCGCCAAATGCAGGGCTCAAGTTCGTCAGGCCAGTAACAAACGGCAACGCCGCAGCACCCAGTCCAAGGCTACGGAGAAATTCGCGGCGGGCTTGAAAATGCGACACAGGCGGGACTCCATCAGGCGGGGCGGACCAATCGACTATCGCAAGTCTATCACAGCGAAGAAACGATGTCATTCTCTTCGGTTGATCCTTCCAGCGCAAATCACCCCTCCTTGGGCGTGGTCGAGGTATTTTCGGCAACTCGGGCCAGCGGGAGTTCAGAACTAAGCATTTCGTAAAATGTGCAGTACGATTTTGCAAAAGTTTGTCACGCAATTCCTGCCCTTTCCTCTGAATTGGCTTCAAGCCGCAAAATATTTGCAGCCGCGTTTGACCTTTCCTATGCTGACAAACGGTGCGGTTCGAATTTGAGGCAATTCGGCTGCATTCCTTTTCTCTTCTCCTTTCGGAACAGTCAGTCTTTGGAGGCAACCATGAACGCACGCACGTGGCGGCGGGTTTGGAATTTCTACTACTTGCTATTCGTGGGTTTCTGCCCCACGGTAGTCCTGGCGGGTGAGACCGCGCCCCAAGCAGCAAAGCAAGCCGACGCCGCCGTGCGCGAAGCATTGCAACGCGAAGTTTACGGCCTGGATGACGATCGCGAGCAACTGTTGTCTGCAGCAATCAACTCCGCCCCCGAACATGCCGCCGCCCGCTGGCACCAAGGTTATGTCCGCGGCGCAAACGGTGAATGGGTGAAGGCCGACGACCAATCCAACAAAAAGCGACAGGCGCTGCTCAAGGGTTACGAGAATCTCCGCAGCACTTACGAAGACACGACCGCCGATCAATTGGCGCTGGCCGACTGGTGCGCGAAGCAAGGTTTGCGCGAACAAGAGCGTGCCCATTTGCTGCGCGTTTGTGAGTTGAGTCCCGATCATCCGGCCGCGCGGCAGCGACTTAACTTTGCCCGCGTCGGCAGTGAATGGGTCAGTCGCGACGAACTGAACAAAGCGCAGGCTCGGCAGGTTGCCGCGCAAAAGGCGCTCGTCGAATGGACGCCAGTCGTCAACAAGATCGCGGCGCTGCTGTCGGCCAAGGATCTGAAGAAACGACAGCTAGGCCAGGCACAATTGCAGCAGATTCACGATCCAGCCGCCCTGCCTGCGTTGCAATCGGTGTTGGGGTCGCGCGATGAGGAATCGGAGTTGCTCGTGGTTGAAGCTACTGCGCGCATAACGGATCCGGCTGCAACGGCAGCGCTGGCTCGCCATGCCGTTTTTTCGCCGGCGCTGTTCGTGCGACATACAGCGGCGAACAAATTGAAATCGCGCGAGCGCGACGATTTTGTGCCGCTCCTGATTGCTTCGATGTACACACCGGTCGTCACTCGGCTCGCAGAAATGGCGCTGCCCAACGACCGGATCGGTTATCGTCACGAATTTCTGCGGGAAGGTTCAGAGCGGCAGGAATTACTCGTGCTCGACACGCAGTATCGGCGGCTGGCCGCCCCCGGCGCGAACCCCGTGCAATCGTTGGCGATTGCCGCGCAGGAGGCGCGACAAACCGCCGCGCGGCTGGAGCGGGCAGTTGCCGCACAAAATGAAGCGACCAACGCGCTCAACGATCGGATTGCGTGGGTATTAAATACCGCAACTGGCGAAGAATTGCCGGCAGTTCCCGAAGATTGGTGGACCTGGTGGAACGAGCAGAACGAAGTGTACGTTTCGGGAAGCAAGCCAGTCGCCACGCTCGCATATTCTCGATCACTCACCGTTGTCGAGCAAAGTCCCGGCAGTGGTTCGATGGACTGCCTGAAAGCAGGCACACCAGTATGGACCGAGCGCGGCCAGGTGGCGATCGAAAAAGTCCGCGCTGGCGATCTCGTGCTCTCGCGCGACGTGGAATCGGGCGAGCTAGCCTACAAGCCGGTGCTGCGTACGACGGTTCGACCGGCAAGCCCGTTGGTGAAGATTCATGCGGGCAAGGATGTCTTTGAAACCAGTGGCGGCCACTTGTTCTGGGTTTCGGGCGACGGCTGGGTCAAGTCGCGCAAGCTCGAGACCGGCATGGTGCTGCACACCGCCGGCGGACCGGCTCGTGTGACGCAAGTCAGCGAAGCGCCGGCTGCACCGACCTACAATCTGGTCGTCGCCGATTTCAATACTTACTTTGTCGGCCATCAGCAGGTGTTGTCGCATGACAATACCGTTCGTCGGCCCACAAACGTCGTCGTGCCCGGCTTGAGCCCTGAATAAAAACGAATGAATCGGATCACATTGATCTGACGAGCAAATCGATTGCGGCCGTCATTGGAAAGCTTATGCTGACAAATGCTGCGGCCGCAGCAGATCTCTTGGGGCAGAACTCTCGGGACAGGGGCTTGTATCAGGAGGCGGACAATGAGCGCACGCTTAGGGGAGCTGAGCGGGTTCGTACCATTTCTATTTCTTGCTGGCGTTGTTTTATTGCCGAGGTCGGTACCGGCAGCGGAGGCAGTCGGCGCAAAGAAAGCTGATGATGCAGTTCGCGAGGCGCTGCAACGCGAGATCTATGGTCTCGCGGAGGATCGCAATACGCTGCTGAAGTCCGCAGTCGACGAAGCGCCCGACAATCCAGCGGCGCATGGTGTTGCATGCGGGAAGCGGTCCGATCCGCGTGCTGAATGTCAGCGAAGTGCAGCCGGCGCCCACGTTCAACTTGATCGTTGCCGATTTTAACACCTATTTCATCGGCAAGCAGAAGTTGTTATCGCACGACAATACGGTGCGGCAAGCGACGAATGTCGTGGTGCCCGGATTGCAACCGGAGTAATCGCCACAGTATTTTCAACAGCCGAGTGACTTGAGATCGGCGTTGACGGACGGATTCCAAACCAATGACCAGTGCAGTGGACGCAGAACGCAAAGCGAGCGATGCGACCGTCGCTGCGCCGACAAGATCTGCTGTACCGCTACGGGAGAGTTATTGGGAACTCTCCCGCAGGCCACTCACGTCGTTGGCCTTTGTCGCGCCGATTCTCGTTACCTATGAATTCGGCGTGCTGACGCTTGGCTCCAATGCCTGGCGAAATGCGGCCGATGTTTGGTCGCGGCAGTTCCTGCACTCGCTGGGCTTTGGACAGTATTTTTTATTGCCGCTGCTCGTTTGCGGTGTGCTACTGGGCTGGCATCACCTGCGGCAAGATCCTTGGACCATTCCCCGTCGCGTCGTAGGCATCATGTGGCTGGAAGCGGTGGTGTGGGGTATCGCGTTGCTTGTCCTCGCCCAGTTGATGGGACGATTCTTCGCAACCGTGGTCAGCGAACCAGCATTCCTTGCGAGCAGCGGCGAGCGTTCGGCCTGGTCGAAGTTCATCGCTTACTTAGGCGCAGGATTTTACGAAGAACTTCTGTTTCGTTTGCTGCTGCTTTCGGGCATCGCCTTGCTCGCTAAGCGCTCGGGACTGAATCGTCGCGGCAGTTTGTTCACCGCGATCGGCATTTCAAGCGTGCTGTTTGCGGCAGTCCACTACCGCTTTGATTTGTCGCTCTTTGGCTGGACACTAGGGCCGCAACACGGCGATGCTTTCACTTGGTTCAGTTGTTTGTTCAGGATTGCTGCCGGATTATTTTTTGGCTGCTTGTTTGTCGTACGTGGCTTCGGCATTGCTGTCGGAGCGCATGCCATGTACGACGTATTTGTGCTTTTAACCGAGTGAATTTGCAGCGCGTTGTATGCATTTGAAATCGAATTGCAAAGCAAATTTCAGTGCGCGAAAGTTGCGATTGTCGAACTGTCAAGAGACATTTCGCGGACGGCCGCGGACGTTTAGAAAGTGGCTTTGTGACGCCGCGGACTCGAACGTATAATGCCACACATCGCAGCTCACATTGAGTCGCGATTCAAGTTTGCAGGAAACGCACACCGTGCTCTCCGTAAGACCTAAAGTTGCCGAATTGTCCTTTCAACTCTTCGGCCGCGCGCTCCATCCCGAGCTGTTCAAAGTGTTCGCCACCAAGACGGTCGAACGCGGCGACTATCGCGTGCAGATCGACATCACGAGCGCGGGGCACGTCATCACTTGGCGCTATCGAGGTCTCACGCTCACCGAAGTCGCTTGTTCGGCACAGCATCCATTGCCCGAAAAACGCCGACTTCTTTCGTATCGCCTGAAGGGCGAACGGAATGATCGCGTCGAATGCCGCGGCGGTATCGTCTATCAGATGAACTATCAGCTCGAGCCAGTCGCGCCTGAAGTTTTCTGGTCGTTTCAATCAGAACTGAACGCCGAAAGCAAACACAACGGCTTGATGCACATGTTTGATTCCAGCGGCCGGATGGCGCTGGGAGCCGTGAGCTTTATTCACGCCGAAACCCGCAGCCGCAGCTTGATGGTGCAGGCGTTTCACACGTTTCCGGACGATTACGCGATCGTGAAAACGCAAAGCGTGTTTGAACTGCCGTAGTTAGCCATCGTAAGACGGAGCACTGCTCCGTCTGGCCCCGCGACTTAACTTTCTTACTTCAAGAACGCTTTAATCGCAGCGTTCACTTCGTCAGGCTTCTCCAGCGGAGCCATGTGACCAGCACCGGCGATGCTGGCGAATTCGGCTCCCGGAATCGCCTCGGCGATCGATTTCATTTCGGCTGCTGGCGCGATGGCGTCTTCTTCACCGCAGACGATCAAGGTCGGCACGTCGATCTTCGCCAGTTCACTGGTGAAATCGGGCCTCGCGGCCATTCCTCGCAGCGCTGCTGCAACACCCGCGGGTGGCGCTGCCAGCATGACAGCCTGCGTAGCTTTGACAAAAGGCTTGCCAGCATCGACGTCGCGGGTAGGGAACAGCTTCGGCAGCATCGCATTGGCGACGACTTTGGTTCCTTCTTTTTCGACCTTGTCCGCTGTTTCTTTGCGCCCCGCGGCGGCTTTCTCGTTGTCAGCGACCGCTCGCGAATCGGCGATAATCAGTTGTCCGAGGCGTTCTCGATGGCGCGCGACGAATTGCCAGCCGATATAGCCGCCCATCGACAGCCCGCAGAACACGATTGGCTTTGTCACTTGCATCGCGTCCAGCAATTTGGCCAGATCGTCGGCAAATTGTTGCATCGTGACCGTTCCGCTGGTGACCTCGCTCAGCCCGAATCCCCGCAGATCGGGCGCGATCACGCGATAGTCGCTCGCAAACGCCGCAATCTGAGCCGTCCACATCGAATGATTGAGCGGAAAGCCATGCACCAGCAACAGCGTCGGGCCGCTGCCTTGTTCGACTACATTCAAGTGAATGTCGCCGATCGAAACCTTTTTTCCAGACGAAGTATTCTGCGTCATGCTCATTGCTCTACCACGGTGAAAGAAGTTTGGCCACCCACTGCACCAGCAGGGTCAGGAACAACGCCCCAAACACGCCATAGGCGAGTTTGCCGAGGTTCCAGGACGGCAGGTCGCGACTGACTCGCAAGATCTGCGCCACTCGATAGGGAATCTGAAAAACGACCACCGGGAAAAAAAGCGCGCCGGCCGGATTGTAATGCCAGGCCAAGATCAGTTGCCCGTGAGCGAAGCTGATGAAGCTGCGCGTCAGTCCACAGCCAGGACAATCGATGCCCGTGCCGACCTTGAAGTAACAGAGTTCGGGCAGCGGCAGCTGCAGCCATGGTATGCGAACTTGCGTGGCCTGATGCACGTTGAGAAACGCAGCCAAAAATACGACGCTACTGGCGACAATCAGCAAAAACCAGTGCAGATGCCAGGCCCGCCGCTGCTGGGCTTCGAACGAATCGTATTCGAAGTACGAATTCGGCGAAGCGCCGGCGGCGCATTCGGCAGCGACAATTTCAGAATCGGGAACAACAGCACTCATCGTTTACGGCTTCACTGCTTTGGGGTCAGTCGCCTTTTGTTCGGCGAGCGCTTTTTCGAAGACCCCCAACATCTTCCGGATCTGGCCGGAATGGGGCTGCAGCTTCACTGCGTGCGTTTGCGTCTTCACTGCGTTTTCATAGTCTTTTTTGCCGTAATAGCAATGAGCGAGCGTGTCCCAATACCCACCTTCCTCGGAGCGGATTTCCACCGAGCGTTGGCTCCACTTCAACGCTTCATCAGCATCGCCGCGGGTATTGCCCACGAGCCAGGCAAACTGATTGCAAGCCACCGCGAGTTGAAAGTTGCAACTGGCCCGCTCTTGTTCGTCGGTGGCCTCTTCCGCTGCTTCGCGCCAATCGTTCACATCGTCGCGAAACTTGCTCGCTGTGTCGTCGATCTGCTGATTGACTTCGGCTCGCTCTGCGGCCGTCAGGTTCGGCAAACGAAAGCGGGCGATCAGCACATCGGCATCAGTTGGATCCGATGCAATTGCGTCGCTGAGAGCTTTCTTTTCCTTGGCAAAGTCCTGTTGTTCGTGGTAATGGCGAGAAAAGAAATAATGCATCCGCGAGCGGGCGCCTTCGGGAATGCGATAGGCCCGCTTGGCAGTCTCCCGCGCGAGCTCGCCTTTGGCTTCGTCCCCTGCGGGGAACATCAGCTCGATTGCTGGCTTCAACGTTTCCGCGGCCTGCAACTCCTGGCCTCGATCGTGCAACTGTTCGGAAAGCTGAAAGCGAGCTTTGAAATCCGCATAAGAACCCGCGGCCGCCTTCTTCATCACTTCGCGATATTCACGTTCTGAAAAGTGAAACAGGCCCCAGTTCTCTTCCAGCTTGCGTGCGACAACGAGATGCTCTTCTAAATTGTCGGCTCGCAATTCGAGGGCCGCGCGAGCAAGATCTTCTGCAGCTTCAGGCTGCTTGAGCGATTCATACGCATGCGCCTGCAGATACATCAGCACCGAATCTTCGCGCACGAGGTGCGGAAACTTGTTGCCGACTTCAATCACCACTGCCCAGGCTTTGCGATGAACGAGCCAATCGACAAACTCGGTCACTTGCGTCGAATCGCTTTCCAACAGATCGATGGATTCCCGCATCAGGACAATCACTTCGGCGTCGCGATTCAGTTGTTGCAGCGATTTGATCTGCCAGCGATAAAGATCGCGAACGACTTGCCGCTCGGTCAACTCAGGATGCAGAGCAACCAGTTCGCGTTCCTTTTTCAGCATTGCTTGCCATTCGTCACTTGTCGCTGCGCGATCGACCAAAGTGCGCGAGTACAGCTGCAGCCAGGCCACTGCGGGGCGCTTGCTGTCTTTGATCGCCTTGGTGATCGCGGCGGCCAGCTGAATTCGCAGCTCCGCTGTTTTGGGTTCTTCGCGCTGCATGATCAACAGCGCGGCGTGCTTCGAAAGGACCGGATTTACTTCGTAGCGGGCCAAGCGGCAGAGCGCGTTGATGCTGGCGAGGTCCGTCATGCTGCCGAGGCGGTCGATGCGGCTGCGGCGCTCTTTGTCGTCCTGCGTGCCGAACGATTTGAGGAGTCGGGCGACTTCGGGCGGATCGGATTCATCGAACCAGCGAACCGTCATGCCGCGGACGAGGTAACCGGCCCGCATTTTTACTTCAATAACCTGATGATGCTGCGAGGCCACCACCAGCGCATCGAAGGCATCCAAACCCATGCGGCTGAGTTGCGTTTGCGCCCGTTGCCGTACGGCAAAATCGTCGTTGCCCAGTTGCTCGATGAGCAAAGCAATTTGCGCTTCGGAATTCTCGGCAGTCGTAGCCGGCTGATCGGCCGCTAGCGCTCCAAGACTGGAAGCGGCGGCAATTACGCACGTGGCGGAAAAAAGCCATATCTGACGGCGAAAACGCATGTACTGTCCTTCCATCCGCCTGTTCCTCTGCGATTAACGGGTGGGGTCTTACCCGGTTTTTGCGGGAATGCCCGCCGAAACTTCCCTTGTTTCGTGTCCCTCCAGAATACCGTAGGCTGAGGAGCCGCAGCAAGCGCAAGCGAACCTCTCTCCACGTCTTTTCCGCGGGAAATGCCGATGTTTCGCAGTCTTCGACTTTCGATGGCCAGCATCTTGATTGGCTTGATCAGCGTGGCGACGTCTGCCGACGCGGCCGAAACGAAGCCAATTGAAATCTGGCCCGAATTGGCGCCCGGTGAAACAACTCGCCTCCCAGGCGAAAAACTGCCGGCACGCGAAGGCGAAAATCCGCCGATCACGCGCGTGACGAATGTTACGCAACCGACCATGACAGTACGTCGCCCGAAAAAGCCGAATGGCACAGGCGTCGTGATTTTGCCCGGCGGCGGTTTCGGCCGCGTGGTTCCCGATTTGGAAGGAACCGAAGCGGCCGATTGGCTCAACAAACTCGAAGTGACGGCGTTTGTGCTCAGCTATCGCACCACAGCCGATCCGAAAACGGCCGGCTGGATCAAGCCGCTGCAAGATGCCGAGCGGGCGCTGTCGCTGATCCGTTCGCGGGCAGAGCAATATGATTTGCAAAAAGATCGCATCGGGTTACTAGGTTTCTCAGCCGGCGGACAAGTCGCATGTCGATTGTTAAGCAATGAAAACAAGAAGACGTATGATCGGATCGATGCCGTCGACGATACGCCACATCGGCCCGACTTCAGCATTTTGATTTATCCGTGGAACATGTACGACGCCAAGACCGATTCGCTCGTCGCGGGAATCGCGGTCCCCAAGAGTTGCCCGCCGTCGTATATCGTGCATACCGACGATGATCGCTCTTCATCGCTAGGCGCCGTCCTCTTTTATGCCGGCTTGAAAAAGCACGCCATTCCCGCCGAGTTGCACGTCTACGGCAACGGTGGCCATGGATATGGATTGCGGCCGCAAAAGAACTCACAGATTTCCAGTTGGCCGGACCACGCGGCGCACTGGTTGTCGACGCGCGGGCTGCTGAAGTAAAGCAGGCTCGCAGCAAAGTGTGCGAAATCGCGGCAAAAGCAGTGTGCGGGTGTGACGCAATCGCGCGAATGCTGAGCCACCAGGTGAGCGAAAACGCACGCGAATTGTCATTCGCCAGGGATCACATTATTCTGATGCTGGCCCACCTACGTTAGCATTGAAGTGAGACGAAGAATGCTCCGAACAGTCCCCTTGATGTTCATCATCGTAGCAGCAGCAGTCGTGCAAGCTGCTGATCCATCGTCAGCCAGGATCGAATTCAACCGCGACATCCGCCCGATTCTCGCTGACGTTTGCTTTCAATGTCACGGTCCCGATCCCGGTAGTCGCCAGGCGGACTTGCGGATCGATCGCGAGGAAGACGTTTTCAAAAAGGACGGTCCGCTCGTTGTTCGCGGCAGGCCTGAAGCGAGCCCGTTGTATCAACGGATTGTTTCGACTGATCCCGAACAAGTAATGCCGCCGCCGAAAGCGCATAAGCAACTGAAGCCGGAGCAAAAGGAACTGCTCAAGCAATGGATCGCCGAAGGCGCCGCCTGGCAATCGCACTGGGCCTTCATCGCGCCGGCTCGTCCCGCGCTGCCGGAAGTGAAGAACGCAGCTTGGGCCAAGAACGCCATCGATCGTTTTGTGCTCGCGAAATTGGCAGCCAATGGCTTATCGCCGGCCGCGGAAGCCGACGCGGAAATTCTCTGTCGGCGGATTTATCTCGATGTCATCGGCCTGCCGCCGACACCGCAGCAGCGGGCGGAGTTTGTCACCGCCTATCGCGATCGCAAGGCCGATCAGCCTGATCCGGTGGCAGTGCTCGTCGACAAGCTCATGCAATTGCCGCAGTACGGTGAACATCGCGCCCGCTATTGGCTCGACGCCGCCCGCTATGGCGACACGCACGGCTTGCACTTCGACAATTATCGCGAAATGTGGCCGTACCGCGATTGGGTCATCGCCGCCTTCAACCGCAATCAGCCCTTCGATCAATTCACGCTCGAACAACTAGCCGGCGACTTGTTGCCGAATCCGACGATCGAACAAAAGGTCGCCACTGGTTTTCATCGTTGCAATATCACGACGAACGAAGGTGGCACGATCGCCGACGAAAATCTCGCCTATTATGCCCGCGAGCGCGTCGAAACCACTTCCTGGGTTTGGCTTGGGCTCACTGCCAACTGCTGCGTGTGCCATGATCACAAGTTCGATCCGCTCACGATGCGCGAGTTCTATTCCATGAGCGCGTTCTTTCGCAACACCACGCAAGGGTCGCACGACGGCAACATCAAAGACACGAAGCCAATTCTGTATCTGCCGCAAGCCAACGACGCGCCGCGGTTCAAACAGATCGACGTCGAACTCCCGGGCCTGCGCAATGAACTGACGAAGCGCCGCCAGGATGCTGCGTCGGCAAGCGATGCCTGGCAGGCCAAAGTGCAGCCCAGCGAAATTGATATCGACGCTGCAAAACTTGCGGTTCATCTCCCGCTGACCGAAGGTGAAGGTCGGCCCTCAGCCGCGGCGGGCGAAATCACGGCAGCCGGAACGTTCGGCTGGCTGAAGGAAGGGAAACTCGGTTCCGCAGCAGTGCTCGCGGCCGAAACATCACTCAGCGTCGAGAACGCGGGCGATTTCGCAAAGGATCAACCCTTCAGCATCGCCGTGTGGGTCCGTCCGCACGAAAAACTGAACGACGGCTTGCTCGCGGCGAAGTTAAATGCCAAAGGCCCGCCGCAAGGTTGGGAGTTTTTGTTGCAGCAAGGAGGCAAATTGACGTTTGCCATTCACTGTGCTCAACCAAAGCAAACGATTCGCGTCGTCACGCGCGGTTCGGTGGCTAAGCCCAATCAATGGGTGCATCTCGCCGCCAGGTACGACGGATCGGGAAAAGCAGACGGGCTGACAATTTACGTCAACGGCAACCAGGCCGACTTCAACCGCCAAGGGACTGTGGTCGAAGGGAACACCCAAGGTGACGGGCCCCTCGTCATCGGCCAACGAGCGAACAAGGCCAATCATTTCACCGACGCCGCGGTGCAAGATCTGCGACTGTATTCGCGTTCGCTCGATGCCGCGGAAGTTCGCACACTGGCACAGTTGCCCGATCTTCGTGCCGATGCCGCTCAGCCGCTCGACAAACGAAAAAAAGATCGCCTCGCGACCTATTTTCTCGAAGTGCTCGATCAGCCGTATCGCGAGATCAGCACTCGCATCGTGAAGCTGGAAGCAGAGCGCAAGGAGATTGAATCACGGGCCGTGATCACGCACGTGCAAGAAGAAAAAATGAACTCCCCCGCGATGGCGAATATTCTGCTCCGCGGTCAGTACGACAAATTAGGTGAGCAAGTGAAGCCCGCCGTGTTCGCCGCGCTCCATCCGCTCCCTGCCGATGCTCCGGCCAATCGGCTGGGACTGGCTAAATGGCTGATCGATCCGGCGAATCCGCTCACCGCCCGCGTGACGGTCAATCGTTTCTGGCAGGAAATCTTCGGCGCCGGCCTGGTGAAAACAGCGGAAGATTTCGGCGTGATGGGGGATCCGCCGAGCCATCCCGAGTTGCTCGATTGGCTCGCTGTCGAGTTTCGCGAGAGTGGCTGGAACACTCAGCACATTCTCCGGCTGCTGCTCACTTCGGCCACTTATCGACAGGCCGCGATCACGACACCGGAGAAATTGACGAAGGACCGCGAAAATCGACTTCTCTCGCGCGGCCCGCGGTTTCGCATGGATGCCGAAATGATTCGCGACTATGCACTCGCGACGAGCGGAACGCTATCCACTAAAATCGGCGGCCCGAGTGTGCGGCCGTATCAGCCCGAAGGAATTTGGGACGTGGTCGGTCTGCCCGGCGGCAATACGCGTGATTACAAGCAGGACAAGGGCGAAGACCTTTATCGCCGCAGCTTGTACACATTCCTCAAGCGAATGGCGCCGCCGCCGAACATGGAGACGTTCAACGCACCGTCGCGCGAGTTCAGTTGCCTCCGCCGCGAACGGACCAACACACCGCTGCAAGCGCTCGTCACGCTCAACGATGTGCAGTTTGTCGAAGCGTCGCGCAATCTCGCGCAGCTAGTGTTGAAAGGTCCGTCCGCCGATGTGCGGGCAAAGTTGAATGCTGCGGCGGAACGCATTTTATGTCGTTCGTTCCGCGAAGAAGAATTGAAGACCCTCGAGCCCGCCGTCGCCGAACTGACGAAGTTTTACGGCGAGAACAAATCGAAAGCCGAAGCGTTAGTCAAAACGGGCGAAAGCAAACCGGATGAAAAGTTGGATCCGGTGGAACTCGCGGTGTGGACGAATATCTGCAACGCGCTGCTGAACCTGGATGAAGCCTTAAACAAGTAGTTTTTGTAAATCACGCGACCGCGGGCTCAAGGCCAGCGCTCGCGAAGAGATGAAAATCGAAAATAGGTTTACTATGCAACCTCTCACTCAAACCGACGCCCTTTCCCGCCGGCATTTTTTCACGCAAGGCCGCAACCTGCTGGGCTGCGCAGCGCTCGGTTCGTTGCTGGCCGGTGATATTTCCTCAGCAACAGCGGCAGGAATCCCTGGCGCTGTGAAACCGCATCACACGCCGAAAGCGAAGAATGTCATCTATCTGCACATGGTCGGCGGGCCGGCGCAGATGGATCTGTACGACTACAAACCGGTGATGAAAGAATGGTTCGACAAGGACCTGCCCGAATCGATCCGCATGGGGCAGCGGCTGACGACGATGACTTCGGGCCAGGCCCGTTTTCCGATCGCGCCGTCGAAGTACAAGTTCAAGCAGCATGGCAAGTGTGGCATGTGGGTCACCGAACTGCTGCCGGAAACGGCGAAGTGCGTCGACGACATGTGCTTCATTCGCTCGCTCCATACCGAAGCGATTAACCATGAGCCAGCTATCGTCGCCATGCAAACGGGGAGCCAGGTGACGGGCCGACCGTGCCTCGGTTCGTGGTCGGCGTATGGTCTCGGTTCGCTGAACGAGAACCTGCCGACGTTCGTGGTGCTCGTCGCCGTTCCGACAAACCGCGAGCAGGAACAGGCGATTTCAGCTCGGTTGTGGAACAGCGGTTTCTTGCCGGGGCATTTCACCGGCGTGTCATTCCGCAGCAAGGGCGATCCGATTCTGTACATCAACAACCCCGACGGCGTGCCGACCGAAGTCCGCCGCACGATGCTCGACAGTTTGAAGAGTCTCAACGAGCAGAACTTCCGCGAGTTGGGCGATCCCGAAACGAAAACGCGGATCGAACAGTATGAAATGGCCTATCGCATGCAAGCTTCGGTGCCGGAATTGACGGACATCGACAAGGAACCGGCCAGCACGTTTGAACTCTACGGCGAGGAAGCAAGGAAGCCCGGCACGTTTGCCAACAACGTGTTGATGGCCCGCCGCCTCGTCGAGCGCGGCGTGCGGTTTGTGCAGATCTATCTCAACAACTGGGATCACCACGCCAACGTCAGCGGCCGCATGCCGAGTCAATGCAAAGACGTCGACCGCGCGACGTACGGGTTGATCAACGACTTGAAGAACCGCGGCATGTTCGACGAAACGCTGATCATCTGGGGCGGTGAATTCGGCCGCACGATTTATTCACAAGGTGGCCTGACGGCGGAAAACTACGGCCGCGATCATCATCCCCGCTGTTTCACCATGTGGATGGCCGGCGGCGGCACGAAAGGTGGCGTGATCCACGGCGAGACCGACGATTTTTCATACAACATCGTCCGCGATCCGGTTCACATCAGGGATTTTCACGCGACGATCATGTATCTGCTGGGCTACGATCACGAGCGGTTCACCTATCGGCATCAGGGACTCGATTTTCGACTCACCGGCGTGGAACCGGCGCAGGTGGTGAAAGAACTGATTGCGTAACACGTCGTCGGAGGGAGCACCACGCATGACGTACTCGGCGAAATCAACGGGGCCTTGGAAACACACTCCCACTTCGCCACCGACTCCCTCTGCCTGGCTCTTGCTGTTCCGTTGCCAGGATGAATGGCTGGTGCAAGGCGTGTTCGATGCTCTCGATCATCCTGAGCTGCTGCGGGAATTGGCCGGAGCGAGTGAATACGGGAACGAAATGGAAGTGGTGCGCGATGACCCGAGTCTGGCCGTGTTGCACCGCGGACTGAGCAGCCACTCGCCTGAATGGCTGACCGCGCGTGATATTTGGTTCGCGCGTTATCAAGCCCGACTCAGCCCCTATCTGGTCGCGCCGCAAGTGGCGCATGTTTTCACGTTTTCCCATTGCCAGTTGCTCGATCCGCTCTGCACGTTCAAAGCCGCGGCGGGTGGGCCATGTCCGTTGCCTGCTGATCAGGAATGGCCTGTTTGCGGCTACTGCAATTCGCAGATGGTGATGGTTGGTGTGCTCGACTTCCGGCAATTCACGGCAGTGAACGTGCCGCGGGGATCGTTGGTGCTACATGGCTGCCCGGAATGCTCCCTGTGTGCCGATCGGGAAACCTGGTCCGTCTGCTGGCTCCGCGAAGGCGTGCCGCTGACGATCCATGGCGACATCAACCAAGAAGTTTCGCTGGGCACACGGTGGCTGGTAACGGAATATCCCACGCCAACGATGGACGCACTCGATCGGCTGTTTCCTCGAACTCGCGCGAGCGTGGGTGAACGGGCCACTTACCTGAACTTCGCTTGCTCGGCGGACAAAGTTGGCGGCCACGCGAATTGGATTCAGGGAGACGAGGATTTCAAACGCGATTACCCCACAGGCGACTACGTGTTCATCGGACAGATGACCGGCGATGATGAATCGCTGTGTCGATGGGACAGCCCGGTGGTGTACTTGATGTACTCGCCGACGACCGGCGAGACGATCGCGAGTCTGCAGTCATTTTGAATGACTGGTTTCGTAGGATGGAGCACTGCTCCGTTTCGCATCGCGTCTCGTGCCAATTTGGCTCGTTACCGCCTCTTGGACGACAGAGGGCGAGATCCTACGAATTGGGACTTGCATTGCCACCGCGGCCTAATATAATGTACAATGGTACATATACGTATTGCACAGTCGCCCGAGGCACAACATCGGGAAGCTGCCACTCTACTGCAATCGCCAGCCCGTATGCGTTCGAATCGGAAGTTTCACTGGAAGTCAAGCAATACCAAGTAGCACCAGCAACACTTCGCAACACTTCGCAACACAAAGCAACACTTCGCAACACAAAGCAACACTTCGCAACACAAAGCAACACTTCGCAAC
>CAYMWL010000013.1:111742-132606 GCA_964394305.1 uncultured Pirellulaceae bacterium
ACTTCCCAACACTCGCTAGGGCGCCAATTCGTTACGATTGCGTCAGTTACGTCCGATCTGCATGCAGGGAGCTTCCTCAAAATGACTGTCACACGTTGGCTGCCGCTTGTCAGCATTTTTTGCTGCTTTTATTTCGCTGCTTTGGTTGTCCGCGGCCAGGAACTTGTCGAAGGCGAGACGACCGATCGGGTTGGACGATCGCGCGAAGAGTTTATCGTTACGCCGGTCAACCAGCTGCTCACCCCGTTCGGGCGGTTGGTGGAGTTGCCTGGTTTGCGGCCGCAAGCGATTGCGTTGTCGCCCGACGGCAAGCTGCTGGTGACATCAGGAAAAACGAGCGAACTCGTGGTGATCGAGCCGGCCAAGGGGGAGATTCTGCAGCGTGTGAAGTTGCCCGCCGATGACACGACCGAGCCGCCGGAGGCGCCGTCGACCAACATCCTGATGCCGGACACCAAAGGGCAAGTCAGTTTCACGGGGCTGATCTATTCGCCGGACGGCCAACGAATTTATCTGAGCAATGTGAATGGCTCGATCAAGGTGTTTGTGCTGACCGACGGCAAGGTGGCGCCATCGCACACCATTCCGCTGCCACCGGCCGGTGCGCCGCGGCGAAAACCAGAAATCCCCAGCGGATTGGCGCTGTCGGCAGACGGCAAGTTGCTGTACGTCTGCGGCAACTTGTCGAATCGTCTGCTCGAAGTCGAGACCGCGACCGGCAAGACGCTGCGAACGTTTGACGTCGGCGCGGCGCCCTACGATGTGGTACTCGTGGGGAGCAAAGCGTACGTCAGCAACTGGGCGGGCCGCCGGCCCGGCGCTGGTGATGTCGTGGGCCCCGCAGGCCGTGGTACCGAGGTGCGTGTTGATCCGGTGCGGTTCATCGCGAGCGAAGGCTCGGTGAGCATTGTCGATTTGCAAGGCGAAGCGAAAACCAACGAGTTGCTCACCGGCTTGCATGCTTCGGCGCTCGCAGTTTCCCCGGACAAGAAATATGTCGTGTGCGCGAACGCGGGGAGCGATCACTTGAGCTTGATCGATGTCGCCAAGGAGCAAGTGATCGACACGATTTGGTGCAAGCAGAAGCCGTCGGATTTGTTCGGCGCTTCGCCCAATGCGCTCGCCTTCGCGCCGGACGGCAAGCGATTGTATGTCGCTAATGGCTCGCAGAACTCAATCGCCGTGATTCGATTTGATCCCGAGGATAAGGGCGAATCGACGTTGCAAGGATTGATCCCAGTCGGCTGGTTTCCGGGCGCGCTCGCATTCGATGCTGCGCGGAAGCACATCTATGCCGCGAACATCAAAGGATTGCCCCTGGCGCCGAAGAAGCAAGGCGGCACCGGCGCGGAGGGTTTCAACTCGCATCATTACTCGGGATCGGTTTCGCTCGTGCCGCTGCCAACAGATGACCCGACGCTGGCCAGGCTTTCGCAGCGGGCGGCAGTCAATATGCGCCGCGGGCGCATTGCCGAGGCTGCGCAACCGCCGCGAAAAGATCAGCCGCCACGGGCAATTCCCGAGCGAATCGGCGAGCCGAGCAAGATCAAGCACGTGGTTTACATTCTCAAAGAGAACCGCACGTTCGATCAGGTTTTCGGCGCGCTCAAGCGCGGCCGCGGTCACGCGGACCTGTGCATCTTCGGCGAGAATGTCACGCCCAATCAGCACAAGATGGTCAACGAGTTCGTGCTGCTCGACAACACGTATTGTTCGGGCATTCTGAGTGCAGATGGTCACCAGTGGAGCACTACTGCGTTCAGCACCGATTATATGGAGAAGAGTTTCGCGGGCTTTCCGCGCAGTTATCCCGATGGCATGGGGCCCGATGAGTCGGATGCGATTGCCTATTCGCCGGCAGGTTTTCTCTGGGACAACGCGCTGTTGCATGGCAAATCGATCCGCAACTACGGCGAATTCATGGCCCCAGAAGTGAAGTGGACGGATCCGGCGAAAAAGGGAAACCCAAGTTGGCAGGCCTGCTATCGCACGTGGAAGGGGGAAGCGAAAGAAGTGATCTTCGCGTCGTCTCCTTCGATCGAGAGCATCGCGCCATTCTCGCCCACGACCACGGTGGGCTGGAACATGTCGGTGCCTGATCAGTTCCGCGCGGATTTCATCATCCATGAGCTAAAAGAATACGAAGCCAAGGGAGAGTTCCCCAACCTCGTGATCATTTGCTTGCCGCAAGATCATGGCAGCGGCACGCAAGTCAATTGCCCGACGCCGTCGGCCTGTGTTGCCGACAACGACTTGGCCTTCGGGCGCATTGCGCATGCGCTCAGCCATTCGAAGTTCTGGAAAGAGATGGCGATTTTTGCGATCGAAGACGATCCGCAGAACGGCTGGGATCATGTCAGTGGCTATCGCACCACGGCGTATTTGCTCAGCCCGTATGCCAAACGCGGCGAACTCGTCAGCACGCAGTACAACACCACGAGCATCATCCGGACGATGGAACAAATCCTCGGCATGAAGCCCATGAATCAGTTTGACGCCTCGGCGACGCCGATGTTCGATTGCTTCACGGATGAGCCGAACTTCAAGCCGTTTGAATCGGTTCCGACCAACATTCCCATTGATACGATGAACCCCGATCCCAAAAGCATTCGTGATCCGATTCTGAAGCAAGATGCGCTTGTCTCGGCGACATTGAACTTTGCCGAGATCGACCGCGCGCCCGAAGATGTGCTGAATCGAATCATCTGGCGCAGCGTGAAAGGGAGCCAGGTTCCGTATCCCGAATGGGCAGTTACGCAATATGAGGAAGATGAAGAAGAGGAAGAACGCGAGCGATTGTTGAAGGCAAAGAAGTAGTAGACGTTCAGACCGCGTAACTGATAGCAGTTTGCTTGCTTAGCGTCCGAACTGCGTTCGTTTCTGCCGCACCCCAGGAAGACACATTGCGCAGCCTGCGCATCTTCACATTCGTATCCCTCGAAACTGCGATTGTTGAATTTATCAATGCGGCATACCATTTGCGAATAGTCGGCCTGCAAGCAGGGATTAGCTTGTCGCTTTGATATTTTGCAACTGTGGATGCGATGACCCTACTAATAGAGTTCGCCGTCATATTTTCGATCATCTTGGTGCTGGGATACCTGGCCCCGGCAGGCGCCTATTACTGGCTGTTTCACGTCCATGCGCAGGATCGTGAACTCGAGCCGATTCAAACGCGGCGCGCTACTGCGAACGACATTCGCCGCGAGGTGCTGTTGTCACTCAGCACGGTGTTGATCTTCTCGCTGATGTCGACCGGGTTGTATCAACTCTATAAGGCGGGCTACACGGGCATCTATTGGAATTTGCGTGATTATCCGTATGGCTTTTTGTTTGTCAGTGTGTTTTTGGCTCTGGTTGTTCACGATACTTGGTTTTACTGGACGCACCGCTTCATGCACTGGCGGCCGGTTTTCAAATACACACACCTGGGGCATCATCGCTCCGTTAGTCCCACGCCCTGGGCGATTTTCGCCTTTCAACCCCTTGAAGCGATCATCCAATTCTCGGGCATTTGCCTGGTGGTGTTGTTCGTACCGCTGCATCCGCTGGGACTGCTGTTGTTCTTTTGGATCGACTCGCAGGTGAACACCGCGGGTCACACCGGCTACGAACTCGTGCCGCGGTTCATTTCGCACAGTCCGTATTTTCAAGGGCTGAATACCGTCACGCATCATGATTTGCATCACACACATCCCAACAAAAACTTCGGCTCCTTCTTCAACGTTTGGGATCGTTGGATGGGAACCTACTTGCCCGACGAAGCAGCCCAGGCCGATCAGCAGGTGCAGCAGGTCCCTGCCGAAGTTGCCTCGCATGAAGAAAAGCCGCGGCGAAAATCAGCGATGAAAGATCGCCGCGGCAGCCTCGTGCCACAACTGCATGTCGACTCTGCCTGGGGGCAGGGAAATCGTACGACCTGATCGACGCCAAGTTGCAGTAACATTCGCAAGCGTTTCACGCTTTGATTTAGGGAGGTCACTTTCATCCCTTTTTCAGGAAGAATGGTTATGCGGATTACCCAGAATCAGCTTATTTTGTTGTCGTCGGCCGGTTACGGCGTGTTGGCTTCGCTGGCATTAAACGGAGCAGCGCGGATCATCGCCGGGCTCGTTGGTTCGCCACTTTCATCGGACCATGCAGGGCTCGTGTTCCTGGCGAGTTGCAGCGTGCTTGTGCCGATCACAACCTACTTCCGCGTCGCCCAGATGTTTTTTCCGCCGGCCGCGTCGCAGAATGATGCGTAGGTAACGTCGCATATCCGCTTCATCTGCCCCCGACGCCAATCCTTGACGCAGCGCTACAATCTGTCATGCGTTTAGGACTCTGCTGCCAGTTTGCCGAGCAACCGATCAAGTTTCGGATCACCACCGTTGCGGCGTGCGCCAAACTTTCGCGCGCTGCATGTTTGCAAAAGCTTTCTGAACTCTGCCTGCACAACTCCGGCGCTTTGCAGCAGGCAATTGACTGGTGTGCCGCGCATCAAATCGGCGCCTTTCGCGTCCTCAGCCAATTCTGGCCGCTGAAAACGCATCCGAAGTGTGGCTACGAATTGGGGGAATTGCCCGACTCGGAAAAACTGATTGTCGAACTAGAAAAATGCAGAATCCTCGCCAGCAAAAAGCATGTCCGGCTGTCGTTCCATCCCGATCAATTCGTCGTGCTCAATTCGCCCCGCGAGGAAGTGGTCGTCAGTTCTGTGGCGGAGTTGGAGTATCAAGCGGAAGCCGCCGAACTCATTGGCGCCGATGTTCTGAACATTCACGGCGGCGGCGCCTATGGCGACAAGACCGCTGCTCTCGAACGCTTGCAAATCAATTTGCCGCGATTGTCGGATCGCGTTCGCAGTCGCTTAACCCTGGAGAACGACGACAAAATTTTTACGCCGGCAGATTTGTTGCCGCTCTGCACCGCCGAGCAAATTCCGCTGTGCTACGACGTGCATCACCATCGGTGCCTGCCAGACCAACTGTCGATCGACGCAGCAACTGCAGCGGCAAGAATTACCTGGCAGGGACGCGAACCGTTGTTCCATCTTAGTAGCCCCCTCCGCGGCTGGGACCAGCCGCAGCCGCAATTGCATCACGATTACATCGATCCCGCCGATATTCCGACGAGTTGGCTGGAATTGCCAATCACCGTTGATATCGAGGCTAAGGCCAAAGAGTTGGCCATCATCCGTTTGCAGGCATGGCTGGCAGATCAGCAGAAGCCAGCCGAGGCCAAGTTCCGCGCGCTTGCTGCTGGCAAACGGCGTAGTTAGGATGAATGGACCGTGGCGGCTGTGTGGATGCAGCGGCTGGTTTTGTTTTTTGCCTGACAGGTGCTGAAATGAATCGCGACGAAGTGACGCTGAATTACTGGCAAGCAGCCCCCTCGGATGTCGCTGCCGCGACGCCGGTGCGCGATCTGCACGAAGTGCTGAACGCCATTCAGGTTGATGCGGCGAGTAATGCGCCTCAGTATTTGAAAGAGACGGAAGTCCCCTACGGTGGCGAATAAGCCTGGGATTTTCGAACGTCTGATCGGGCTTGAGACGGAATATGCTCTCGCCATTTCCCGGAGCATGCCAGAAGGTGGCGTGTCCGGTGGCAAGTATCGCATCTTCCGCGATCTCGTCGCTCAACTCCGGCGGCGCATCCCCGTCGTCGATGCCCGGCACATGAAGGAAGGAATCTTCCACGCGGCCGGTGGCGCGGTTTGGTTTGAAACGGAACGGCCGGCCGAAGGTGGCGGCCTCGTCGAAGGCGCGACCCCTGAATGCCGCAGTCCGCGACAACTTCTAGCCTGGCAACGAGCTCAGGATCAACTCCTTTCTTCCGCTGCCGAAACTGCTTTTGGCGGTGATGTGCGGTTGATGAAGAATGACCGTGACGCCCACGGCAATATTTACGGCGCGCAGGAAAACTACGAAGTGGAGTTTGCTTCTGGCTGGCAGTTGGTTGCCTGGCGAGCTTCCCTGGTGCTGATCCTGCCGCTGGTTGCACTCACCTGGCTCACACTCTGGCTGATGTTTTTCGGCATCTTTCTGTACAGTGTGGCGGCTTCACTCATCTATTTGGCTCTGGAGAAACGAATCGCGCGGCCGAAAGCACTCGCGCGAACCCTGTTCGGCTGTGAGTTTGATCAGCTTGAGAATGCCTGCCCGACCGGACCGCGTTGGCTCGAAGGTTTTCTCTCATTCCTCACGCGCGTGCTGACGTTTCCGCTCGCGGCGATCTTGTATGGCATGCTCGTCGCGTTTGCGTTTTGCAAACTTCGCCGGCAACTCACGCCGTTTTTGATCTCACGGCCGATCATTGCCGGTGCGGGCATGATCGACGACGACGGCCAGTTTCACCTGGCCGACAAAGCGCCGGCGATGAACTGCCTCACCGGTTATGGCGGCTTGCTCGGCGATCGGCCGATCTTCAGCTTTGGCCATTTCTTCAAAGTGGCACATGCCGACTCGTGGTGGAACCCGGCTGAGTACCTGCAACTCTTCTCCAGTCGTCAGCGATTGCAAATCGCCGTCGGCGATTCGAATCGCGCGGAGCAGGCTGAATATCTGCGCATTGGCACAACGCTACTCGTCATCGACGCAATTGAAGCCGGCCATCTCCCCGAACCCGTCCGGCCACGCAAACCGATCACTGCGCTCCGGCAAATCTGCGCTGATCCAACACTTGCCGCCCGCATCGAATTGGCTGGAGGTGAAAGTTGCACAGCCCTCGAACTGCAACGTTCGTATTTAGAGGCCTGTCGCGAATTCTTGCACCAGCATGAAAACCCGCCGCCCGAAGCGTGGCAGATTCTCAGTTTGTGGGAAGAGACGCTCGATACGCTCGAACACGATCCCAGCGAACTCGTCGGTGCGCTCGATTGGGTAACGAAACAGTTCCTGCTCGAGAAAGCAGGACACAACGCCGCCTGGGAAGTGCGGAAAAAGATTGATCTGCGATACCACGAACTCTCCGCCGAAGGCTACTTCGATCGGCTGCAGAGCACCGGCATTGCCGCGACGATCCTCGATCCCGCCGAAGTCGAATACGCTCTGCGCAATCCACCTTCGGGAACACCGGCGACGGTTCGCGGCCGCTACATTCGCGAGTTCGCTGGCGGCGAGGAGCACATCGCCGTCAATTGGCGGCGGATTTTTTTGGGTAGCGGCCGCAACCGGCGCCAAATTGATCTGGCGCGTTATCGACCACTCACGCCCCCGACGTCGCGCACACCCAACAAGAAGTCACGCCGCAAAGATCAAGGCTGAGCTAATCCGCCAACCGCAGCGGTGTTGGGAATTCCAACGTGAACTGAGTGCCGCGGCCGACTTCGCTGTGGACGTCGATGCGGCCGCCGTGGGCTTCGATGATCTTGCGGGCTGTCGGCAGGCCCAGACCGGAGCCGCCATTCTTGGTCGTGTAGAACGCGTCGAACATTTTCATCGCGGTCTTTTCGTCCATGCCGCAGCCAGTGTCGATCAAGTCGAGTGCCACGCCCGTTCGCGTGAGCCGTGTGCGAGCCACCAGTTGGCCGCCGTTGGGCATGGCCTCCATCGCGTTCTTCACCAGGTTGACGAGCGCTGCTTGGACGGTTTCCGGTTCCAACTTTACGCTGGGGAGATCAGGGTCGAGATAGCGGATGACTTCAATATTGCTATCGACCGCCTGCGGTTCAAACAGGTCGAGCACGCGTTCGATTTGCTCATTCAGATTGCCCAGACGCAGATCGAGATTCCGCAGCCGCGAGAAGCGGAGAAAGTCGTTGAGCAGATTTTCGAGTCGCGTGCATTGCCGCGTGACCATCTCGATCTTGGCCAGGGCCCGGCGCTCCTTGGGCGTTTGCGGATTGGCGAAATCCTCGGCGAGCAGTTCCATGTTCATCCGAATGACCGACATCGGATTTTTGATTTCGTGCGCCAGCGACCCGAATAACTCCGCGAGCTCGGCGTACTGCGTCCGCAGCTCGTCGACGTCGGCCGGCAGCGGAATTTCGTCAGGCATCGGCTTTGCCAGGGGCAAGTGTCGGGAATCAGGGTTCGGGAGTCAGGAGCAGAATTCAGGATCCAGTGTATAAAAAAATCGGGAGTCAGTTTGCGCTGACTCCCGATCCTTGATTCCGGATTCCTCAGATTTTACTAGCGACGATCACGGCCGCCACCACCGTGGCCACGGCCTCGGTCGCGACCGCCGCCACCGCCACCGCCACCTCGGTCACCACGATCGTGACGCGGACGGTCACCACGGTCGCCACGATCTTCACGCGGCGGGCGCGGCGGACGATCGCCGCCACCTTCCGGCGGCGGGCCATCGGTCTTCGGCGCCAGTTCATCTGGCAAGCCGAGTTCTTCGAGGGCACGACGACGGCTGAGCTTCACGCGGTCGTGATCATCGACGTCGATGACGAGCACTTTCATCTCGTCGCCCACTCGGCAGATGTCACCCACCGAGCTGACGTAACCAGCGGCAAGTTCGCTGATATGCACCAGGCCGTCGCGGCCGGGCAGGATTTCGACAAAGGCGCCGAAATCCTTGATGCTGCTGACCTTGCCGGTGTAGATCTTGCCGATCTGCACGGTGGCGGTCACGGCTTCGACTTGCGCGAGGGCTGCTTCGGCCCATTCGCGGTTGCTGCTGGCGATGGTCACAATGCCACTGTCGTCGACTTCGATCACGCAGCCCGTGGCTTCTTGAATGCCGCGGATCATCTTGCCGCCGGGGCCGATCAGCGCGCCGATCTTTTCCGGGTCGATGTTCGTGCGGAGCAAACGTGGTGCGTGTTGCGAAATGTCTTCTTTCGGCCGCGAGATGCACGAGAGCATTTTGCGGAGGATTTGAATCCGGGCTTCGCGCGATTGCTCGAACGTGGCCTTGATGATTTCCTTGCTGATGCCTTCGATCTTCAGGTCGAGCTGAATGCCGGTGATGCCGTTTTGCGTACCAGCAATCTTGAAATCCATGTCGCCGAAGTGATCTTCGTCACCGATGATGTCGGTAAGCAAGCACCATTCGGTTTCTGATTGCTGAACCAGACCGACCGAGATGCCGGCGACCGGATTGCTGATCGGCACACCAGCGGCCATCAGGCCGAGCGTGGCGCCGCAGACGCTGGCCATCGACGAACTGCCGTTCGATTCCAGAATGTCGCTGATCACGCGCATCGTGTAGGGGAACTCTTCGGGCGATGGCAGGACCGGAGCCACGCTCCGTTCGGCCAAAGCACCGTGACCGATTTCGCGCCGACCCGGCCCGCGGATCGGACGGCATTCACCGACCGAAAACGACGGGAAGTTGTAATCGAGCATGAACTTCTTGGCGTATTCTTCGAACAGACCATCGACTCGTTGTTCGTCCCGTGAAGTGCCGAGCGTCACGGTGACAAGAGCCTGGGTTTCGCCACGTTGAAACACTGCCGAGCCGTGCACGCGAGGGAGCACGTCGACTTCGCAGTGAATGTCACGCAGTGTCTTGTAATCGCGGCCATCGGGACGAGTGCCAGAGAGAATCAAGTCGCGGACGACGATTTCTTCGAACTCATGCCAAACCGTGGAGAAGCGTTCGGGCTTGATCGCGCCCTCGGCCTTCGGGTCGGGAATGATCTCGGCCAGGGCACGATTCTTGACTGCCTTGGCTGCTTCGGCGCGGGCCTGCTTGCCCACGGTTTGCTTGGCCGAGCGATAGTCGTTGTAGTAGTTGCTCTTGATGCGATCCATCAAGCCGTCGTCCGGTGGCGCGACGAACTCAGGCCGCGTGACGCCAATCTGCTGAGCAAATTCGCGCTGCAATTGGCAGATTTCGACAATGACTTGATGCGCGAAGAGAATCGCGTCATACATGTCGTTTTCGCTCATTTCGCGAGCAAAGCCTTCGATCATGGCGACCGAAGTTTCGCTGCCCGAAACGATTAAGTCGAGATCGCTTTCTTCCAGATCATCCTGGCTCGGAAATGGAATGAACTGACCATTCACGCGGCCCACACGGACCGAAGCGATCGGGCCGCGAAACGGCAGAGGCGAAATGAAGAGCGCACAAGCAATGCCGTTCATCGCCAGGACGTCGGCATCGGTCTGGGCATCGCTGGCCATTACCATGGCCTGGCATTGCACCTCGTCGCGGTATCCCTTGGGGAACAGCGGGCGAATCGGGCGATCGCAAAGACGCGATGTAAGGATTTCCTTCGTTGTCGGGCGACCTTCGCGCTTGATGAAGCCACCGGGAAATTTACCCGCAGCAGCGACCCGCTCACGGTAGTCGCAAGTGAGGGGGAAGAAGTCTTGACCGGGCCGTCCGGCTCCACCGACGACCGCGTTCAGCACAACGGTCTCGTTGTATTGGCAAAGAACCGCTCCCGCGGCCTGTTTGGCGAGAAATCCAGTTTCGAACGAAAGGGTATGACTGCCGATTTTCTTTTCTACGCGATGCTTCACTGCTGCTACCTGATTCTTTCTTATCCTGCGTTCCAGCCGCAACGGACTGCGCAAAAGTTGCGAACCGCGCGAAGCTGTGAGGACAAAACGAGCACTAGAAGAAGATACCTGTTGCGACTTTTTCCCACCGCCATGTTTCCTCCGCCGCGCGCTTCCTATTGGCAGGTGATAGCGCGCGGTCGCATAACGTGCCATCAGCAAAGAAGCTGAAGCAGGCGACGACTTTAAACGCGTGGAAGAACTACTGCCCTGGTTTCCATTCGCCCAGGACGACATCTTTTGACCCGAATTGCCCGGACTGATTCGGCGGTGGACCGCCTCTCAAAACTGCCCGTCAATTCGCCAACTGCTCAGAACGCAAACCGACTACTTGGCAACGAACAACTACTTACGGATACCGAGCTTGCCGATGATTTCGGTGTAGCCGGCCGCATTCTCACGGCGCAAGTAATCGAGCAGCGTGCGGCGGCGACTGACCAAGGCCAGCAACCCGCGGCGGCTGGAATAGTCCTTGTCGTGCGTGCGCATGTGCTCGGTCAAGTTGTTGATGCGGGCGGTCAGCACCGCAATTTGCACCTCGGGCGAACCGGAATCTGCTTCATCCCGGCGATACTGCGAGATCAACTCTGTTTTACGTTCTTTCGTAACTGTCATAATCCGCCGTCATTCCTCCACGCGGCTGAGCTTCGATTTTCTCGAAACCAATCAGCCTGGGTGCAACAAACTCTCCTTCAGTGCCAGCCTTCCTCGAGAAACCCAGGGCTTTCTTGAACCCGGGCCCTCTTGGCCACACGGCATTTGACCGGAACTGGTCCAAACCTCAACCACCAAGAAACGATAAGCCAGCAAGTGTACCAATGCTCCCTGGGATTGCAAGGGCAGTGAAGGGAAAAGAAACGGATGAAGTCGGCGGGAGCCAATTCGTGGTCCAAAACAATCGGTTGCCAATTTGCAAAAGCCAGGCAGCAACGAGGAGAAAATGCGTAGCGCTCGACAAGCTTTTCGCTCTGGGTGACGGGGCTTGGGTCGAACGCAGCGTCGTTGTTTCTAAACAGTTGGCAATTAAGATGGAATTTTTACCTGCGGGTGAATTCTGTACTCGGGAAATCTCCTGGGCCTGCTATTTGCAGATTATGCCGACTGCGCGCAAACTACACAGTGCCGACTCGGGGTACGTGCTGCTCAACTGGGGGATTGCATGAGTGCGAAGCTAGTACACAAGGCCAAAAACCGAACACTGCGCGAGCGCCGCCGCTTGCTGTTTGAGAGCCTGCACGAACGTTTGCCATTCGATGCCGACGATTCGATCAGCGAGGCCATCTCGCTTGGTTCGGCGTCGACCACTCCGGTGATTAAAAACGACAGTATCAGTCCTGATACCGACGTTGATATGTACAAAATCTCGGTCAATGCGGGACAAACCGTCGACTTCGACATTGATACCCCCACGAATGGCCCCGGCAGCTTGGGATCGTTCCTGCGAATCTTCAACTCATCGGGCACGGAGTTGGCGTTCAACAACGACGCCATGGCGCCCGGTGAGAATGGCGTTGGTTTTGACGCGTATATCCGACATTTGTTCACGACGGCCGGCACCTATTACATCAGTGTTTCGAACAATACCAACACACTGTTCAATCCCACCAACGGGAACGGCGATATCGCTGGTGGGACCAATAGCACCGGCACGTATCAATTGATCGCTACGGCTTTGCCGGATGACAATGACGATACGCTTACTGAAGCGACGAACCTCGGCGCCATTGGTACGACTCCCGACATCCTCAATCAAACAATTCAAACCGACATTGACGTTGATTTGTATCGCTTCTCGGTGACGACCGGCGAGACTGTTGATTTTGATATCGACACAACGCTCAATGGCCCCGGCGGCCTCGAGAGCTACATTCGCATTTTCAATTCTTCTGGCCAGGAAGTCACGCAGAACGATGACGGCGTGGGCATTGGTGAGAATGTCATTGGATTTGATTCCTACCTGCGTTTTACCTTCACCACGTCCGGCACCTACTACGTCGGCGTGTCGAATCTCACCAACCGGTTCTATAACACCACCACCGGCTTGAACGATACGAGCGGCGGCGCAAACTCGATCGGCGATTATCGGCTGACCATCCAAACAGCGCCGGCAAATCCGACCGATACTGACGACGAGACAAACGAAGCGACAAATCTTCAAACGATCACGACCGCAGCGGTCTCCCGGACTCAGGACATCAACCCCGCCGCTGACGTCGACATGTACCGCTTCAGCGTCAGTTCGGGGCAGATCGTTGACTTCGACATCGATACGACGCTCAATGGATCCGGCGGCCTGGGTTCGTTCATCCGGCTATTCAACTCGTCGGGAACGGAACTGGCGTTTAACAACGATGCCGCCGCGCCGGGTGAAGCAACGGTTGGCTTTGACTCGTATCTGCGTTATACATTCGCCACGCAAGGGACCTATTACCTGGGCGTGTCGAACAACAACAATACGCTTTACAACGCAACGACCGGGGCTGGCGACGTCTCTAATAATCTGAATGCCACGGGAACTTACACCCTGACCGTGCAAGGCGTGGCGGTCGACACCAATGACGAACTTACCGAAGCCCCGTCTCTGGGAAGCATTACGACTGCACCCGACACGATCACCGACAGCATTTCGCCCGATACCGATGTCGATCTGTACCGCTTCAACGTGGGCGCGGGGCAGGTCGTCGATTTCGATGTTGATACGCCCACGAACGGTCCTGGCGGCGTCGATTCGTTCATTCGGATCTTCAATTCGAACGGTCAGGAGATTGCCTTCAACGACGATGGCGTCGGCCTGGGCGAGAACGTCGCTGTTTTCGATTCGTATTTGCGATTCACATTTGCCACGGCGGGCACTTACTACGTCGGCGTGTCGAACGTCAACAACACGCTTTACAACGCCTCGACGGGAACGGGAGACACTGCGGGCGGAGCAAACTCGACGGGCGCTTACACGCTGATCGTGCAGACGGCGCCCGTTGTTCCCGCCGATCCCGATGATCAGCGTTCCGAGGTTCCGGGACTGGGCACGATCACGACGACTCCTTACGTAACGTCGGGCGCCAGTATTTCCCCCGACACCGATGTCGACCTCTATCAGTTCACACTCAGTTCCGGCCAGGTGATCGATTTTGATGTCGACACCACGCTCAATGGCCCCGGCGGCCTGGGCTCGTTTATTCGCCTGTTTAATTCAACCGGTCAGCAGGTAGCCTCGAATAATGACGGCGCTGCACCCGGTGAAAACACGGTCGGCTTCGATGCTTACTTGCGTTACACCGTGCCCTCGTCGGGCACGTACTACGTCGGCATCTCGAACGCCAACAATACCAGCTACGACACCGGTACTGGTGATGGCGATACCGCGGGTGGCTCGAATAGCACGGGCACGTATTCGCTGACCGTCCAGGCGGTTCCCGTCGATACCGACGATCAAACCACCGAAGCGATTACGGGTGGCACGGTGTCGACGAATCCCTTCACACGCAGCGACAACATCAGCACCGATATCGATGTTGACATGTATCGTTTCACCGTCGGAGCCAACGACACGGTCGACTTCGATATCGATACCGCGCTGAACGGCACGGGTGGCTTGGGGTCGTACATCCGATTATTCAATAGCTCGGGTACGCAAATCGCCGCCAATGATGATGCGACGGCGCCTGGCGAAACGACGCTCGGATTTGACTCCTACCTGAGATTCGCTTTTTCGTCGGCTGGCACTTATTACTTGGGCGTCTCGAACAACAACAACATTACCTACAGTTCGACGGCCGGCACAGGTGACACGGCGGGCGGCGCCAATTCGATTGGCGCCTACACCCTGAACGTGCAACTCATTAGCAGCACGGCTGGCGATCCAGACGATCAGCTGACAGAAGCCATTTCGATTGCCACGCCGACCACGACGCCGAACATCATCAGCGGCAGCATTGCTCCTGACACCGACGTCAACATGTATCGATTCACCGTCGCCGCCAATCAGAGCGTCGACTTTGACATTGATACGGGAACCAATGGCCCCGGCGGCTTGGGTTCTTATCTGCGGATTTTCAATTCCAACGGTCAGCAGTTGACCTTCAACGACAACGCCCAAGCGCCTGGCGAAGGCGTGCTCGGCTTTGATGCCTATCTGCGCTACACTTTCGCCACAGCAGACACCTACTACGTCGGCGTCTCGAATTCGAACAACACGGCCTACAATCCCACGACCGGCACCAGCGATACCGCCGGTGGCAACAATACCGTGGGCAGTTATCAACTCATTGTCACCAGCCAACCGTTGGCAGCGCTCACGGTAACTGCAGTTTCCACCTCCATTTCGGAATTGGGGGGCGCCACGGTCGCAACCGTCACGCGGACGAATGCCAATATCACCGCGTCTCTTGTTGTCAATCTATTCAGCAACGACATCACGGAAGCGACGGTCCCTGTGAACGTGACCATTCCGGCTAATCAAGCATCGGTCACGTTTACGATCACGGGCGTTGACGACACAATCGTTGATGGCACGCAGAACGTGACCATCACCGCGACCGCGGCTGGCTTGACGGATGGCACGTTTGCGCTGCAAGTGACTGACAGTGACACGGCTTCGCCGGGACTGGCTTTGTCTTCGGTTGCTTCCACGATTTCCGAGTCGAATGGTACGACCGTCGGCACCGTAACGCGGACGAATGCGAACATCACGCAGCCTTTGGTCGTTAACCTCTCCAGCAGCGACACCACGGAAGCCACAGTTCCCGCCACGGTGACGATTCCGGCCAATCAAACTTCGATCACCTTCACCATTTCTGCGTTCAACGACACGATCGTCGATGGAACCCAGAATGTTACGATCACGGCGACGGCTGCGGGTTTGACCAGTGCGACGTTGCCGCTGCAAGTGACGGACAATGATGGCGTGGCCGCACTCGCGCTTTCGTCGGTCGCCACGACCATTTCAGAATTGAATGGAACCACGACAGGTACGGTCACGCGAACCAATGCAGCGATCACACAGCCGTTGGTCGTCACACTTTCGAGCAGCGACACTTCAGAAGCCACCGTCCCCGCGAGCGTGACAATCCCTGCCAATCAGACGTCCATCACGTTCACAATCACTGCCGTTGACGACGCCTTCGCCGATGGCACGCAGAACGTCACGATCAATGCGAGCGCCACCGGCTTGACCAGCGCCAGCTTGCCATTGCAAGTCACCGACAATGAGGGCGCGGCAACGCTGACGTTGACTTCCGTTGCGTCGTCGATTTCCGAAGCCAACGGAACAACGACTGGCACCGTAACACGGAATAACGCAAACATCATGCAGCCGCTGGTTGTCACGCTAACGAGCAGCGACACTTCAGAAGCAACGCTGCCGACGACGGTAACGATACCTGCCAATCAAGCTTCGATATCCTTTACGATCACGGGCATCGACGACGCCATCGTCGACGGCACTCAAAATGTGACGCTCTCCGCGTCGGCAACGGGTCTCACGAGCGGAACGCTCCCGCTACAAGTGACCGACAATGACCTGGTCGCTGCTCTGTCACTGACGTCCGTGGCAACTACATTTTCGGAGTTGAATGGTACGACCGTGGGTACCGTGACTCGTTCGAATGCGAACATCACACAGCCGTTGGTGGTGACGCTCTCGAGCAGCGACACTTCGGAAGCAACGGTGCCGGTCACCGTAACGATTCCAGCCAATTCAATCTCGGTCACTTTCACCATTTCCGGTGTTGATGATTTGGTGGTCGATGGGACGCAGAACGTGACGATCACGGCCGCGGCGTCAGGATTCACCAATGCAACGCTCCCGTTGCAGGTAACCGACAACGACTCGGCGGCCTCGCTCACGCTCACCTCCGTTGCCTCTTCGATTTCCGAAAACAGCGGCACCACCACCGGCACCGTGAGCCGAAACACCACGAACATTTCCCAGCCGTTGGTCGTGAATCTGTCCAGCAGCGACACCTCAGAGGCAACGGTTCCAGCGACGGTCACCATTCCAGCGAATCAAGTGTCGGTGACGTTTACGATCTCGGCGGTGAACGATGTCGTTGTCGATGGCGCGCAAGGCGTAACCATCACGGCGACTGCGAATGGTTTGTCGAGCACGACGCTAACCATTCAAGTGACGGATAATGACAGCCTGTGGCAGAACCCCGATGATCCGCTCGATGTGAATGACGACGGGCAGATCACCGCCTTTGACGTCATTCCGATCATCAACTACTTGAATCAGTTTGGCGCAGGTCCCGTGCCCTCGGGATCGCCGCCGCCGTATTTGGACGTCAATAGTGACAATCAGATTACAGCCTTCGATGTGCTGGACCTGATTAACTATTTGAATGCCAATCCGATTCCAGTCGCTCCGGAAGCGACGGGCGGATCTGGAGGCGAGGCGGTAGGCGGCAATGCCAACTCACGCAGTGTTGAAGTTCAGGCCGCTGATGGACAGGCCAACGCTGCCGATGCTTACTTTGCTGAACTCGGCGCACAGAAAGAACGGGAGCGCCGAATTTCGCAGCAGCCCAAGTAGTTGTCTAATCGCAGCGTCTAATCTCCGGCGCCGATGTCCGTGTCATAGGCTTCGTAGATCAACTCATTCTCGCGCGATTCATGATCGCGCAGTGCTTCGTCGAATTCGCTGAATTCGGGCCCGATCCAGAGCGCAAGCGTCGCCAGTTGTTCGCTGTGCAGCAGACGTTCAGCGCGTTCGACGATGCTCGTCAGGTCCATATAAAGCCGGCGATGTTCGCTGCGTAGTGTTTCGGCGGCATAGCTCAAACGCGGCGCAACTTCGACCGGATCGTCGAAATAGCCGTACGCTTCCTCCAACGCGAAATGCAGTGCGATTTGATCTCGCAATTGCGACAAACGCTCGACCAATTGTCGACAAAGCGTGGGAGCAATTGGCCGCTGGCAACGATGCCGCAAATCTTCGAGGCTGTGCCAGAGTTCCTGGTTGACCTCTTTGATTTCCTGCAGAAAGGCCGGATTCACCGTGACGGTGCGGGTCATCAACACGCTGCTCATCGGAACCTCCTTCTCGCAGCGGCTCAGAACGAACACGCAGCGACAAAAGGGCCGAACAGGCGATTGCCCCAATCCAATCAAACCGACAGGACAGATAAGGGAAGCAAGCCGTGACCGGCCCAACCTGCAAAACCAAGGACTAAAAACCTGAGGTGTTTTTCAGTCCAAAAATACGTTTGTTTCCGCCTGGCTCTTACCTTCCGCGTGGGAGATTTGCTTGGCGATTGCTCGCCGGAAACGCCCCCGGAAGTGGTTGATCGAGAGCACGATCAGCCAAGCGCAAATTTACGCCCGTCGATATCCACAGTCAAACCATTTCCCGCTAAAAAAGTGGCAGCTTCCTGCCAGCAATGATAGAGTCGCGCGCTGTTGCAGCTTATAACCAAACAGGTGCCGGCATCGCGGGCGCCGCATTTCATTTTTTCATTGATCTGCCCGCATTTGGGGGTTCGTATGATGAACCCGAGGAGAGTCTATGGCGCTTTGGAATCAAGAAAGGTGGCGACCTGCTGCGCGGGTTACGCTGCCGGGCATTTTTCTGCTGTTGCTGTTTGGCAACGCGGGCTGTGGAAATAAACAATTGGAAGATTTAGCCGCGAAAGCGCAACAGGGAATCGACCAAGCGAAGCAGAAGGCCAGCGATGTTTCGCAAGAAGTGCAAAAGTCTGCCCAGAACTTGCCGGGAGCTGTGGCTGCAGTCACCGCGGGCGAAATCAAATTGACGCTCGATGCGCCGTTGAACTCCGCAACATGCTCGGCGCGATTCACGCCGCCGGCGAATGGTCGTCGCGGCGTATTTCAAATCGGTACGAGCGTGGCCGGCGGTCCGCAGAGTTTTCCTGCCGTTTATCTGCACGCGCCGACCGATGCCCTGACTTTGCAGTCGCTGGTCGGTCAGACGGTGCAGGGTGAATTGTTTGTCGCCAAGACCGAAGCGCAAGGACACTATCAATCCGACGCTCGCAAACCGGCGATCGTGCAAATCGTGAAACTCGAGAACAACGTCGTTACTTGTCAACTCCAGGTCGCGGAACTCACCTGCCTCGATCAACCCCAGACCGTCCCGGTCGCGGGGACCTTGATCGGTGCAGTCCGTCCGTAGTTCCGCTTCAACTTTTTCTGGAGTTCACAATATGAAACAAAATACTGTTGCGCTATCCGTTGCTGTTTTGGTTGGCCTGGCCTCTGCTGCATGGGCGAACCCGTCGACCAAGGCGCCTGAAGCCTTACTCAAGATCCGTCCCGGCGAAAAAGTTCCCAACGATTATTGGTCGCCCGATTACGAAGCAATTTCGCAGCGCTACGCAAAGGCGAAAGCTACCAATGATGAACTGTATGCCAAGTTTACGGCAAGCAAATTGGCCGTCGGCGATGGTCGTCAGGTGGGACCGTTGGCGGCTCTGCAAGCTGCTTTGAAGCGAGATGCTGAGTTTCTGCAACTCCGGGGCGAAGCCAGCGGCTGGGACCTGGGCGTTCGCGTCGACGAACTCGAGCGGCGTTTGAAGGACGTCGTGAAGACGATTCTTGCGCTGCCGGCCATGAACACCAAGCCTCTCCAAGTCCAACTCGACAAGGCGGCAGCCGCTGGCCTCAAACGCTTACCGCAGATTCAAGCACTCATTGCCCAGCAGAAATATGTACAAGCCGAAGGGGAACTCAACGAGGTCATCGATGAAATCCTCAAGAGTTCCGTCTGGTTTCCGACGTTCGACTTCAAACCGTTTTTAATCGAGATTCCGCAAGCCAATGAACTGCGCCGCGCGCACGCAGTGGCAGAGCTAAAGGCGATCATTGTGCGTGGCCCGGATCTCGCAAAATTGCAATTGGAGTATGACCAGGCAGTCGCCGAAATCGCCCAAAGCGGCAAATCCTCGCAAGGGACCGGGCCTGAGTTGCTGATCGCCCTGCAAACGAATTGGCCACAACTGCAAGCCGGCCTCAAGCGTTCGGTGATGGCCGCTTGGACGATCGATCAAATCACCAACGAAGCGACGACATTTCAAACGCTCGCAACCGCTCAACAGCAACTTCCGCAGATGATGCCAGCGCTGATTGCCAAGGTGATTCTAGCCGATGCCCAGCGTGCCTCACCGACCGAAGCGGCGGTGCTGTATCCGCAATACGTAACGGCCTGCGCGGGTTTGTGCGCCATCGGCCCGCGGCAGGAATTGGAGACGGCAATCGCTCCAGCCTTGACCTCGCTCGCAGCCAAAGGTGCGATCGACAAGGAGGTCGCTGCCTATCGCGCGGCGACCGAGCCGCTGCTCGCGTGGAAACGCTTTTTGGCCCGCGCTCAAGCCAAGAGGCTCTCGGCACAGGCCACGCCCGTGCATGACTGGGCCAACAAAGTTTGTGGCCCCCCCTACCAACCCCACACGATTATTCCTGATCGAGGCAGTATCGGTTTGGCAAGAGTCGTGAGTTCAGTCAACCTGGTGATGCCAGCTGTTTTGCCGGCGGGACCTCCCACATCCGTCGTCGTTGCTGATGTAGTGCCCGTCAGCACGGCAGGGCAGCGGTGGGTCGCCCGCTTTCAGCAGCGAGTCTTCGGGCTGATTGCCGCTCCACCAGCAGATGCATGGAAAGCCGCGACAGTACAGCTAGAGCAGGAGTTGCTTGCCACACCGCAATTACCACCGCTCACACTCGAAGCAGCTACCGCGCTGGCTACGGCGCGGCTCGGTGTTTTTGAAAGTGTAAGTGGGCCTGTCGAACAGGTTGTCTGTGAGCCGCTGCTGAGTCGCTTTGCAACGTTGCCGAACGAAGCAGGAACAATGTTGCCACTGGGCCCGCCGCCGCCTGAGGGCGTCGATGGGCTTCGTGAGCAAAGCAAGTTTCTCAGCCTCCGCTGCGATATCTTGCAGCCCGCGTGGTTACAGCATGAATGCTTTGTGCTGCGCCCCTAAGCAGCCGTAGCGAGTTTCGTTTTCACGAGCCTGAAGCGTCAGCGAAGGAATCGGCGGCATTCTTTCGCTCGCGCTTCGGGCTGGTGTGGCGCCAACCCATGGCAACTCGGCGCTAGCGTCGTCCGCCGACTACGTATTGACAGATTCAAATGGCCACCTGGTAGGAGGTGGATTCGGCTATTTCAGCGTGACAATCCCTGAGGGCGCCCTTGAAACGACAATTACCCTCACTCCGAACCTTGATCGTTTTAAGGAGGGTCCTGAATCATTAGGTCTTGCGATAGCAAACTACAATGAAATTCTAACGACTCCGTACACTCTAGCCGAGGGTGCAGCCAGTACATCCCTACCAATTGAAGATGGCTGGGGCACGGTCACGTTCACTACAATCACGGACGAAGTGGAGGAAGACGCAAACATTGGCTGGTTCTGCTGTAACCGTTCACGGCCTGGCGTGAATTGCTCTTCGCGCCGAGGCGAAAATTGGC
>CAYMWL010000014.1:0-72995 GCA_964394305.1 uncultured Pirellulaceae bacterium
ATAACCACCTGTACGCCTCCGGTCGACCATAGGTTCAAACAGTGCGCGGCCCTGGACTCTTCCACGGGATCCTTGACAACCCTCAACGCGGGCATCGAACTGCATAAGTCGTTCACCCACATCAACTTGGCATAGCACGGCCGAAAAAGTTGATTACGATGATGCCTGGCCGAAAACGCCCTGAAAGTCCCTCCATAACGCTCCGATAACAGCCGGATGTAGGTTCTCATTTTCAGTTAATAACAGCGATAACCCCCTAATCGCAAGAAATGCCCAACCGTTGACAAGCTGATTCTGAGATGCGTTAGTATTCGCCCAGGGAACCCCGAAAGCGTCGTGTACGTCGCATCCGGTGAAATCTGCCATCAGCGGGTACAAGGGACTATTTAGCCAATGGCTATAAACCGCAGCGCTCCCCCGATCCTCGCAGCGATTTTGCTGCTCCTGCCGTGGCTCTATGTGGGGAGTTATCTGGCACTCGTCGTTCCGGCTCGCGGAACAATCATGCGATACGTCGCTGGGGAATGGAATTACGTTCATCCCTATCGCTACGGCGGCGCGTGGTCTGCGGCGTTGTTCAGGCCATTGGAAAAGATGGATCGCAAGTTGCGAGCGGAGAGTTGGAAAAAATTGGCGATTCAGCTTGATCCGGCGGTAATTGTCCCACCTGCTCCAACTGGCAGCGCCGCATTGGGAGCTGACTCTGTGTTTGGGCGGGTTCAGCCAATCGTTCAAGACTAACCAGTGTTCCACCGCCCCGAGCGTTGCCAAGCGAAAGCGCTGCTACTTGCCGAGCGCGTCAATTAAGCGAAGCATCCGGCGGCACGTGCTTCGTCCGTGCTGCTGGGGACAGGATTTGTTCGGCAATCCCCTGCACCACTTTTTCCCAAAGGTCGTCTGCGGTGTAGAAGACCATTTCTTTGCTCGCTTCGCTAATCAGCCAACCGCCGGCCTGCAATTCGCCTTCGAGTTGTCCTCCGCCCCAGCCCGCATAGCCCGAGAAGACGCGGAACGGCTTTTTGGTCTGCGTGATGACTTTGCGGATGTGATCGCGATGGGCGGCGAAGTGTACCCCGCTCATCACCTGAGCTTCCGAATACTTTTTCAGCGAATGCAGAATGACGAGCGGTCCTTCGACCGGACCGCCCACGTACAAGGGCTGTTCGCCGTGCGGCATTTGATCGAGAGGCTGTTCCTCCGCATCTCCCGCTTCGGCGGCCTCTTGTTGAATAGCTTCCCAAACCTCGGCCAAGGTGCTGTTGAGTGGCCGATTCAGGATCAAGCCGAACGCCCCCTCGGCGTCGTGTTTGACGAGCAACACCACGGAGCGAAAAAAGTTGCCGTCGCCCAAGTGGGGTGAGGCGACCAACAATTTGCCTTGCAACGATTGCATGAATGTGTCGAAAAGCTTTGGCGGCAGATGATCTCAGTTTCTAACCTCTGACCAATCACCTTTAGTCTAACCCTTGCCGCATGCCCCTCCAACCTGCCCGCACGATCGTGGTTGGTGAATAAACAGAGGTAGGGTTTTGCGGGTTAAACCACGAAATAAACCACGTGGATTCGCCTCGCGCTGCGCGCCAGAAAAACCTATACTGCGGAAGGTGAACGACGTTTCGTTCGCCGGAACACGACCGCGATAGGTGATTGCGTGCCCGACTGGCTGGATTGGTTTCTGCATCTCGACGATAAGCTGACGAGCATCACGGCCGACTACGGCTTGTGGACCTACGGCATTTTGTTTGCCATCGTCTTTGCGGAAACGGGTCTCGTCGTTACGCCGTTCTTGCCCGGCGATTCGCTGTTGTTTGCGGCGGGCGCGGTTGCGGCGAACGCGGAATCGGGGCTCAGCGTCTGGCTGATTTGCGGCTTGCTCTCGATTGCTGCGGTGCTCGGCGACACGGTCAACTATCACGTCGGTCGCTATCTGGGTCCACGCGTTCTTAGCGGCAAATTGTCACGCTGGCTTAACCCGAAGCATTTAGAAAAGACGCAAGCGTTCTTTGAAACTTACGGCGCTAAGACGATCGTCATCGCCCGCTTCGTGCCGATTGTGCGCACGTTCGCGCCGTTCGTCGCCGGCATCGGCCAAATGAACTACGGCAAGTTTTTGTTCTACAACGTCGTCGGCGGCATCTTTTGGGTTCTGAGCATGACGTTTGCCGGCTATTGGTTCGGCAGCCTGCCGATCGTCAAGAGGTATTTCGAGCTGGTCGTGATCGGCATTGTCTTCGTTTCGATCTTGCCAGCGGGTATTGAATTCCTCCGGCATTGGTACGTGAATCGCCGGCTCGCGCTGAGCAAATAAGTGAGCGTCGCGGCGCCAGACCGACGCGCTCGATTTTCGACCACCAGTCACGTTGAGCTGACGCCGCGACGCTCGCCATACGACAATCTATCTGGGCGCTGCGCACCGCAGCGATTAAGGTGACAGGATTGCCTACCGCACCTTAACCCAACCTCCCATGACTCGCTTTACCGAGCTGTTGATCCTACTCCCTTGCCACAGCCTGGAGGATTTTCCCACGTATCACGACGGGGATGATTCACAGAGCCTGCTCGCAAATTGGTCCGCGCTGTGGCATCCGGAATTGATCGCTTCTGCCGGCCAGGCTTTGGAATGGAAACGGATCGAGGACCCGCCGCAGGAACTGCCGGGGCGGTTGATCGCCGTGCCGACCGTCTGCAAAGAACGTCTGCCCACGGGCTATGCGCAGCGGGTGAAAGAGAGTGGCGGCTGTTTGATTCGCGGCAAAACGGATCGGCAGGAAATCGTCAACACCGCGATCGCATTTCTCGGGCCGCGGACGAATCCCGTGAGCGATGATCTCGCGGCGGACTTTCTGGCGCTCGGTTATGGCTATCTGCAGATTGCGCTGCTCACGCGGCAGATGCGGTACTCGAGCAATCTCGACGAAACCTATTTCAAGAGCCAGGCTGTGGCTGCCGCTCAAGCGGCAGTGGAAGGAAACGAAGCGTTGGCGCGCGAAAAGCTCGGCGCTTGCTTCAGCTTGCTCGCCGAAGAGCGCGACCATTACTATCCGGTCGATGCGCTGATCATCGACATCAAGCTGATGGCCTCGTCGACCATCGGGCAGCCGCTGCGCGACGATTTAAAGAGCGGTACGCCGACCAACTTGCTCCTGTCCGGCGAACTCGCCGCGGAGATGGCTGCGAAAGAGCCCGCTTCGCTCGAACTGGTCCGCGCCGGAATTCAGCAAGGAACTCTTGGGATCCTCGGCGGTGAAGCAATCGAACGCCGCTTGCCACTGTTGTCGCTCGATGCCATCGCTGCGGAACTCGTACAGGCTCGCGAAGTTTATGAAGCGAGTTTAGGCAAAGCGCCCGAAGTTTTTGGTCGTTGGAAGTTTGGCTTGTCACCACAGTTGCCGGGCATTTTGAATCGCTTGGGTTTCAAAGGTGCGCTGCACACGTCGCTCGAGGACGGCAAGGTGCCCGACGGCACGCAACTAAAGATCCGCTGGGAAGGACTCGACGGCCAGGCTATCGACGCCATCGCGCGGCCGCCGCTCGATGCTTCGAAGCCGCAGACATTTGTTACCTACGCAACGAAGCTCGGCGAATCGATGGACGGCGATCACGTCGCCACGATCTGCCTCGCGCACTGGCCCGGCCAGGCCAGTTGCTGGCTCGGCGATTTGCAGCGGATTTCGAAATACTGCTCCGCGCTCGGTAAGTTCGTTACCGTCGAACATTATTTTCACGAGACCGCGCAGCCCGGCCACATCGATCGCTTCGAAGCCGATCGCTACAAGTCGCCGTATTTGAAGCAGGGCGTTATCCGGCGGCAGGATGACCCGATTTCCACTTCGGTTCGCTACTGGCAGCAACAATCGCGGCAGACCAGCGCGTCGACAATGCAGGCGTTAGCGACGGCCGTAAGTGGCGATGTCAAGAATTCCAGCGTGAATTCTGCCGCAGCAAACATTGCCAGTCCCGGCGACGAAGCAGCTTGCACGAGCGAAGCCCTGGTCGCCGCGCAGCACGAACGACACGTCGCCGCCGAGCGTCTCAGCGATGCGCTCGCGGGTCGCAGTCGCGCGGCGGGCAAAGGTGTTCTGGTCCTGAATCCGCACAGCTTTGTGCGCCGCGAGACAATTGAGGTTGTCAACTTCACCGCATTGCCGCCGGTCGAAAAACCAATCTACGCGGTTGGTGGAACGGGAACGGCCGGACAAGTGATTGTCGACGTGCCACCGCTGGGATTCGTTTGGATCTCCGCCGAAAACAAGCCGACCAAAGACACGAAGCAGCCACTGCTGGCCGAAGAGAACCTTCTCCGCAACGAGTTTTTCGAAGCGATTATCAATCCCGTCACCGGCACACTCGGCGCACTGCATGAATACGGCAAACGCGGCAATCGTATGTCGCAGCAACTTGCGCTGAGGCTACCAGGGCCGGCGCAGAAGCCCGGCGATACTTATCGCGATCCGGATGAAACGGCCGTTTATTCCGTGATGGCGGCGGATTCCGTCACAGTGACGGCGGCAACGACAGCGATCGGCGAAATTGTTTGCCGCGGTCGCCTACTTGATCGCGAAGGAAAGAAGCTCGCCGGTTTTGTGCAGACCTATCGCATTTCCCGCGGCAGTCGCGTGTTGCAGGTCCAAGTGGAACTTGATCCGCTGGAACAGCCGCGTGCTGATCCGTGGAATTCGTATTATTGTGCGCGGTTCGCCTGGCCTGATCCTTCAGCGGAAGTGTTTCGCACGCTGCATCAAACTCGCGTGCCGTTCGGCAGCAAGCAATGCGAAGCGCCGCATTACATCGATCTCGTCACGCTCAAGGACAACACGACCATCTTCACCGGCGGTTTGCCTTTTCATCGGCGGCACGAGGCTCGCATGCTCGATAGCTTGTTGATCACGCGTGGTGAACGCGAACGGAAATTCACGTTTGGCATCGGCATCGATGTGAAGTATCCGCTCACCGAAGCGATCGCGTTGCTAACGGGGCCGACCGTCGTCGAGAACGCGCCTTGCCCGCATTCGGGCACTACTGGTTGGCTCGCGCATGTCGATGCGCGCAACGTGGTCGTCACTTCGTGTCAGCCGCTGATCGAAGGAGGGCGCGTCGCCGGTTTACAGCTGCGATTGTTAGAAACCGAAGGCCGGCCGGCGAAGGCTGCGGTGCGGACTTTTCGTGCCCTGGCCAGCGGGCGAGTTGTCGACTATCAAGGGGCTTGCTTGCGCGACTTGGAAGTTGCGGAAGGAAAAGTGCGCGTCGAACTCACCCCCCACGAATGGCTGTGGGTGAGCGTGAGGTTTTAGTCAGCATGATTGTCGCCATCGATGGCCCTGCGGGGGCCGGCAAAAGCAGTGTGGCCAAGCGTCTCGCGCACCGGTTGGGATTTCAATTCCTCGATACCGGCGCGATGTACCGCGCCATCACCTACGCCGCACTCCGGCGAAAATTGGGGCCCAACGACCAAGACGCCATCGCCGACATGGCACAAAAAATCTCGCTCATCATGCACGACGAGCGCGTGCTGCTTGATGGCTTTGATGTAACCGCGCTCATCCGCACCAGTGAAGTGGCGTCGCAAGTTTTTCTCGCGGCCGACAACCGCCGCGTCCGCGAACGACTTGTGCAATTGCAGCGCGAATTTGCGAACGGCAACGACACCGTCACCGAAGGCCGCGATCAGGCGACTGTGGCGTTTCCCAATGCCGAGTGCAAGATCTATCTCACGGCGTCTGCCGAGGAACGAGCATCGCGCCGCCATGCCGAACTGAAACTCCGCGGCGAAAACATTTCGTACGAAGAAGTCCTCGCGCAATTGAACGAACGAGACCGCCGCGATACGGAGCGCGAGTTCGGTGCTCTTCGCCGCGCCGACGATGCCATCGACGTCTGCACCGACGGCCTGACGGCGGAGGAAGTGATTGCGAAATTGGAAGAGATTGTGCTCAGTCGTCGTTCGCTTTGCGAACGATGAGTGGACTTTCCCGCATTCACCTTTCGCGGGGCGAAAGCCGACTTTACGGCACCGCGAAATCCTTCACGGCATTCTCTTTGGCAAATTCCAGCGTTGTTTCGTATGGCGGGAACAGCGGGCTCCCATCGGCAAGCTCTTCGCCAGAAACGGTCGTTTTGACGCCGTCGGTTCCGACGATCCGCACTTTATAGGCGCCCCCGACAACGCCCGCGGTGACTTGCGTGTCGTACTTGCCGCTCACAATTTCTGCGCCGCCACCCGGACCATTGTTACCGGCAGCGGGCTCGAACGTGATAAAACCTTTCGGAACCGGCGTCCCCTTGTGGGTAACCGTTCCCGAAACCGCATACCGCCGTGGTCCGTCGGAAGTAGCGCCGCAACCGACGACGCTGAGCAACAAGAGTGCAAATGACCAATAGAGCCACGGCTTCACGGCTGGAATCCTCCCGAGGGTAACGCGTCTTCGCGCTGGGCCAGTTGCCGATAAGTATTAAGATCGATGTTCTGGCTCACAAAGTGAACCGAGCCGTCGAGCATCACGAAACCGCAGCCGTTCGGATGATAACTGCTGAAGCCGCGCGTTTCGTGCACGCCCTGGCCCTTGTGGAGATTAATCGAGTCCTGAGCGCCGGCCATGTTGCGGACAAAGGCACAATCGTCTTGCTTGGCGCTCGCGGCCCACACCGTGCTGCCGTAACGATTCTCGCCGACGAGAAAGACATTGGCGGTGCCATCGGTGGCGTTCTTGAAGGCCAGTTTGGAACCACCGAACAGCAGGCCGGTGACATACATGCCACGTTCATTCGCGGCGCTACAGGAAATGTTGCCGCAGTCCGGAGCAACGCCGCCCCCCTGCACGCCAAAGTAGCTGTTCCAGTTTTTGTTCTTGATCAGCCGCAGGTCGGAGGGACACGTAAAGATCTTCTGCGCCTGAACGACGGTTCGATTGGCAACATTCATATCATTGCTCGAGTCCTGAAACTGAGTATTGAAATTGAATTGCGAATGCTGGTTGTTCTGCTCGCTGTAGGGAAGTATCAAAACTGTCCACGGAGCGCCTTGGCCGTTGCCACCTCGGTTCGTCCGGCACCAGGTGGACGAACCGGGCACGGCTGGGAAGTTCGAGATATACCCCGGCGGCAAGGTGAGCAGCGTATCGTGATAGTTGTGAATGGCGATCGCGAGTTGCTTAAAATTGTTCTTACACTGTGTGCGGCGGGCAGCTTCGCGAGCGGCCTGCACCGCGGGCAGAAGAAGCGCCACGAGCACGCCAATAATTGCGATCACGACCAGCAGTTCGACCAGCGTAAAGGCAGATCGCTTGATATTCAGAAAGGGAGCCGAAAACTGCATAAGTACACCTGGCTGGGGAGAGCAGCGGGTCAGTTAACAGTTTATCCACCTTGGCGGGCGAGGCTACAGCAATCAGGAAATTCGCCTGAATTCACCGCGCAATCGGCAAATCCGGAAGTCGGCTCTCCGTCACTTCGGCGAGGGACGAATTAGAATGATCAGTCTTAATTGCAAGATATTCAGCAGATTGAATTCAGCAACTTCGAGAAGCAGCGTTATCGCCGAGCGCGTGTGTCGAGCGTCAATCGACTTTGAATATGGAACGGCCCTGGTCTCAACAAATTGGTTACGACGCCTTTCGCGTCGTCGCGCGGCTGGCGGGAACGGTTGGCTTTCGCCTGCGCTGGCAAGGTTCCGAAAATTTCCCAACCACCGGGGGCGCGTTGATCTGTTCGAATCATCAAAGCTTTTTCGATCCGATCCTCGTGGGATTGACCTGCAATCGGCGGATGAATTATCTGGCCCGTGATACGCTCTTCCAAAACCCAGTTCTTGCGCCGCTGATTCGTTACCTCGACGCGATTCCCATCGATCGCGAAGGAGGCGGCCTGTCCGGCATCAAGGAAACGCTCCGCCGCCTGAAAGCTGGCGAACAGGTGCTGATCTTTCCCGAGGGAACACGCACGAGCGATGGTGAAGTGCTGCCGCTGAAACCGGGTTTTTGCGCCGTCGCCCGCCGCAGCAAAACGCCGCTGGTCCCGGTCGGCCTCGACGGTGCATACCAGGCCTGGCCACGAACCGCCAAGTTGCCGCGACTGGGCCGCATGGCGGTGGTCATCGGTGAACCTATTTCGCCGGACCGCGTCGCGAAGTTAACCGATGAGCAAATCGTTGCCGAGCTTGCGGAGCGAATCGACATTTGCCACCGCCGGGCCCGCGCACTGCGAGCCTAAGTGGGTCGAATTGTGGTATCTTGAGCCAATCGACCTTAGCACGATATACTCTGTTGCTCACCGCTGCTGCAGCTTGCAGTCGCGTCCCCGTAGCTCAATTGGATAGAGCGTCGGCCTCCGAAGCCGAAGGTTACAAGTTCGAGCCTTGTCGGGGATATTGATCACAACAACTGCCGAATCCAGTACTTAGGATACCCGCCGACGGTCGGCGGTGCGGCTCAGAAGTCCCAAAACGGTAGTACCTAGTACTACTTTGGGCTTGGAGCACGCACAATGACCGCTTCTTCACGCACTCAGCGAACCCCCAAGTATCGCCACTATCGCCCGAAAGATCTTGGCGTTGTCCGGCTCGACGGCAAGGATCACTACCTCGGCAAGTACGAATCTCCCGAAAGCTGGGAGAAGTACCACCAGCTCCTAGCCAACTGGAAACGGAATGCCGGACTGGTCGCTACACCGGAGCCTGACCCGCAGTCGGGCTTCATCGGCATCAGCTGCGTGATCGAGGCGTACATCAACTTTGCCACGAAGTACTACGCAAAGAACGACCCGGCCGGTAAAGAGCTGAAGTGCATCACTTATGCTCTCGTGCTCTCGAACCTCTCCTCAAGCTCTTCGGGCTGACCGACGCGAACCAATTCGGCCCAAAGTCACTGAAGATGGTGCGTGAACACATGATCGGCCTCAAATGGAGCAAGCTGATCAACGCCCGGAACAACCTGATCAAACGCTGCTTCAAGTTGGCGGTGGCTGAGGAGTTGGTCAGCCCCACGGTGCTGCTGGGCCTGCAGGCAGTTCAAGGACTTCGCTACGGCTGCTCAGAAGCCCGCGAAACGGAACCAGTCCGGCCTGTAGCTGATGAGCATGTGAACGCGACCCTGCCGTATCTCGGGTCCGTAGTCGCTGCTATGGTCCGCATGCAACGAATCACCGGCATGCGAGTCTGTGAGGTCACCATCATGCGGCCATGTAACATTGATCAGAGCACTGAAGTATGGGTGTACGAGCCGTCGATCCACAAAAATCTCTGGCGTGGCCACGTTCGCCAAGTGCCGCTCGGCCTTAAGGCCCAGGAAATCCTGTAGCCATTTATGAATCGACGTACGGACACGTTTCTCTTCTCGCCAGCTGAAGCCGAGGCAGAACGCAATGCCGAACGGCGAAAGAACCGCAAGTCACCGATGACGCCGAGCCAAGCGGCGAGGAAGCCGAAGGCCAAGCCAGGAAGGGCAAAGCGGGAGCGTTACGACACGGACTCCTACCGCAGGGCGATTGACTACGCGGTAAAGATGGCGAATAAAAAGAGGAAGCCTGACGAGCAAATCCCCAGCTGGTATGCGCATGGGCGGAATTGAAAATAATATTGAACGCCGGGAATTGCTGACATAGGCTAAGCAAGTTGGCGCTGGAAACGTGCTTTGTGGTGGAGTTTTCGCATGCTTGCTCGTGCCTGGTTAATGTTTCTCATGTGGCTCACTGCGGTCGATTCGCTGGTTGCTCAGGATCGGCTCACGCCCGATTTGCTGAAGAAGGTGAAGGGCGCGACGGTCCTCGTCACGGCGGGTCCCCTACGAGAACCTCAGCATGGCTGCAGCCGGGCAGACAAAACTAGTCTTGATAGCGGTCAAGGATCGGCAGTGGACGCAATGGGATTTCGGTGACTTGGATGCCACACCACGCACCGGAAAGCTGGAGATCAACGGCGATCTCAAATCAGTTGCACTCGGCGACGCCTCGGACGGGCCCCTAGCGATCTATTGGGAATCGGCCCGCGTTGCCAAACCAACCGCAACCAATGATTGGGACCGAAATTTCGGTTTGTTTGATCTAGCCACCATGCAGCCGATCAAATTCCCGGTGAATTCTGGCGTCAAGCCTCGGCGAAATTCGGCAGAAATCACATCAACCGATGGATCATGCATCTGTCAGTTGCGAACACCTCCCATCTCAATCAGTGCCTCCTGCCGAGGCAATTTCTTTGTTGCCGGAAAGACTGCCTTGCAGTTGTATCCTGATGCTCTCGTAGCAACTCAGATTGAACCCTCGCTGAGGTTAGACCGGATACTTCCCTCGGCCGACAGTAAACTACTGCTGACCAGCGACGGCGTATTCTCGGCCGACTTCAAGACGCGATCACTTTCGGGCGACTTGGTCCCGACCTGCAACGGCCGTTTCGCGCTCAGGTTTTCTAAAGCGGTTGCTGACGACAAGTTTCCAACTCAGGGCGAGGTGGTTGATCTGCATACGTTTCGATCCGTTGTCTCGCTCCCAGAGATGCCAGAAATGAAAAAGGTAGTTGGACGAGTTCCGATTGGAGCTTTCCGAAAGACCGATAATCGCTATTTCTTATGTGCCGCAGTTGCACTGCTTGGCGACCATTCCACCGACCAATGATCGAGTGGTTCTTCACACCGTCAAACTCCCCGAACCCGTGCTGGCGGAATCGATGCGAATCAATGCAGCGCTGCCGCCCCGCCCAACCAGCGTTCCTCCGCCAAAGACTGGCGAGGTCGCCACCGCAACCAACGCCCTGCCGCAACCTGTTTTTGATATGAAGCCCAAGTCGTTTGGCTTCGGTGATGGCATTAATCGCCTAGTATCCGCCGGCCACGGCAGATACTTATGCGTGCAGTGCGCACGCTTCGACGCTCTGTATGTGCTTGATTTAACGGCGGCCAAGGGCGTAGCGCAGTTGAAGGTCAGCAGGGACGCAATCTTGGCCGGATATGCTGATGGCCTCATCGTCATCACGCCTGCCGAAAACAAGTTGGAGGTTTTCTCGACACCCGATTTCAAACTTGCTCAAACATCGACCGACCCCCGCTGGCGGAAGGTCTGCGAAGCGAGCGCTGGTTTCGCCTCGCGGGGGCCGCTCTGGACAGTCTACGAAGGGGTTAGCGGCAAGCCGGCAGGTATCCAGCTTTTGAATCTAAGCACGCTTAAGCCCCTCATCATCGAATCTGCCCGCAGGCATGCAGGTCAAGAAGACGAACTGTCCGTCGGATCCGAAGGGCGGATCGGCTGGCCGTTTCAGGGCGAAGCAATGCCCTTGATCCGCGCCGCTGGCGTCGGGTCAATTGCTATCTTTACCGATTTCTCGAAACCGAAGGTCCAGCAGTTTATAGTGCAGCTGACTGCTCCGAATCGCGTTTCGATCCACGTCGATACGCAGCAGCAATTGCAGGATGCAAGGTTGTTCGCTGACGGCAAGCGAATCGCCTTTTTGAAAGGCCTGATTTCCGCCGAGCTCACGGAACCTTACAAGGCCGATTATTGTATCCCGTCACTCGAGGCAAACTGCTACATCGGCTTCACTTCGCGCTCTGGTGAGCACTGGGAAGTTCGCGATTCGACAACACACGCTGTGCTGGCCACGTTGCCTGCATTGGGCCGCACTCCATTTGGTTACTTCTTTGATCCCACCCACGGTGCACGTACTCGACCAGAAGCATATATCAGCGAGAAGTTGTTTGTACTTCCGTCCATCGGTGTCTATGCGGCTGTCCCGACAACGAACGACAAGATTGTCATTCAGCGTTTTCAACTCGATGTCCAGCCAACGGCCCCTTTGCAACCAATCAGCACAGCGCCTGCTGCTCCGGCGGCACCGAAGTATCGCCTGTGGACCGATGCCAGCGGCAAGTTTCAAATCGAAGCTACGATTGTTTCCTCAGCGGCAGGGCAGGTGCAACTTCTGCGCAAAGATGGGAAGCAGATCACGATTCCGCTGGATCGTCTTTCGCAGATGGATCAGGAATATCTCCGCGGCTCGCAGATTGAATCGAAAACCCCTTAAGACGATAGTTAAAAAGAAGCACCCCCGCTCTGTACACCGTTCCCTCCACCGCCTGCGTCCAGCCGCCATCGGCTGACTCGCGGGATTCAAACGACGAGCATAACTAGCCTCGGTGCTGCTGTACGACCTTAAACGCACCGCGGGCGACTAGCAGCCCCGATACGACTGCCGCCAAGGGAGCGAATCCATACCAGGGAACTGAGAGGACTTTGCCCCCGAACATGGCTGCGATGCTGGTAGACGAGTGCATCCGAAACGCTGTAATACGAGTACTATTTCAGGCCTGCCGATACTGCGACGCATAACGACTTACGGCGACTGGCTGCGACTGATTGCAAAAATCGAAAAGCGTGATATGCTGCGGAAAGCCCTGGGGAATTGAGCTTTTCGGTAATTGTTTAATAAGTTCTCCGAAGCCGAAGATTACAGGTTCGAACCCTGTCGGGGATACTCCTTTCCATCTCCCGGCGTTGTCAATTCTCCGGCAATTCTTCCGGCATAATATCTGTTCGCCAGGCGTCTTGCCTTTGTTTGGTCCGCCCAGCGAATCTGGGGCTCAAGCGGCAACTTGCAGGTCCTTATGAAACGTTGCCGTTCCGTGTACATTAACCGGGAAGGAAGACGACCACGCGGCAACTTAGCCAATCGGCGTACATCCACTCATTTTCAGGAATGCGTCCATGGCTGAAGGTACTATCAAGAAACTCACGGACAAGGGTTTCGGTTTTCTCTCGATCGGTTCGGGCAAGGATTTGTTTTTTCATTCTTCCGCCGTCCAAGGGGTCAGCTTCGATGACCTCCGTGAAGGTCAAAAAGTGACCTACACCGAAGGGCGTGGCCAAAAGGGCCCTTGCGCTGAAAACGTCAAGCCGGTATGAGCCTCGCTCGACGTGCGGCATGCCGATGGTAATAGCTCGGGGCACTGATTTTCGACGCGTATGAGAAAGTCTCATTCATCGGTCTTGGTGCTCCTGATCGTCGCAATCGCTGCGTTGACCGCAACTGGCCAACAAACCGGCCAGGCAGCAAATACAGAACTGAAAATTGGCAAGCTGTCAGTCAGCAAGATTCTGTTTCTCGGCAATAGCATCACGAAGCACGGCCCCGCGCCCAAGATCGGCTGGGAGGGGAACTGGGGAATGGCTGCGACTGCCGAGCAGAAGGACTTCGTTCATCTCCTCGCGGCGAAGATTGCTAAAGAAGCGGGCGGGCAGCCGGAAATCAAAATTCGGAACATCGCGGACTTTGAGCGACAACCAGGCAAGTACGATATTCGCGCTAGTCTCAAAGACGAACTTGCTCTGCAGCCGAACCTGGTAATTGTCGCGATTGGCGAGAACGTGGCAGCGCTGCCGAGCGACGAAGCGAAGGCGACTTTCAAGCAAGCGTTTGCCAGCTTGCTGCAAGAATTGAAAACGTCGGGCAACCCAACCATTTTTGTCCGCAGCTCTTTTTGGGCGAACCCGGCCAAAGATGAGATTCTACAAAACGTCTGTCAGGAAGCGGGCGGCATTTTTGTCGACAACCGCAACCTAGGGAGCGACGAGGCGAACTATTCTCGTGCCGAACGAAAGCTCGAGCATGCGGGCGTTGCCGCCCATCCAGGAGACAAAGGAATGCAAGCGATTGCCGACGCACTTTGGGCCGAACTGCTGAAGCAAGCCAGGCGTGAGTAGCATGAATTGCGTGGACGATCAAACACACTCGCCTTGACCATGTTCGGTCCGCAAGTTCTGGTCGAGTCGGCGATAGCGACTGCTGAAGAACAGCCCGAGTAGCTGGCTAGTCGGTGCTCGATGCGGTTGGCAGCAATTGCAAAACAAGACGGGGCGCGCGTTTGCGAGTGATGGCGCTCGCGATTTCAGATCTCAGCCAACCACCTGCGACTTGTAAGGCTGCAACAACTTCTTCGCGTTCACTGTCAGTCATTGGATCGAGTGCAACCAGCAACACGAGGAGTTGTGAGTCATTCGGCGCGGGCAAAACTTCGCGCACCTCGAGTGAATGCAGGCGCTCATCGGCAGCTTCACCCAGAATCAGGCGGAGTGAGTCATGCACCTGGCTGCACAGCTGCCAGGTTTTGCGGCGATCGTTCGAGTTGCTGCCGCCCCGCGCCAGCAACCGCGGATCGACGCCATCTTCGGGCGAAAGATCAGCGCAGAGCGTGCGCAGCTGGCGGCTGTTCGGGCGTTTTTGCGGGCGACTTGAGGACATACCTGACAAGAGGCACGCCGCGAGAATTGGTTCGCGCTCTGGGGTGCCAGGTCCGACGTCACCTATTCCAACGGTTTCCGCTGCAACAAATCAAACTTCTGCCCCGCCTTCAGCGAAACGTAATCCTTTTCAACCTGCGGTGGGCCGCTGCGATAGTCGTAAAAATGCGCTTCACTGGCGCCCAGGACTTCGGCCGTGCTGCCGCGGACGACAATGGCTGTCGCTTCGTCGAGGCCGATGCCCAGCAATTGCGGGCGGAACTTCATCAGCTGTGTCATATCGGCAAAGCGTTTCCGCTGCGCGAAGTGCTGATCGATGGCCACTCCCTGCAAGAGGGCGAGGCCGCGCTCATAGCCCTCTGCCATGATCTCGATGTTGTTCAGCGGACTGCCGCGGCAGAGATAGTCACCTTGAATCGTGGCGCCGGCGCTACTGCCGCCGATCACTCCGCCGCGAGCCACGACTTCACGAATGAGTTGTTCCGCTTTCGTACCGAGATAGGCATCGACAAAACGCCACTGCCGGCCGCCGCCGAACCATACACCCTTGGCCTTGGATAAGGCTTCGAGGACTTCCGGCGACTCGACGTCGTCGCGTTTGGTCTGCGGCAGGACGATGATGTTGTTGGCGCCCATGCGTTTGAGAAATGCACCTTCTCGTTTTAAATCGGGCGCTTCGACAGCAGTGGGGAGCACCACGATCGGCGCCTCGGCGCCGCCGGCAAGTTCGACAAATTTCTGCGCGACATCGGCCGGCATGCCGCCGCCACCCACGATCACCAGGGAGCCTGCCTTTACTTCCGGCGTGCCCCAAGTGGTCGGCGGATAGGCTTCGACGGTGCGTGCGAGCGCCGCACGGCGGAGCGAAACCAGATCCTGCATTTCACCAGGTTTCAAGGTGATCTCGCGCAATTCACGGCCGTTGCCGGGAGGCAGCAGAATCGTGGCAGCCGATTCGCCGATCACTTGCATCACCCGGCCGCGCACGACAAGCGCAGTTTTTTCATCGACACCGAGTCCCCACAACCCGGGCTTTTGCTCAAGCGCTTTCAATAAGCGATTTTTGCGATCGCGAGCGAGAAAATGTTGATCGACGATCGCACCGGGAAGCAGATCAAGGCCTGTTGCCAGGACTGGTTCCTCCTTGCCGCCGCCGATCATCACTCGACTTTGAATCGCCGCGCCAGCGCTCGTGCCGCCAACGACGCCGCCCCGTTTCAGCACGTTGTAAATCTCGGCTTCGACTTTCGTGTTCAAGTAAGCAGCTGCATGCAAGTTTTGATTCGCGCCCATCAGCCAAACGGCCGTCGCTTCGCGGAGCGGTTTCACGAACTCATCACTGTTCGCTTCGTCCTTATCACGCGTATGAAGCACGGTAATGCTCGCCGGTTCGTAAGCCCGATAGGGTGCGAGGTAGCGGGTTTCGAATTCCACGGTGCCGTGCTCCGCTTCATAACGCGAGCGCGACGTGGGAATGATCACAACCTTGGCTTGCTTGCCGCCGCCTAGTTGCAGGAAGCGAGCGCGAATCGCGTCGTCATTCGGAATGCCACCGCCGCTGATGATCAACGAACCCGGAATTCCGGCGGGGTCGATATAGGGGACTTTGGCTGGCGCGGACGAGCCAATCATTGGCAAGCTGTCCGCAGCATGCGCGAATGACGCGATAAGTCCCGACAGAACTAATAGCAGGGCAGGAAAGCGAGAGAACCGCATGAGCCAGTGCTCCGAAACGGAAACTGCAGGATTGGTAGGGTGGGTCGAGCAGTCCTCTACAAAGCCCACCAAATCCACGATCTGGCGCACGTCATGGTGGGCCTCACGAGTACGTCCGACCCACCCTACGGAACGGCAGGTCGAAAATCAAGGCGTGACAATGACTACGGCATCGGGAGTGAGGCAAATAATCGGCAGAATCAGCGATGCCCAGCCCAGCAGCACACGGGGCCAGCCAAGAGGCACGCTATCGTCAGCGGTCGGCGGGTGATCGGTCCCCATTAACAAAATGAGCAAGGCCATCAGTATGAGCAATGTGTTGCCCGTGTAAGTCATGTAGGCAAAGGCAATGATCATCAAACCCCGGGCGAGCAGATGTGCGCCGCGGCCCATCAAGGTGTAGGTGATATGGCCGCCATCGAGCTGACCGACGGGGAACATATTCAGGCCCGTGAAAAACAGCCCCATCCAACCGCTGAAGAGCAGCGGATTGGCCTGGCTCATCCAGATTTCACCCTGGGCATCGGCCCAAGCAGTGGGATGTAACCATTGCAGCATCCAATCCATGAACAGCGGCGGTTTGATCGCCAGCTCGCCAGCCGGGGGCTGCGACAAGTCGAGCTGCATGATCCCCACGATCAACACGGGGACCGCAATCACTAAACCTGCGAGCGGCCCCGCAATGCCAATATCAAAGATCTGCCGACGGTTTGCCTTACCCGGTTCCATGGCAATGACCGCGCCAAAGGTCCCCATCGGGGAAAAAGGGAATGGTATGACCAAAGGCAGAGTCGCGCGGACGCGGTAGACCACCGTCATTACAAAGTGACCGAACTCGTGCGCGAGCAATATCGCGAGCAGACTAACCATGAAAGTGAGGCCCGTCTGCCATTCGGCCAGAATGGCTCGCCGCAGCGGCGTAAAATCGAACGAAAACCAAGGGATCCAACATTGGCCAAAAACGGCAGTCGGCATCCACCGGCAGCAGCCAGCGACAAAAATGCTCACGCAGCTCAGCAGCAGCAAGATCAACGGCACGCGATAGGAGTACGACAGTGGTCGATTGTCGTCTGCCCCGGCCGTCGTCTGGCTGGGTTCATAACGAACATCTGGCTCATCGCGCGGTTCACGTTCCTGCGACGGGACAACGGGCGACGAAACGTCGGTGACCGGATCCACCTGCAGCGCAGGCAGAGGGAGGGGATCGAGCGGAGAAGGAACAACATCCATGTTTTCAGAATAACATGTCGGCGACAGCAGCGCGAGGGCACTAAACGTTGCCACGGGCAGCAGCGATCAGTTCGGCAGCGCCTTTGCTTAACAATTCGTCAGCAACCTGCTGGCCGAGCGCCGCCGCGTTGGGAGCCGCGGCTGTTCCTGCGGCCGCGAGTCGCGCAGTGCCTTCGGGATGCAACACGACCGCTTCCATTCGCAGTTCGTGATTCTGCATGCGTGCCCAGGCGCCAACTGGTGCCAGGCAACCGGCGCGAAGCGCTTGCAACAGCTTTCGTTCGGCGGTGACAGCGGCCATCGTGGCCGGATCACTTAAGGGCTGCAGGATTTCTTGCGTCGCAGCGTCGTCCGCGCGGGTTTCCAAACCAAGTGCGCCCTGACCGACAGCCGGGAGCATGACCTGCGGCGGAATGACGTATGTAATGCGGTCAGCTAATCCTAGTCGCGAGAGTCCCGCTTGCGCCAGTACAATCGCGTCATACTCACCGGCATCAAGCTTCCGCAGCCGCGTGTCGACATTGCCACGGATCTCGAGCAATTGCAAATCAGGCCGCTGATGCAACAACTGGGCGCGGCGTCGTAAACTTCCCGTCCCGATTTTCGCTCCTGCTGGTAATTCATCGAGTGCTCGAAACGGTCCGACAAGCACATCGCTCACACTCTCGCGCTGCGGAACCGCAGCGATCGATAAACCCGGCACGTCGGCCGTCGGCAGATCTTTGAGACTGTGCACGGCCAGGTCGATTTCATTGTCGAGCAGGGCGCGTTGAATCTCTTTCGTAAACAGTCCTTGGCCGCCGATCTGTCCGAGCGGGCCCGTTTTCACATCACCCTGGGTGGTGATGTGAATCATTTCCACGGTCACGCCGAGTGCCGCAAGCCGCGCGGCGACCCATTCGGCTTGCCAGCGCGCGAGAGGACTCGAACGGGTACCCAAACGAACACGGGGCTGACTGCTGCTGACTCCCATTCAATCCCAACTTCCTAAGTTTTCGCGGCACTGATGGCGCGACGAATGACCTGCCGCATCAGTTCCATGGGGGCGGGCTGTCCAGTGAACAGCTTGAACTGCAACGCAGCTTGGCCGACGAACATATCGATGCCCGTGATCGTTTGACAGCCGGTTTCGCGGGCCTGTTTGATGAGCAGCGTTTGTTCGGGGTTGTATACGGTGTCGAACACGGTCATGTCGTGAATCAAATGCCGCGTGTCTAGCGGCGATTCGTCAACAACCGGATGCATTCCGACCGGCGTGCCGTTAACGACCAGCGCCGCGCGAATCGTGTGCCGCGATTCCCATGGCACCGAGCGAGCCTGAAACGCGGCGGCCAACTGTTCGGCCTTTTCATCGGTCCGCGAGGTAATCACCACGTCGGCGCCACGGCGCTTCAAGCCATAAACCAACGCCCGTGAAACACCACCAGCGCCAAGCACCAGCATGGTCTTGCCGGCGAGGTTCGCATTCGCTTCACCGCCCCCAAAGGCCTGATCGACGCAAGCCATCGCCGCGCGGTAGTCGGTGTTGTACCCTGTGGCCCCTTCCGGTTTGAAGACCACCGTGTTGCAAGCGCCGATCCGCTGCGTTGCTTCGTCGGCTTGCGCGATGTGTTTGAGAATCTCTTCCTTGTGCGGAATCGTGACGCTCAGCCCCTTCACACCGAGTTCTGCGCAATCAGCAAGGAACGACGGCAGCTGATCGCTCGAAACGCGGAACGGCAAATAGACCTTGTTCAATTTCAAATGTGCAAAGCCGGCATTGTGAATGAGCGGGCTCAAGCTCTGCGCGACGGGATCGGCAACGACGCCATAGAACTCCGTCTCGGTGTTGATCTGCTCGTAGCGATAAATCTCCTTCATTTGCTGATAACTGAGCTGCCCTGGCGCGAGGGCTCGTTCGGCATGAAAGGTTGCATACGTGAAGGGAGCACCAAACCGCTTCGCCAGCACGCGCGACGGTGTGCCGACTTCGCCCATGCCGATGGCGACCGTCGGAATCTTGCTGTCGCGGCAGAGGCGTAGCAGCCGCAGATTGTCGTGAGGGTGATTCACCATCGTGGCGATCTTCACGACATCGGCATCGTGCGAAGCCAGGCGGGCGTGCAGTCCTTCCAGGTCTTCGGGCGTTTCATTGAAATCGTGATAGCTGACGATCCGCTTCGTTTTGCCGAAGCGAGGAATCTTTGACGCGATGTCTTCTTCCAGATCGACGTATTCAATGCCGGCGACAATCGCTTGCCGCAGCAGCAGCTGGCGTTGCTCTTCACTGCGGGCCCACTTGCCGCCGTCTCGTTCGCGCCGGCAGGTGATGACGACTGGGCAAGGCCGTTCGGGCAGCAGCCGATTGAGATTCACAGCGCTCTGGATGTAGTCGAGCCGCAGCTCGACGAGCTGGGCCCCAATCTCGGCCAGGTGCTTGTGCTCGGCGATCAAATAGCGGTGGCGACCGCGGCCAATACTGACGCAAATCATGTCCAAGAGCACCCGAGCAAGAGAGACCAGTCACAATCCCTATAAGTGTACCATGGAGATTGACTTTTATCAGGGGATTTGAGCCCTCCGCGACGAACGCCTCTCGTCGGCGGTTCGTTTTTTCCCTTAGAATGCTCCCATGGCAACGCTGTTTGTGATGCAAGGCCGCGATCGCGGCAAGCGCTACGAGCTGAGACCGGGTTATCCGCAGACCTTGGGGCGCGATGAATCGAACCGCATTCAACTCGCGGACAACGAGGTATCGCGCCGCCATGTCGAAATTCGCGACGGAGAGATCGGTTACGTCGTCGTCGATTTGCAAAGCTCCAACGGCACTTACGTCAACGATCAGCGGATCACGCAGCATCAACTTCGGACCGGCGACCGCATTCTGATCGGCCGCACGCTGCTGCTTTTTACCGAGGCAGCTTCGGGAACGGTCGAGCATCTGGGGAACCCCGTCGATATCGTCGGCACCGCCCGAGCGAACACCGAATCAAGGATTGTCAAATCGATGAGCCGCGAGCAGGGGAGCATGCTCCTGTCGCCGCCGTCGGCTCTCGATAGCCCCTGGCTCGCGCGGGCCCGCAGCAACTTACAAATCATGTATCGCACGGCCCTCGCGGTCAGCCATACGCTCGATATCGATCAACTGTTGCAGCGGATTTTGGAGCTGATCTTTGAATGGGTCGAAGCCGACCGGGGCTGCATCATGCTCGTCGATCAAGAGACGGGCGAACTCACGCCGACGTCGAGTCGCAATCGAGCCGGCTCTAAAAGTGACGACCGGCTGAGCGTCAGCCGGACGATTCTCGACTATGTGATGGAGCATAAAGAAGGCGTATTGACCAGCGATGCTCGCGAAGACGAACGTTGGGATCATGCTCAGAGCATCGTGCAATCGGGCGTGCGCGAAGCCATCTGCGTGCCGCTGCAAGGGCGCTACGGCACCGTCGGCGTGATCTACATCGATACCTACACGCCGCCGTCGCAGGTGCTGACAAAAAAATCAAACCGCTTCTCCGAAGAGCACCTGAAATTGATGGTTGCTATCGGTCATCAAGCAGCCCTCGCTGTGGAAGATACTTCGTATTACTCGGCGATGGTTACCGCCGAACGCCTCGCTGCGGTCGGCCAGACGATCGCAACGCTGTCGCATCACATCAAGAACATTCTGCAAGGGATCCGCGGCGGCAGTTACCTGATCGAAGAAGGCTTGAAAGTCGGTGAGAACGATGTCGTCCGCCGCGGCTGGCGGATTGTCGAAAAGAATCAGGAACGCATTTCTGCCCTCGTGATGGACATGCTCACGTATAGCAAGGACCGCGAACCCGATCTGCAGCGAGCTGATTTAAACGAAACAATCGCCGATGTCGTCGAGTTGATGACCACGCGCGCTCAGGAAGCGGGCGTGCAGTTGCAGTTCAGTCCATCGGCCGACGTGCCGCTGCTGATGTTCGATGCTGATCTGATGCATCGCGCGGTGCTGAATATAGTCACGAACGCCATCGACGCCTGCGAAAAGCGCGACGCCGCCTGCGTCATACTGCAGATCAATTACCACAAAGCCGAGAAAACCACCGACATTGTCGTCGAAGACAACGGCGAAGGAATCGCGCCGGAAGATATTCAAAAGATCTTCTCGGTGTTCGAATCGCGCAAAGGCTCCAGAGGCACCGGCCTGGGTTTGCCAGTCAGCCAAAAAATCCTCCAAGAGCACGGCGGCGACATCCACGTCGAAAGCACGCTCGGCGTGGGAAGCAAGTTCATTCTCTCGCTGCCGGCAAAGTTGGCGAGCCAGCCGGTGACGAGTGAGACGTTACGGGGCTGACTTCTTCACTTCCGCCCGTGTAATGGTTCCGGAAATCGTTCCCTCGTGTTCCTTATTCGCCGGTTCCCACCAGTGGCCCGCGTAAACATCGTCGTGAAACATCACGCGGGCGGACCATTGTGCGGCGCCTTGGCCGGTGCGAACGTTATCGAGAATCAAGATCCCTGTATCCCCGGCGAACTTCACGGTGCAGGGAATCGGAAATTCAATCTGCCGATCGCCGACTTTGAAAACTGACACGACGGACCATTTGCCATCGGCACTCTTTTCCGCGCGGGCGATCTGATAGGTGTCGTTCCCCTTTTCGCCGCCGAGCTTGCCGCCGGTGACCGGGGCCCATGTTCCCTTGAGCGTGGCGTTCTTCAGCATCGCCGTGAACTTGGCTTCGACCTCTGCATCGCCTTGGGCAAACAGAGGCGCAGAACTGAAAAGACCCAGAGCAAGCAAACCCAACAACACCTGTCGCACGTTCATGGCAGCGTCTCGCAAAAAAGGAGGGGACGAAGCCGCGATTTTAGGCTGTCAAACATCCACATTCCACCGCGTGCGCCTCGATCCGCGACCTACACTTGTGCGCACTACCACCCATCCATGTACGCAAGGCGGTTCCGATTATGTCGATTGCAACCGATAGTCCGACCGATTCCAGCCTGCAGATGCGGCGAGTTTGGCTCGCCCCCATCTGTCTGTGCCTGGTCGCCGGCTTGCATTGCCTGCGCGTGGTGACGGCCGGCCAAACGCCGTGGAAGGGTGGCGGCTTCGGCATGTTCTCGACGATCGACAGCGAGCACAGTCGGTTTGTGCATGCGTACTTGCTGACGAGTGATGGACCGCGGCCGGTACAAATTCCGCATGAGCTCGACAAAAAAGTCGCCGAGCTGCGAGCTGCGCCCGATCAACAACTGGCCCAGGAAATTGCCAATCGCCTAGCCGAGCGCCTCTGGATCGACCCGCAAGCGCTAAAGCAAGCGGTCGCTGAGCAACTGCGGCAGCAACCAGCTAACGTCCCACTTACCGGCGAGCGCTTGCGAGAGCTGCGCAGCGCGATGATTCCGACGGCGACAAATAGCCAGCGGGAATCAACGAACTTGCTCGTCGCGGCGAAACCTGACGCAGCCAGTAATTCAATCCCAAACAATCGGATTCGCGTCGAAGTTTGGAAATTCGAAATGCCCGCCGGCACCACTCAACTGCGGCCGCGGATGCTGTTCTTTACGACCAACATCGCCCAGACGACCACGGAGCAGCAACCATGATCGCACTTTCTCCGCCGGGTTGGCTGAAACCCACGCTACCGACAGATCACGAACCATTCGCAACCAATCGCTGGAAGGAACTCGATCCGCTCGTGGTCCTGCCGCCGTTGACGCTGTTGCACTTGCTCGTGCACGCGCCGCAGGCCTGGTATCTCAATTTATTGTTGCTGCCGTTGTTTGCGGCCGGGTTGATCTTTCGCCGCTGGCTGCTGAAGCCTGCATTCTGGTACATCACGGCGGCCATGCTCGGGACGACGATCTATCTCAATTGGGAATCGTCCGACAATCACAAGTACATGTTCGTCTATTGGTGCCTGGCGCTCTGCGCGGCATTTTCCCTGCCGCGTGGCGACCAACACGATACGCTCCGCCGCACCAGCCAGTTGCTCATCGCCCTGTGCATGATTCTGGCCACGGCCTGGAAAGCAGCGACGCCGCAGTACATGGACGATCGGTTCTTTACTTATGAACTGCTGGCCGACGAGCGCTTCGCGCATTTCACTTCGTGGACCACGGGAGTGCCGCTGGAAACGCTCGCGCTCAACCGCGACCTGCGCGACTTGCAAATGAGTTATCCACCCACCGGCGGCAGCATTCCTGCCGTCGAACTCAGTGGCGGCACGCAAGTCGCGATGCTTGCCGGTTTTCTCACCTGGTGGACGGTGCTGATCGAAGGGCTGCTGGGGGGATTGTTTTTGTTGCCGTCGAATCGCTGGACCAACCGCGCAAGAAATACGCTGCTGATTTTATTCGCCGTGACGACCTACAGCGTGGCGCCGGTGCGCGGCTTCGGCTGGATGCTCATGTTGCTTGGCCTCGCGCAATGCACGCGCGAAGAGCGCTCGTATCGCTGGGGTTATCTCGGCGCGATGCTGTTGATCCAGGCATACATGCTGCCGCTCGGATCGATCATCGATATTCTCAGTCGCTAACGATCGCATTCAAAATCGATCGTTGCAACTCGCTCTGGACCTCCCGGCTCCGACGCCACTCAGCCGATGAAGACTCGGTGAATTCTGCGACATAGCGCATTGAGCGATCTACCAGCGCCGACGATAATCGGGCGATCCTCTCAATTATCTTTCGCGCCATTTGCTTGGATTGAAGTCATGCTCCTTCGTATTGCCGCCGCCTTGTTCCTCGCACTCGTTTCCACTTCGTCGCTGACGGCCCAGGACGCTGCCACCGAAAAGCCGCTCACTGCCGTCGAAGCGCGTGCCAAAGCGGGTGAAATGGTCTACGTCGAGTTGACCATTCAAAACGCCAAGAACTTCCTCGCCGATCGCGGCGCGATCTATCTCGATAGCGAAAAGAACTTTCGCGATGAAAGGAACATTGCGATTACCATCACCAAAGCCGGCGCCGCCGATTTGAAAAAGGCGGGCATCGAAGATCCCGCCGAGCACTTCAAAGGGAAGACGGTCCGCGTCCGCGGCACGCTCAATCTCAAGGACAAGGTCGCGCGGATTGAAGTGAAGGAAGCAAAGCAGATTGAGTTGGTGACGAAGTAACGCAATGGAACGAACATTCAGGCGAGCGGCGGGCTGAAACCGCGACGCTCGCCGACTGCTACTTCTTCAAGTCATAGCACAGAATCTTGTCCTGCTCCCGCAGGTACAACTTGCCGCCGGTGATCACGGGGTGCGACCAACTGGGCCGCGCGCCGCCGTCGGGAATCTTGAACTTGCCGACTTCTTCGTATTTCTCGGGGCCGACCTTGGCGAGCACCATCGTGCCGTCCGCGAAGCGGATATAAAGTCGGCCGTCAGCCGCCGCAAACGAGGCCGACTTCTTGCCGCTGCCGCGTTCCTTCCATTTGATTTCGCCCGTCATCAGATCGGCACAAAAAGGGATGCCCGCGTCGTCCGAATCGCCGTAGAGGTAATCGCCGACAAGAATGATGCCGCCATGCTTGTTCGCGAGCGCAGTGTTGACCGGATAGATTTCTTCCACTTCCACCTTGTTGCCCTCGGCTTTTTGCTTGAGCAACGCGCCGCCTCGCTTGTAGCCGGCGGCGAAGAACACCAGGTCGCCGCGGACAATCGGCGTGGGAATGACAGCCGTCGTACGGTCGATCGGATATTGCCACAGCCGTTCACCGTCGTCGGCTCGCACACCAATGGCGCCGCTGCCAGTCGTGGTGACATACACGCGATTGCCGCCGATGGTGGCGATCACAATCGAAGCATGGCCGGCGCCGCGGTCATCGGCGCTCGCGCACTTCCAAATCGTTTCGCCGGTCTTTTTGTCGAGCGCGACCATCGTCGCCTTGCTGCCACCGGGCGTGCAGATCAGCCGATCGCCGTCGATCAGCACCGATTCACTGTAACCCCAGCCGTCCGCTTTGTTGCCGCCGAAATCGCTCTTCAAGTTCTTCCGCCACAGTTCATTGCCGTCGGCCGTACTGCAACAAACGACATCGCCATGCGGCGTGACGACATACACCAGGCCGCCATCGACGGTCGGCGTGCTGCGCGAACTCTGCCAACTCTCTTGGCCGCTCGTCCAAGGCTTGCCGGTCTTGGTCTTCCACAACGGCTTGCCGCCGTCTTCGCTAAAGCACAACAGATATTCGTCTTTATCCTCGGCCGTCGAGGGTGCATCGCCAAGCGTAAAAATCTTGCCGTCGGCAATCGCCAGGCTCGAGTAACCACGCCCGGCGCCGGCCGCTTCCCACAGCAGCTTCGGCCCTTCTTCGGGCCAGCTTTGCAGCAAACCGGTTTCTTGCGAAACGGCCATCCGATCAGCGCCGCGGAAGGTGGGCCAACCGGGGCTGGCGGCGAAGACCATACCCGCTGTGGCCAGGGCAGCAACCAACATCGACGAACAGATTCGTAGCGAACACTTCATACTAAAACCTGACTCAGATCAAGGAAGGAGACAATCAACAGTGGCAGCCAGCACTTCGCAGGAGAGGGCTTTTCACAAGCAGGATGCTTATTGAACCCCGATTATGCGCGTGACTACCGCAAAACGCGAGGGCGGAGCGAAGGGCCCTGCAGCGTGCAGAGAACCGCGTTGAATACCTCCGCGGTTGAAACCAAACCGTAGTTTCATCGTCTAACTAGCAGCAGCTTACCAACCTCGCGCGAGAATCATCATGTTACGTTGCCTGTTGGTCGGAGTACTGGTGCTCTTGTCGACCGTGTCCGCATTTGCTCAGGAACGCAAGGACTCGAATTCCAATGGCTTGATCAAGGACTATGCCGGCAACTTGCAGTTCACCTGCAGTACGTATTGGCCAACCTGGGGCCCCGAAAAGGCCTTCGACGGCAATCCGCTGAAGAGCTGGTTCACTGCCAGCGGCGATGCAGCGGCGTTCGGCAAAAATCCCTGGATCGCGGTCGAGTTCCCCCACGATGTTGAAGTCCGCCGCGTGACGCTGCTTTCCAATCGTGAGCCGCCGTGGCAGGTGGGTTACACCATTCTGGTCGGCCGTTTGGAATTGCTCGACCAGGATGGCAAGGTGCTGTTCTTCCGCGAGGACGAACTCGGCGGCGAACGAGCCGATATGGAAGTGCGGCCGAAGGAACCCGTCCGCCACGTGCGCAAGATTCGCTTCGCGTCTTTGAAGGACGAAGGTGATAAGAAAGAAAGGGACGCGAATCCGCAACGTTTGCAAATTGCGTGACGTTCCTTGCCCGCTGCGTCCCTCGCCAATCCGCTGGCCACACTCCGCGCCAAAACGGCGCGGTAGGGATTTCCAATTTCTCCGCTTGCGTTTCAGGTTAGTGAATCAAGGTGCTGCCGCGTTTGTCGCTCGTCGCTCAAAGCTCGGCGACACTTGACTTCCCCCGGATAAGCGTGATAATGAACAACTGAACATTAGTCGATTTGCATGCCCTGGAGCATCCTGCTTGCGGGGTTAGTTGCTGCTGCGCGCTCCGAATCTGACGGAAAGTTCGAGGTGGAAGATGAGCCAGTTGTTATCACGTGCGATCCGGACGACCGTAAAAAACTCCGCGGCCGTTATCAGTCGTTATCGGACTGTGATCAAACGCCGATCTATCTGTTGCCAGATCGTGAATACTGTTATCAAAGGTCGTCTCGACATTTTCGGCATGTTATTGCAAGTTATTGCCAGACTGAGCCTTGCGCGGACTCGAATCGGCGCGACACCACCCTGTTGGGTTATTATCAACTCTGGTCGCAGGCAGCGATATTCCGCGAGCATGGGTTGCGGCAGTTTGTTAAACTGAGGGCTTGATTTCATTCGTTAGCGAAGGTCTCTCCCCATGCGTGAACGTCAACCCGGTCCGGAACAAGCTCGTCGACAATTTCTGGCGGCTGGTGCTGTCACTGCCGGTGCGCTCGCCACTTCTTCGCTGCACCCGCGGACGGCCGTAGCGGAGGAAGCGAAGGCGGCGGCGAAGAGCCTCGCCAAGGGGCGGGCGGAGCATTGCATTTTTTTGTGGCTCGGCGGCGGGGCGGGGCAGATTGATACTTGGGATCCAAAGGTGCAGGGAGATCCCAAAGCGAAGAAGTCGGGGAGCATGTATCGCAGCATCGATACGGCCGTCGCCGGTACGCAGGTTTGCGAATATCTGCCGCGGTGTGCCACGTTGCTCGACCGGATGAATATCGTCCGCTCGGTGCACCATGAGGTGATCGACGAGCACGCGGCGGCGACGAATCGCGTGCATACCGGCCGGCCCACGGCGGGGACCGTGGTCTATCCGTCGATCGGTTCGATCGTGGCTCACGAACGCGGCGCTGCCGGCGAAGGGGTGCCCGCGTATGTGCTGATTGGCTATCCCAACGTGACCCGCGGGCCAGGTTTTCTTGGTGCGAAGTATGGCTACATCTATTTGACCGATACCCGCAGCGGCCCGGTGGGGTTATCGCGACCGGCGGATATTTCCGCCGGTCGGCAGGCTCGTCGCGAACAGTTGCTCGCCAAAGTTCGCAGCGAGTACGGCGCGGCGAAAACCGATGAAATGATCAAGAACTACGATGCAACGATCACGGAAATGCTGAAGCTCGCCGGACCGCAGTTCGGCCGGGTGTTTGAGCTCGACGGCGAACCTTCCACACTGCGCAATCGTTATGGCGGCGAGTTCGGCCAACGCTGTTTGTTGTCGCGGAGGCTCGTGGAAGCGGGCGCGCGATTTGTCGAGGTGTCGCACAATTTGAACTTCCTCAACGGCACCGGTTGGGACGTGCACAATCAAGGGATGGCCAAGCAGCATGACTTGATCAGCGAACTCGATCACGCGTTGGCGACGCTCGTCGAAGATCTGGAAGAGAAAAAGTTGCTCGACAAAACACTGATCGTGGTCGCGACCGAGTTCGGTCGGCCGGCGGCGTTCGATGGTGGCGGCGGTCGCGGCCATCACAGCAAAAGTTACAGCATGGTTTTCGCCGGCGGCGGATTGAAGAACGGCTTGACCATCGGCGCGACAGACGAGCTGGCGATGAAGATCGTTGATCGTCCCGTGTCGATTCCTGATTTTCACGCGACCATTTGTTGGTCGTTGGGCATCGATCCGCACAAAGAACTGTACGCCGGCGATCGCCCGGTGCCGATCACCGACGGCGGGCTGCCGATTGCGGAGTTATTTGCTTAGTGCAATTTACTCGGTCACTTCGGTTGCGTTGGTGGTGGGTTTTAACTTGAGCCTGAACTTGAATTTGTTCTTTCTCCGTCTTCTGTCTGAGAACTCGTCGCCACGCTCGCTGATGGCACTTTGATCGACAAAATCATGCAGCGGAAGGTTTTTTGCCCTTTCGCCCTCGTTCCTCATTGCACAAGCCGCGAGCAATGCTAACTCCATCTTCCCTCGATCCGACTTCCATCTTCGAGCACTTCCGGGGCTCTTATGGGACGGAATTGCTAACTGCCGCGGTTGAGCACTTTGGGCTGTTTGAACTGCTGGCTGAAGGCTGCTTGAAAACTGCCGATTTGCAGACAGGGCTGGCCCTTGAACGTCGACCGTTCGTTGTGCTGACGGCTGCGATGCGAGCGATGGGACTGCTAAACCAAACCGAGGACGATTGGGACCTGACGACCCTGGCCCGTGCGCACCTGCTTCCGAACAAGCCGCATTTTGTGGGTGATTACATCGGACTCGCGGCGGAAAGTCCCGGTGTCAAAGAAATGGTCGAGCGGCTGCGGACAAATCGGCCGGCGAATGCAGTGGCCGACGACGGCGGCGCGGCATTTATCTACCGCGAGGGCTTGGAATCGGCGATGGAGCGCGAAGCCTCGGCTCGGCATTTGACGCTGGCCCTTGCCGGGCGGGCGAAGAACGTCGCACCGCACCTGGCTCGCGTGGTGGATCTGTCGCAGGCCCAATTGCTGCTCGATGTCGGCGGCGGAACGGGCTTGTATAGCATCGCACTGCTGCAACGTTTCCCGCAACTGCGGGCCATTGTCTTCGATCGACCCGAAGTGCTGAAGATCGCGGCGGAGTTTGCCGCGGCCCAAGGCGTGAAAGAGCGACTTGTTTGTCAGCCGGGCGACATGTTCGCCGATGCCCTGCCGCCTGGTGCAGATGCGATCTTGCTGTCGAACATTCTGCATGATTGGGATGAACCCCAATGTGCCGAATTAGTGAATCGCTGTTCGGCGGCCCTTGCTCCGCGGGGCCAACTGCTCATTCACGACGTATTTCTGAATGACGATTTGTCGGGGCCGCTGCCGATTGCGCTCTACTCGGCAGCGTTGTTCACGCTGACCGAGGGGCGTGCGTACAGCGGTGCCGAGTATCGACAATGGTTACAAGGGGCGGGTCTGCAGCCACAGCCGGTGCGACCGACCTTGATCCACTGCGGCGTGTTGGCGGGAATCAAATCGTAGACCAGCCAGCGAAGCCGTTGCCCAAATGGGTAGCTCGCGGCTAGGCTGGGGAGGATGGCTCAAACCCTTCCCACTTCAGAAGTGCAGCGAATCGCTGTTCGTCCCGAACTGTTGGCTCCGGCCGGCGATCGGGATTGCATCCGCGCGGCCATCGAGAACGGCGCCGATGCGGTTTATTTCGGGCTCGACTGCGGGTTCAATGCGCGGGCGCGGGCCAAGAACTTTGCCGTCGACGAACTGCCGGAAATTCTCCGCATGTTGCACAGCCGCGGCGTGAAGGGTTATGTCACGCTCAACACGCTGATCTTTCCCAGCGAACTTGCCGAAGTCGAACGGCATGTGGTGGAACTCGCCGCGGCGGGGGTTGATGCGTTGCTGGTGCAGGATTTGGGCTTGGCTCGCCTGATCCGCGGCATTTGTCCGCAACTCGCCATCCATGCGTCGACGCAAATGACACTCAGCAGCAGCGAGTGCATTGCGGTCGCGGCAGAACTCGGGATCGAGCGCGTTGTGCTGCCCCGTGAATTGTCGCTCGACGAGATTCGCCTGATTCGCGAGCAGAGCAGCACGCCGGTGGAAGTGTTTGTGCATGGCGCACTCTGTGTCGCCTACTCGGGTCAATGTTTGACGAGTGAATCGCTCGGCGGCCGCAGCGCGAATCGCGGCCAATGTGCGCAGGCCTGTCGCTTGCCGTACGATCTGCTGTGCGACGGCAAACTTGTCGAAACTGGCGACCAAAAGTATCTGCTCAGCCCGCAAGATCTGGCCGCGTTTGATTTGGTGCCGGAACTGGTGAAGCTCGGTGTTGTTTCGCTGAAAATCGAAGGGCGACTGAAAACGCCGGAATACGTCGCCAATATCACACGACATTATCGGCAGGCCATCGATGCCGCCGCATCCGGCACCCCGGCGCAGTTTTCGCCGCAGCAAGTCGAGGAGATGGAGCTCTCGTTCTCGCGCGGTTTTTCGCCAGGTTGGCTCCAAGGCTGCGATCACAAATTGCTGGTGCCCGCCCGCAGCTCTGACAAGCGGGGCGTTTTTCTCGGCACCGTGAGAAGTGTGCGGCCCGGACGAGTCGCGGTGCAATTGGCGGCCTCGATCAAGCGTGGCGATGGCGTAGTCTTTGACTGCGGCCGCGCGGAAGACGATCAACAAGGGGGTCGCGTCTTCGAAGTTTTTCTACGCGGCCGTTCGCTCACCGAGCCCATCAGCAGCGGCGTCGTTGAACTCACATTCGGCCACGGCGCGCTCGACTTCGACGAAGTGCAAGTCGGCCGCGAAGTCTGGAAGACCGACGATCCCGAGCTTACCAACCGCCTGCGCAAAACCTTTGCGGACGGGGCGATCCACCGCCGCGTGCCGGTTGATTTTGTCGTCCACGCGGCAGCGGGCGAAGTGCTAAAAGTATCCGCTCGTACGGCAGGCGTGAGCATTGAAGTCACTTCGGCCGAGCCCCTGCCGATCGCGCGGCAACATGTGCTGGACGAAGCGACACTCAAGCAACAACTGGGCCGCCTCGGCGGCAGTCCGTTTGAACTGCACTCGCTGCGTGCCGAAATCAGCGGCAACCCCATGGCGCCGTTGAGCGTGCTGGGCAAAGTGCGACATGAAATCGTCGAGCGTTTGGCCACAGCTCTCGAAGAGGTTCCGCAGCGACGGATTGCGGGCAACTCGGTGTTAGCCGACCTTCGCTCGGCACTGCCAGTCACAGAAATGCTGAGCAACGAACCGCCGCAGTTGCACGTTCTTTGTCGCTCGTTGCCGCAGTTGAAAGCAGTGCTGCGGCATGAAGTGCAAAGTGTCTATGTCGACTTCGCCGATATTCGCGAATATCGCGAAGCGGTGCAGCTGGCTCATCAAGCCCATACTCAGATTTTGCTCGCCACGCCACGCATCCAAAAGCCGGGCGAAGCAGGCATTTTTCGCGCATTGGGCAAGCATGGCGCGGATGGCATTCTCGCGCGCAATCTGGCGGGCCTGCGATACTTCGTTGAACTAGGGCTCCCCGTCGTCGCCGATTTTTCGCTCAATTGTGCCAACGAACTCACGGCGAATTGGCTGCGGGAACAAGGTGCACAGCGCATCGCGCCGTCTTATGATTTGAATCGCGAGCAACTGTTGGAGTTGGTCGCCGCTGTGCCGGCCGCTTGGCTCGAGTGTGTGATTCACCAGCACATGCCCATGTTTCACATGGAGCATTGTGTCTTTTGTGCCATGCTCTCGCCGGGAACGAACAAGACGAACTGCGGCCGGCCCTGCGACACGCATCAAGTGGCGCTTCGCGATCGCATGGGCGTCGATCATCCGCTCACGGCCGACGTGGGCTGCCGCAACACGCTCTTCAACGCAGTGCCACAAAGTGCGGCCGAGGTGGTACCGACGCTCCTCGCGCAGGGCGTGCGGCAGTTTCGCGTGGAGTTGCTCGATGTCGCCGGCAGCGAACGCCAACTCGCCGATACGCTCGACCTGTATCGTCAGCTGCTCCGCGGCGAAGTGACCGGCCGCGAAGTCTGGAGCCGTCTGAGTGCTGCCAACCGCGTCGGCGTGACGCGGGGCACGCTCGAAGAACGCCGCCATCCGCTGGCGATCATCTAGCCGACGCGTGACGTAAGTCACGTTCGAATGAACTCCTGTTTCATCCTAAATGCACACTTATAGACCACTCTTTTGGGTTGTTTTTGCGCGCATTTCCCAAGGAAAGCAACATTCTGACGAACGAATTAATGTACACCACCCGGGCAGCGTCTTTGGGCACTTACGTCGACGCTCGCTGGACTTCGCACTGCTCCTAACTGCCGCAATGGGCACCCGTTTGACTCATGCCCACTTCCCAGACGAAGCAGTGCTTCGTCTTCCGTTGGCAACGGTTAAACTCTCTACTCATTATGGCAAACGCTAACGACGAACATCCGCAGCGCTGGACGCAATTGTGCTGGCTTTCGACCTGCAACCTGTTGGCGATGACGCTGTGGTTCTCGGTCAGCGCTGTGGTTCCCGCGCTCAAGACGGCCTGGGAACTTTCACCACTCGAACAGGCCTGGCTGACGATCAGTGTGCAACTCGGCTTTGCGGCGGGGGCCTTGGCCAGTGCAGCTTGGAATCTCGCCGATCGTTGGCCCGCGACTCGGTTGTTGGCGATCTGTGCCTTCGGGGGCACGCTACTCAACGCGGTCATTGCTTTTCAGATCAGCAATGAGTTTGCGCGCACCACGGCTGGCTTCGTCACGGTTTGTTGGCTGCGAGCGGCGACCGGCGCGATGCTGGCCGGTGTGTATCCGGTCGGCATGAAGTTGATGGCGTCGTGGTTTCGCCGGGGCCGTGGTTTGGCCATCGGTGTGATGGTCGGTGCGCTGACAATCGGTTCGGGCACGCCGCATTTGTTGCGAGCCATGCCGCTTGATCAATTTGCCGTTGCCATTTGGCCGGGCTCAACCACTTCGTTGCCGGAGACCTGGCGGCTGGTGTTGTTAGCCGCCTCGGGCTGTTCCTGGTTGGCCGCGGTTTTGGCGTTGTTGTTTCTCCGCAGCGGACCCTGGCTTCCCAGTGCCTCGAAATTTGACTGGTCGTATTTTCTGCGAATCTGGCAGAATGAACCGCTACGGCGAGCCAATCTCGGCTACTTGGGACACATGTTTGAACTCTACGCCATGTGGACTTGGGCCCCACAACTGCTGCGTGATGCGTATGAACGCGCGGGCAATTCGGCAACCGCGGCAGCTGTTGCTTCGTTTGGTACGGTCGCGATCGGCGTTGTAGGGTGCGTCGCTGCCGGGCAATTCGCCGATCGCCGCGGCCGCTGCCTGACGGCGATCATCAGCCTGGTGGTTTCGGGTGGCTGTGCGCTCGTGGCGGGAAGTTTAACTCCGTGGCCGGTGGTCCTCACCGCCGTTTGCCTGCTGTGGGGAGTCAGTGTGATTGCCGATAGCGCGCAGTTCAGCGCAGCCGTCTCGGAACTCTCCGACCCACACTATGTCGGCACGGCCTTGGCCATTCAAACTTGCGCGGGTTTTTTGCTCACTACGGTCACCATCGCGCTGCTGCCGCTGCTGCAAACATCACTCGGTTGGCCGCTGGCCACGGCAATTCTCGCGGCAGGGCCCCTTGTCGGCATTTGGCACATGGCGCGGCTGCGGCACTTGCCGGCTGCGGGACAGCTGGCCGCGGGCAAGGGTTGAAACGGCTCATTGCAGGTTCGTAACGGCCTGTAACGGCCTCACTTGGCCTTTCCCAACTTTCCAGGTCGTGGTATTTTGAGGGATTCAAATTTGCACTGCGGGGAGCGTTCTGCTTCCTGCTGCGATGTTTTGTTGCGACTTTTGCCCAATTTTGCAGGTGTATTTCCATGGCCAAGCCCCACCGTACCAACAAAAAAGCCAACCACGGCAAGCGTCCCGCCAACGGCAAGGCCAAGCGCGCCAAACGCAAGCTGGTTCGCACCTAGTTTGCACTGGCAGAACATCGTTCTTGCAGTGCTGCAGCTCGTCAAAGCTCACTCCGTGGTTCGACGAAGCGTGCCCGAGCATGCCCAGAAGGACCAGACTTCTGCCCTGCCTACAACTGCCAAAAATGTCTTGATTGTCAGCGTTTGAGAAGGGTTAACGCTGTGCCCCAGTTCTTGTACGACATTTCGAAACTCGACTTCAGCCGCCCCGTCGCGACGCTGGAAGATATTCGTAAGTACAACCCGCAGCGGCACGAAATGGAGCAGCTGACGGCAGTCGTGTATGTCGACGAATCGCAGTACCTCAGTGTCGGCTATCGAGATACGTCGAAGGACGACTTTTGGGTTCGAGGCCACTTTCCGCACTTGGCGATCATGCCCGGCGTGGTGATGCTCGAAGCCATCGCGCAACAATGCAGTTACGTCACCCAGCGGTATGATTTGCTCGGCGCCGAAGTCGTTGGGTTCGGCGGCCTCGAAGACGTCCGTTTTCGCGATACCGTGTTCCCTGGCGAGCGCTTTGTCATCATTTCGAAGCTCGAAAAAGTTCGCCGCGGCCGCATGATCATTTGTCAGTTTCAAGGCATCGCGGGCGATCGGTTGTGCATCGAAGGGACGCTCAAAGGCGTACCGATTCCGATTGCGGCCCTGCAAGCGATGCAGCAAAAAGCGGAATCGGCGAAAGGCTAACTGTGGGCCGCCGCGCTCTTCCTAAGATCGATCCCACACTGGATCTCGGCCGGCATTTGGTCGAGACGACAGAGGTTCCCAAGCCCTTTGCTCCGGCTACGCTCTTCGGCCGCACAGCGCCCGTCGAAGTGGAAGTCGGCAGCGGCAAGGGCTTGTTCCTGCTAAGCGCTTCGGGCAAGCAGCCCGACCATGATTTCTTCGGCATCGAAGTCGCGAAAAAGTATGCTCGCTTTGCGGCCTCGCGGTTGTCGCGCGCGGAACGCAGCAACGCAATCATGGCCTGCGGCGATGCACTCGAATTCTTCCGCGACTGGATCACTGCTTCTTCGCTGCACGCGGTGCATGTTTACTTTCCCGATCCGTGGTGGAAAAAACGACATCGCCGCCGACGCGTGCTCAACGAAGCCTTTTTGCAAGACGTGATCCGCACGTTGCTCCCCGGCGGCAAGCTCCATTTCTGGACCGACGTCGAGGAGTATTTCCAGTCGACCTTGGAACTCATCGAGCAACTCCCGGCGAACCCCGCCGGCAGGTTGGTGGGACCACTCGCGGTGCCGGAAACACCGGCCGAGCACGATCTCGACTTTCGCACCCACTTCGAACGCCGCACTCGTTTGCACGAACTCCCCGTGTATCGCTCCGAGTTTGTGAAGGAGCAAGGGTGAATTGAAGCGTTAAAGGGAAAAATGCGATTGTTCATGATAGTCTTAGCAGTTCCCAATACTCTCTTCCTCCCTTTTTCCCTTCCGCACATGCGTACCGTCGCGATCTTTTCTGGCGGACTCGATTCGACCATCCTGGTCGAACAATTGAAGCAAGCCGGCGATGAAGTCCTGGCCCTGTCGATTGATTACGGTCAGCGGCATCGCAAGGAATTGGAATTTGCCCGCGCCACGGCCGAGCGTCTGCAGATCGAATGGCGGCTTGCGGATCTGCGCGCGATCACGCCGCTGCTCGCGGGTTCGAGCCTGACCAGTGCCGAAGTCCCTGTGCCGCATGGACATTATGCGGAAGACTCGATGAAGGCGACGGTCGTTCCCAATCGCAACATGATCATGCTCGCGATCGCGGCGGGCTGGGCCCTCAGTCGCAAGTGTGAACGGGTGGCTTATGGCGCTCACGCGGGCGATCACACGATCTATCCCGACTGCCGGCCCGCGTTTGTCGCAGCGATGCGAACCGCCTTCGGCCTGGCTGATTGGGAACGCTTGGAACTTTACTGCCCGTTCTTGAATGCCTCGAAAGCGGACATTGTCCGTGAGGGACAGCGGCTCGGCGTCGACTTTGCGAGCACTTGGAGTTGTTACGAGGGTAGCGCGATTCACTGCGGCGAATGTGGCACGTGCGTGGAACGGCGCGAAGCGTTTTCGTTAGCGGGCGTGATCGATCCCACACCCTATGCGGTCGGTGATCAACCGTTGCCGGCATCGCCATAAACGTTGGTCACTACTTCTCACCCTCGAGTTGTTCCCGCGCCTGGCTGATCATCGCTTCGTCCTCTTTACCGATCTTCGGCCAATTCAAATCCAGGCCCCGAATCGTTTGATTGAGAATGGCCGCGACCGCAGCCCGCGTGACCCACTTGTGATCTGCGGGAATCACATACCACGGTGCTTCCTGGGTGCTGGTCGCCGTGAGGCACTCTTCGTAGGCCTGCTGATATTGATTCCAAAAACCCCGCTCGACGAGATCACCCGCGGCAAACTTCCAGTGCTTCTCCGGATCGTTAAGTCGTTTCAAGAAACGCTTGGCTTGCTCTTCCGGCGAGAGGTGCAGGAAAAATTTGACGATCGCCGTGCCATTACGGGCCAGATGTCGCTCAAAGGAGTTGATGTCTTCGTAACGATCGTCCCAAAACGACCTCTTGAGTTTGTCACCGGGTTTTACGCCCGGAATGCGTTGCGCATCGATCAAGTGCGGATGGACTTTGGTGATCAACACTTCTTCGTAATACGACCGATTGAAAATGCCGATGCGACCCCGCTCCGGCAGGCACTTCGAGCACCGCCAGAGAAAGTTGTGATCCAATTCCTCCGCGGACGGATGCTTGAACGAATAAACCTGGCAGCCCTGCGGATTGATGCCCGACATTACATGCTTGATCGTGCTGTCTTTGCCGGCCGCATCCATGGCTTGAAAAATCGCCAGCAGCGACCACGAGTCATCGGCGTAGAGCAATTCCTGCGCTACGGCGAGTTCCGAAACGTCCTGAGTTAGAACTTCCTTGGCAAACTCCTTGCGCTTTTCGACGGGCACATCCTTGTCGCCAGCCCAACCTGGATCGTGATCCTTGAGGCGAAACGGTTTGCCGGCTTGGACGCGGAATTTGTCGATCAGTTTGTCGCGGTCGATCATGGTGCGGTTACTCGTATTCCCACTTCATCAGCCAAGGATCAGTGGAGTTTTTTTGAAATGCTTTGAGGCGGCCCTTCATCGTTTCAAGCAGTTCCGCACGCGTAGAGTCGTGTGCCAGGTTGTGAATTTCATGCGGGTCGGTCTGCAAGTCGTACAGTTCGAAAGGGGGCCGCTGAATGTAATTTTTAACAGACCGCTTGCCATAAAGTGCATCAGGACCTTTTTGGTAAACGGCTTGCCAGGTCGGCGCTTCCCAGAGGTCGCTGGCAAACGGAAACGACAGCGGAGCGGCGAGGTTCCAAATTAGCTTGTAACGCCGATCGCGGACGACGCGCATCGGATAGTACATCGTGATTTCATGAAACGTATGCGACGCGTGGATCTCGTCCCAGCCGGCGGGCTTCTCTTCACGCAGCACGTTCCAGTATGAGCGGCCTTGCAAGACGCTTTGATTCGCTGCGGCCTTGGGACGCGCCGCGGTGACCGCTGGCGGCTGCGGCAGCGCGCCCGCTGCATTGAGCAGCGTCGGGGTGAGATCGACGTGGCTGACCATTGCATGGCAGACGCGGTTCGCAGTCGCGGCAGTCGACGGTCCGGGAAGTTTGTAAATCATCGGCACAACGAGCCCCGGTTCATATACGGTCGTCTTGCTCCCCGGCATCGCGATGCCGTGATCCGAGGTAAACACAATCAGCGTGTTCTCGTACTGCCCCGCATCTATCAACATGGCAACAAGCTTTGCCAAACCCTGATCGACACGAGAGATCGATTGGTAGTATTGCGCCAACTCTGCGCGGCAGGTGGGGGTATCGGGGAGGAACGGCGGCACGATCACGTCGCGCGGATCGTACTTCACTTCGTTCACCCCTTTATATCCAGTGGGCGAATTGCCGAACGGATTGGGCTTGAGGGAATCGCCGGGGACTTCGCCGCCGCTGCGATGCGGATCGGCAGTGCAGAAATAAAGGAAGAACGGCTTGTCTTCTTTCGCCGCGATCAACTCCCGGCAGTTCTCGGCCATCTGCACGGGATTGCGTTCCGCGCCAGGCAACACGCTGTCGAATTTATAGACCGCTTCGGGTTCAACGTGGTACTTGCCGATGCGGACGGTGCGATAACCGGCCGCCGTCAGCCGCACCGGCAGCGATTGGATTTTGGGATACGACGAAAAATGGTGATACGCATGCGCATGACCATAGTGAGCGTTCGCATGATTGTGCATGCCAGTGAGAATCACGCTGCGACTCGCACTGCAACTGGCCGTCGTGCAAAACGCGTTCGGCAAACGTATGCCATCTTTCGCCAGCGCGTCGAGCGCCGGCGTTTTGATCACTCCATTGCCGAAGCAGCCCGCATCGGGGCTCATGTCGTCGGTGACAAAGAGAATGATGTTGGGGCGGTCGGCAGCAAACACAGCCGTCGAGAATAACGATAGCAAGCAGAACAGGCAGTTTCGAGAGAACACGATCAACTCCTGAAGAGGCGAGGAAGTTGTCGTGATTATGGCAGTTGGGTTCGTAGGCCGGAACAAGGTATTCCGCAGTTCCGGCAGGAATCGCCCTTTGATGTCGTCTCCAAGCTCTTGCCGGAACGGCGCAGAGTACCGCTTGTTCCGGCCTACGAAGACTGGCCTACGGAAGACGTTTATCACTCATCGCCTGTTCGGACGGCAGCCGCACATTCCACGCGAGTCCCAAAAATTGCATGGTGCGAATCACCAGCCAACTCGTGTCGAACTGCCACCAACGCAAACCGTGTCGTGCCGAAGTGGGAAACGCGTGATGGTTGTTATGCCACCCTTCGCCCCAGGCGAGAACGCCGCAGATCACGTTGTTGCGCGAAAGATCGTCGGAAACGAATTCGCGCTGACCAAACAAGTGGCAAACCGAATTAATCGACCAGGTGACGTGATGTGTAACAAACACACGCACGAATCCGCCCCAAAGCAGCCCGAGCCACGCCCCTTCCCACGAGCGCATGACTAGTCCGCCGATGGCGAACGGAATGATAAAGCTGACGAGAATCCACAGGCCGTAGAGTTTGTCGAGTTTCACGAGCCAGGGATCGGCAAGCAGATCGGGAATGTAGCGTTGCAACTCAGCGTTGCTCCATACGCCGGTGAAGAGCCAACCCGTATGCGAATGCCAAAATCCACGCCACCAACCGAGCCAACCATCGCCGGCCAGATGCGGCGAATGCGGATCGCCGGGCAAGTCGCTGAACTGGTGATGCCGCCGATGAACCGCGCACCACACGAGCGGCGAACCTTCCACCGACAATGCGCCGGCCAGCAACCACGCCGCACGTACCCAGCGGTACGTATCGAACGAGCGATGCGTGAGCAACCGATGAAAGCCGATGGTGATGCCCATCCCCGTGATCGCCCAACCGGCAAGCAGCAACGATAGATAGAGCCAATCCATGTAGCCCTGCTGCCACGTCAGTACAATCGCGGTGATCACACCCACGAAAGGAAGAGTCACCGCGAGCAGCATGGCAATCTTCTGACCAAGCGGCGCTTCGAGGGGGAAGCCAGGATCCTGGAGCGTTGGCGCCTTTTTGGATTCGGCCGGGAAACTTCGCGGTGTTGGTGAAGCAGCGCGCGCGTCAACTTCCGCGACTGTCGGCGACGCCGAAGAAAATCCTGCTCCTTCCATCACCGCCGGTCCTCTATTTGGGAACGAATCATAACTGCTGCCACTATATCAATTGGACAACTTCTTTCGGGAATGCCCGCGTAAAAGTCGTGTCAAAACAAGGGCAGATTTGCGAAAACCAAGGGCGCGGGCGATTCGTCTGATTGGTTGTACCAATTCGACAACCCACAAACATTGCGAGACCGTCCGATGCTCCGACGTCATGCCCTTTTGGCTCTTTTCTGCCTCGCGACTGCCGCGGCTTTTGCTCAAGCCGCAAACCCTGCTGTCCCAGAACCGGACGCGAAAGAGAAAGCCCCAGAAAATGCCGATGCCGACCGCTTTGCCCGTGCCCCGGTGGTGCTGCGGGCGAAGTTAATCAAGCCACTCGGCGGCGAATCGGGAGTGATGTGGTATCAAATGCAAATAACCGCCACGTTGAAGAACACCGTGCGGCAGAAATTTGGCCCGAGGCAAGATGTATTCACCGCTGGCCGAATAGGTCCCGGCGTACCACGCGATCCGGGACCGCCGGCGGAAGAATGCACGATCTATATCGAGCCGATCGTGCAGCGCGTCGGTGCAGAAGACGCCACCCACTGGCGGCTGCTTGATGGCAATTCGACCAGTGGCGTGAGTCATGTAGACAAGTAAGGCCCGTGTGCTGACAACTACTTCTTGTCACTCATCAGACTGGCCAATTTGTCTTCGATCGATTCGGCCCAGATGCGATAGCTCTTTTCGTTAAGGTGCAACAGGTCCGGCATGATCTCTTTGCTCAGCGTGCCGTCTTCGGAAAGAAACTTCGAGCCGATGTCGAGGTAAAAGACTTGCTTGTCATCGGCGAGCTTGGCAATGAGCTCGTTCGCGCCTTGATTCACCTTGCGGCGAGCATCGTCCTTGTTCGCGCCGCGGGGGAAAATGGCCAATACGAGAACTTTGGTCTCGGGCAACTTTTCCTTGAGCTTGTCGACGATTGCTTTCACGCCTGCCGCGATTTGTTCGCTCGTGTTGCTGCCACTATTATTGGTGCCGATCATCAGCACGGCGGCCTTGGGTTTGATGCCGTCGACATTGCCATGTTCGAGCCGCCACAACACATGCTGCGTACGGTCGCCGCCGATGCCGAGGTTCACGGCGTTGCGCTTCGTATAAAACTCTTCCCACACCTTCTTGCCGCCACCTTCCCAACCTTGCGTGATCGAGTCGCCGATCAGCAGCAAGTCGACGTTTCCTTTCTTTACGCGTTCGTTGAAGCTCTCGTGTCGCTTCATCCAGCCCCCCTCGCGAGGAGCAGGGACAACGGCGTCGTTGGGCTTTACTTCCGGTTTGACATCGGACTTCGCTTCTTGACCACGCGCGATTGCGGTCAAACAGCTCACAGACAACATGAGGGCAAACCAACAGCGGCGGGAAACGTTCATCGCGGCGAGCTCCAGGAGAGGAAAGATTGGAAGGGGACAGCATGGGACCGCCTGCCCGCGGTCGCTTTGACTCACGATAGCCACTGGAATGTGCTGGTCAATCCGCCGCCCGTGGTAGCTTCGTCGATTCGATCCTTACGACCGGATACCTTCCGGGGGATTTTTTTGTCGCGAATGGACTTACATGACGAAGCCGCAACCTAGATTTGCGGACTTGATTTTTTCGCATGTTCGCTGCGAATTGGATCAGCATTTCCGATATGCTGTCTCGTTCGCCGGGCATGACAAGAGGCTCGGCATCTGACTTGGCGGTACAGATCCGGTCGTCATTTCGTAATGAATGATCGTATCATGGCTACTCCATTTTCACCGACCGACGGTCTCGGCTTGCTCGTTTGCATCTGCCTGGTGGCGGTGGGAGCTTTAGCGAGCCTCGCGTTTATCCTGGGGTTTTGCTGCGTCTGGCTGTGGCGAGCACATCGCGCCGCGGCATTCCCCAGCACGCAGCAATCTGCCGGTTCTTCGAACGCAGTCGCGCAGTTGCTGCAGGCCATGGAATCGCAACGGCTGAGCGGCGATTTCACGCAGGGCGTGGCCGCCGACCCAACAACCGAAGTCGGCCAGATTGCTCAGCTGTATAACGGCGTGGTCCAGCGCGCTCAGGATGAAATCCACAGCCGCGAAGATGTGATGCGCGCACTCCGCACCGCTGAAGAGAAATATCGCAGCATCTTTGAGAACGCCGTCGAAGGCATTTTTCAAACCACGCCCGATGGGCAATATCTGAGCGCCAATCCAACGCTCGCGCGCATTTACGGCTATGAGAATGTCGGCGAAATGCAGCGTGGCATTCGCGATATTCAGCACCAGCTGTATGTCGATCCGCGCCGCCGTCAGGAGTTTGCCGACCAAATCAAATCGCATGGCGTGGTGCGCAATTTTGAATCGCAAGTGTTTCGTGCCGATGGCAAGGTGATCTGGATTTCGGAAAATGCCCGGGTCATTCGTGATGAAAAGGGGCAGGTCAGTTACTACGAAGGAACCGTCGAAGACATCAGCGAACGAAAGCAAGCCGAAGACTTGATCCGACAGAAGGAAGCCGCTTTGGCGTCGAGCTCTGCCAAGAGTGAGTTCCTCGCCCGCATGAGTCATGAAATCCGCACGCCGCTGAACGGCGTGATCGGCATGCTGGAACTGCTGCAAGGAACACATCTCACGCAACAGCAGCATCGTTATGCTCGGGTCGCGAAGAACTCGGCCGATACGCTTTTGACGCTCGTGAACGACATCCTCGATTTTTCCAAGATCGAAGCCGGCAAGCTCGAACTCGAGAAAACCGATTTCGACCTGCACGCGCTGCTCGAAGACAGCGCTGAACTGTTCGCCGAAAAGGCCGCAGAAAAAGGGCTCGAGTTGGTTTGCCATCTGGCCACCGACCTGCCGACCGGCGTGCAAGGGGATCCGGACCGGCTGCGGCAGATTGTGGTGAACCTGATCAACAATGCGTTGAAGTTCACGCAGCGGGGACAAGTGGTGCTGCGGGCCGTGCGCGATGAACAACCGACAGAAAGCAACGCCGTGCGAATTCGCATTTGCGTCGAAGACACCGGCATCGGCATTCCCGAAGATCGCCGCGACCGCTTGTTTCAATCGTTCTCGCAGGTCGATGTCTCGACCACGCGCAAATACGGCGGCACGGGGTTGGGCCTGGCCATCTGCCGCGAATTGGTCACACTCTTTGGCGGCGAAATCGGCGTCCACAGCACGCTGCACAAAGGTTCGCAATTCTGGTTCACACTGACGCTGCAGGTGCAGACACACACGCAGCGGCGGCCACTCCTCATGCCGCGAGAACTCGAAAGCGTGCGCGTCCTCGCCGTGGACGATAATCAAACCAATCGTGAATTGTTGCACGAACAGTTCGCCAGCTGGGGGCTGTCGATCGATAGCGCCAGTGGCGGCCGCGAAGCGCTCGAAAAACTCGCCGTCGGCAAAAGTCAGCAGCGACCATTTCAGCTCGTGCTGCTCGACTTCAACATGCCGGGCATGGACGGCCTGGAATTGGCCCGCGCCATTCGCTTGCAGCCCGACTTCGAAGACGCTCGCTTAGTCATGCTCAGCTCGTCTGGCACACTGTTCGACGATCCACGGCTGGCGCGCAGCGGTCTCTCGGCCTGTTTGCCCAAACCGGTGCGGCAATCGAAATTGTTCGACACCGTCGTGGACATGTTCGGCCCGCAAAAGCGTTACCAGGCTCCGACGGTCCCCGCTGCCCCGCCCGCGAAACCAATCCAAAGGCAGCGGGCGAAGATTCTCGTCGCCGAAGACAACGAAGTGAATCAGCAAGTCGTTTCGGAAATCCTGGCAGCGGCGGGCTACGGCTGCGAACTCGTCGGCAACGGCCGTTGGGCGCTCGACGAACTCACGCGGCATTCGTACGACCTGGTACTGATGGATTGTCAGATGCCGGAACTCGACGGCTTTGAAACGACGCGAACCATTCGCCAGCAAGAGACGGAAAACAACTCGCCGCGACGTCTGCCGATCATCGCGCTCACGGCGAATGCAGTTACAGGCGATCGCGAACGCTGTTTGCAGGCCGGCATGGACAACTACGTCACCAAGCCGATCAATCCATCGCTCCTCATTCAAGCCATTGAAGAATTGCTTTCGCAAGTTGCGCCCGCGCTGACGGCAGCGTCGACTCCCATTCCGGTTGTCGAGGCTGCAACGACTGCAAAGAGCTGTGAAACATCCAAGCTGTTGCCGATTCTCGACTTGAAACCGCTCCGCGAACGTTGCATGAACGACGACAGCTTTCTCAAACGCGTGCTCGAAAAAGCGCTGGTCCGCATTCCTGTCGACGTGCTGAACGTGCTGTCGGCGGCGGAAGAAGTCAATTTTGTCGATCTGGCCCGCGGCGCTCATGCGCTGGCCGGCATGTCGGCGAATCTCGAAGCGCAGCAGCTACTCGCAGCGGCGCGGGGCTTGGAAGACTTGGCTCGCAAACAAGAAACCAGCGATCTGCCGGCGCTGCTGGTTGAATTACGTCAAGCGGCAACTCACACCGAAGAGGCGATCGTCCAGTTGTGCGAGCAACTGACGAGCGCCAGCGGCGTGGCCTAGTTCACACGCAGAAATACGGGGCAAAACGGCAATGTTGGCTTTGTTGGTTGATGACGACGAAATCGCGCTTGCGATGCTAGAACACACGCTGCAGCGTTCGGGCTTTGAGGTCATCACGGCCAGCAATGGCCGCGAGGCGCTCGAACTCCTGCGCCAACAGCAAGTTCGGCTTGTCATTTCCGATTGGGATATGCCGGGACTGACCGGCCTGGAACTCTGCCGCGCAGTGCGCAGCGGCGAGTTCGAGCACTACATCTATTTCGTGCTCCTGACGAGTCATCGCGGCAACGACGAGATCGTGCAAGGCCTGGCCGCCGGCGCCGACGACTTCATCGTCAAACCATTTCATCCGCCCGAACTCATTCTGCGCATCCGCGCCGGCGAACGCATTTTGGGACTCGAAACACGGGATGTGACGATCTTTGCCCTCGCTCGCCTCGCGGAAAGCCGCGATACCGATACGGGCGAACATTTAGAACGGGTGCAACAGTATTGCGGCTGCCTCGCGCAGTATTTGCTCAACCGTGGCATGTTCCCCGGCGAAATCGATCGCGAGTTCATTCACCTGATTCAACAAACCAGCCCGCTGCACGATATCGGCAAGGTCGGCATTCCAGATGCCATCTTGCTGAAGCCCGGCCGATTCACGCCGGAAGAATTCAACGTCATGAAGCGGCACACCACCATCGGCGCCGATACTCTCCAGGCCGCGCTCGATAAATATCCCACGGCCAAATTCCTCCGCATGGCCCGTGACATCGCGCTCACGCACCACGAAAAGTTCGACGGCACCGGCTATCCGCGCGGTTTATCAGGCGCCGACATTCCACTCTGCGGTCGTATCGTTGCCGTCGCCGATGTGTACGACGCGCTTACTACCAAGCGTGTTTACAAAGACGCCTTCCCGCATGAACAAGCCGTGCAAATGATTGGCGAACAAGCGGGCCGACACTTCGACCCGCAAATTGTCGACGCCTTTCTCGCCTGTGCCAACGCCTTTCACGAAATCAACCGCACGCAACGCCCCGAAGCAGTGCTCAGCACGTACGAAGCGACGCACCAGGCTGTTTCATAGTGCCGCCGACTGGCTGGCATCAAAGGCGATGTTTCCCAGCGCGTGCGGAAACCGATGCCGACGGAAAGCTGGCGGAACGTTTTGCGGCGACAACTTTGGGCGCGATCGTCGTCTACGACGCAACTGGCGATTTGCAGTACCAAGGAGGCATTACCGTTGCCCGAGGTCATGAAGGAGACAATCGCGGCAAGGCAGCCATTTTTGCGGTTGCTCACGACAAAGCCACTGAAGCTGTCGAATACCCCGTGTATGGCTGCCCGCTGCGCTCGCCGGTAGCCACTGAACAATCTCGCTCTGAGAAATGACAATGACCGCTGCGACCAATGCGACGATTGATTTGACATCTCCTGACGCGCTGTTTCGCGAAAATATGCGGGACACGCAAGTCGACATCTATCGCTTCTTTGCCCGACTGATGATGCTGCAATCGGTGGTTGGGATTGCACTCGCGGTGGTGATGGCTCGAATTCCTCAGAGGACAGCGCTGCGGCATAGATCCGGGGTTAGCGAATCACATTCCCCGCCAGCCGCTGGGCCACTCGTTGATTGACACCCGACGAGACCATGGCAAACTCGCGTTTCACGCGGTCATCGCAACGGTTCAGTTTGGCAGCCAGTCGCGGCATGCCTTCGGCATTCTGTTCGGCAGTCTGCGACAGCTTGCCGAGAAAGCGGGCGGCTTCGGTGAAGTTAGTATCGGCTGTGCTGCCGACCAGTGGCTGCAGCGTCTTCGCGATGAGTTCAGCGCCGACATTGTCGATGGCAATGAACACATCGAGCTTGTTGCTCACTTGAGCGCGATTATCGCCTCCCATGCCATAACCTGAGCGGAGCAGCATCACGCAACGGCCGGAGACTTTGCGTTTCAGCAGCGGCCCTTCGTAAAAACCTTCACCGTAGACGAGATGCGTTTCATCGGTCCCGTAGACCAACTCAATGTTGCTCTGCGTCCCTTGGCCATCATCACCTTTCCAGGAAAAGGGTCCGGTCCGTTCCGCGGTCATTTGCGAGATGCCCATGATCTCCCAAATGTTTACGACCACTTCGGGATTGCGAACCATGAAGACGAACATCTCGGGATCGCAGTCGACCGTCTTCGTCGGCAGGCGGCGATAAATGCTGGGGCGCTCCAGCACCGACAGAACTTTGCGCTGGGCTTCTTCGTTGAGCTTGCTGACGGGAATTTGCCGCAAGGCTTCTTGCTGCGCTGCATGCGAGTTGTCGGCAGCGTTCGGATCTGCCCCGAAGGCATCGCTATTGGCTGCCGCGACTGAACTCGCCACGATCGCGCCGGCAGTTTGCAAGAATGAACGTCGCGTGTGATTTGGAACTGAGTGATTCAGTCCTTGGGCCGCCATGAGACGCACTGGCAACATGCTGGCTAAAAAGTTCATTCTGCTCCCCCCGAAGCATCGCCCAACAAGCGTTTCCGCTCCGGCAAACTTTGCCGGTCAAAGAGATAATTCGGCCAACCATGCCGAACAGGGCCAGTAAAACCGTGGTAATTCCTTCAATCGGCCGGCCGAATCGCTAGCAGTGCTGGCGTGCTGCGACGGAGTAGTTCATTTCGCTCTTGTCAGATTCCGGCAGAAGAGGAAGATACCGCCGCGAAAATCTTTGCCGCGTTTTCTGGTGTGCTTGTGGCCAATCCTTCCCAACTTCGTCACGATCAGCCTCATCGTGGCGGCGGCCTGCGCGCATCACGGACAACAAACGCCATTGCTAAAAAAGCGGCCGTTGTTCCAGCGAAGGCTTCGCCAGTTACGCGCATCATGCTGCTTGCCATCCTGCTCAGCAGCGTGATGGTCTTCAGTGCGTCACGCATGGGACCTGTTTGGTCAGCACTGCTGCGCGAACGTGTGGTCGCCCGCGAAATGGCCGAGCTCGAGTCGCTGGAAACCCTGCAACTCAATGCCAAGTTCGACGAGTGGCTCGCGCGCGGCAACGAGGGGTTGCAGTGGACGGTGACTGCGCTAACCAATCTGCGTCCTGGCGTTTCATACTTTGCCGAACAAGCGCTGCAGCGCGAGTCGGACACTTGGCGCATTCGAGCACGCAGCGATGCAGCCGGCCGCATTTTGCAAACTGCCAAATCGTTGGCAGGCGTTGCTAAAAAACTCCCCGCCGCGCGTCGGCCCGGAGTGCGGCGTTTGGTCGCTCGCTTTGCCGTCTGGCCGACTGACGACGCCGTAGCCGCTCGTGAGTTGACCGCTGCCTGCGACGCAATCATCGCGCACTTGCCGCCTGAATCAGGCGAAGAACTGCAACTCGCGTTGGACGAGGATTTTTCCGAACGACGGATTGCGCGAGCAGCCGAACCGCTCGCGCCCGAGTTGGAAGCGCCGCTGCCTCCGAATTTGGATCGCAATCCCAGTGAACTGCAGCCTCCGGAAAATTTGCCGCCGCCCGAACCCGAGGGCCCGCCACTGCCCCCCACCAAGTCTGTTCCCAGGCGATTCTTCGCGCCGCGCGCCCAGGAGATGCCGCCGCTGGCCGACAATGTTAATCCTGCGCCGCCGACACTTGAGCCGCCACAGAAAAATCTGCACGACTGGATGCGCGATCTAGCCGATCTCGAAGTGATGCGCATGCTCCATCACGGCGACTACGGCGTGCGTTATACCGCGGAAAAAGAACTCGATCGCCGGGGCTATTCCGCCGAACATCTGCCGTTGGCAAAACAACTGGTTCACCCCGATCCCCAAGAGCGTCGCAAGCTCGCCGAACAACTGCCGCGGCTGACGAATGTCGATCCTCGTCCGTGGCTGTTGCAACTCACGGAGGATGTCGATCCGAGCGTCCGTCGCACTGCTGCGGGCATCCTGCAGGCGGCCCGACCGGGGCCCGAAAAGCGCTGATCAAACGGGCTCCTTTCGCGACTTTTCGCCCGCGGCGCAGGCCGCGCCCCTCGCCTCATTCTCGCTTCCATGGCATACTAGAGACACCTCTTTCGCCTCGATGTTTTTTTCGGCGCCGGGATTTCGAATCACGCATTTCGAATACTGCGCCCCCACCATCCGAACAACATGGCTACTGGCACTGCTGCTGCAACCAAAGCCCGCCGCGCGGCGGGTACGCAACTTCCCACCTATGTCTTTGATACCGGCGAGGACTTGGCCCGCCACGTGGCCCGCATCGTCGCGGGAATCATTCGCGAACGGAACGCGCTCGGGCAGAACGCCGTCCTCGGCCTGCCGACCGGAAGCACGCCGGTTGGTGTCTATCGCGAACTCGCGAGAATGCATCGTGAGGAAGGGCTTGATCTATCGAGTGTGATTACGTTCAACCTCGACGAGTATTACGGCCTGACGCCCGATCAGTTGCAGAGCTATCACCGCTGGATGCACGAGCAATTCTTTTCCAAGGTCAACGTACGGCCGGAAAATATTCACATTCCCCGCGGCGATGTGCCACTGGCCAACATCGATGCGTATTGCCGTGAATATGAAAGCGAAATTGAACGTGCCGGCGGCATTGATCTGATGATCCTCGGCATCGGCGGTAACGGCCACATTGGTTTCAACGAGCCATTTAGCGTTCGCAACAGCCGCACGCGATTGTGCACGCTCGATCCGGTCACACGTCGCGCCGCGGCCAGCGATTTCTTTGGCGAATGGAATGTGCCGACGCAAGCGATCACGATGGGCTTGGGCTCGATCTTCGACGCTCGCAAGATTCTGCTTCTCGCGCTCGGTGAGCACAAAGCGTCGATCATCAAGGACCTGACCGAAGGGCAAGTCACGCCCCGGGTGCCGGCTTCGTACCTGCAAGAACACGGCGATGCAACGGTTCTCGTCGATACGGCCGCTGCGAGCAAACTTACCAGCAGCGAAACTCCTTGGGCGCTGGGCAACGTCGAGTTCGACGAAGCACTGATCAAACGCGCCATGATTTGGCTCTGCGACAAAACCGGCAAGAGTCTGCTTAAGTTGACCGACGACGATCTGCGGCAGCACGGCTTGCATCAACTGCTGCGGCATCATGGGCCTGCGCCGAAGATCGCTCATTCGGTCTTCAGCCATCTGATGCACACCATCGAGTATCATCCGGCCGGCAAGGAAAAGAAAAAGGTCATCTGCTTCAGCCCGCATCCGGACGACGATGTGATCAGCATGGGTGGCACGCTGATTCGCCTGGTCGAAGATGGCCACGAAGTGCACATCGCTTACATGACCAGCGGCAACATTGCGGTGTTCGATCACGACGCGCAGCGGATCGCCGATCTGGTGACCGAATACAACCGCATGTTCGGCATCGACACCGACCGGAGCCAATTGGTCGAAGGGACCGTCCACGAAGCGCTGGCGCGGAAGACCCCCGGCGCGTGCGACATCGATGCGGTGCAAAAAATCAAAGGCTTGATCCGTTGGGGCGAAGCCAAAGCTGGCGCGTACAAAGTGGGTGCTAAGGAAGAGCACCTGCACAATCTGGATCTTCCCTTCTATCGGACCGGCACCATCGCCAAGAAGCCGATCAGCGATGAAGATGTGCAGATCATCAAGGACTTGATCAACAGGGTGAAGCCCGACCAGGTTTATGTCGCCGGCGACTTGAGCGACCCGCACGGCACGCATCGCGTGTGTGCGCAGGCTATCTTCCGTGCTCTCGAGCAAATCGAAACGGAGCAAGGTTCGCGGCCGGAAGCACTGCTATACCGCGGTGCTTGGCAAGAATACGAACTGCACGAAATCGAAATCGCCGTGCCGCTGAGCCCCGGCGATATCTTGCAGAAGCGCAAAGCGATCTTCATGCACCAAAGCCAAAAGGACGAAGCTCTATTCCCCGGCAGTGACCCGCGCGAATTCTGGCAACGGGCCGAAGATCGCAACACCGGCACCGCCGCCCGCTACAACCAGGTCGGCCTGCCGGAATACTTTGCGATGGAAGCGTTTACTCGCTGGAACGGCGTGCCGATTTAGGGTCGGCCCACCGTTAGCATTTCCCGATTGTCAGCACCTCGTAACACGCACGGCAGAACAATTGTTCCTGCCCGAGTCGGTACCTATACTGAATCAGGCGAAGGATCGATCGATTTGGGGCCGCCGATAAGGATCGAATGCAAATGTCGCTGCCTGTAATTTCCACGCGTGCCAGTTGGCTGGTTGTCCTCTTCCTCATCAGCGGCATGCTCGCTTCATTACCGGCCCAGGAATCGCCGGCAAAGGCCGATGCTGACAAGCCCGTCGCCGAGAGGGACGAGAAGAAGGAAAAGGCCGCGGAAAAAGATGCCCTCGATTATGAACTGATCAAGCTCTTCACCGATTCGCTTGACCAGGTTGAGCGGAATTACGTGAAAGAGATCGATCGCCGCGAACTGCTCGAAGCGGCGATTAAAGGAATGCTCTCGAAGCTCGATCCGTATTCGTCATATATCCCGCCGAGCGAGCTCGAGAAGTTCCGCAGCAGCGTCGAGAACGAGTTCGGCGGCATCGGCATCACCGTCTCGGTCGAAACAGGCGATCTGACCGTCATCAGCCCGATCTTCCGCACGCCCGCCTATCACGCGGGGATCCGCGGTGGTGATGTCATTCTCGAAATCGAAGGGCAGCCGACGAAGGGCATTACGCTCGATGAAGCCGTGAAGCGCATGAAGGGGAAAATCGGCACGGCGGTGAAAATCAAGGTGCAGCACGTCGCCGACAACAAAGTCGCCGAGCTCGAAGTAAAACGCGATTTAATCCGCGTCGACAGTGTCCTCGGCGATCATCGCAAAGACGATTTCACCTGGGACTATATGTTGGATGCCGACAAAAAAATCGCCTACATCCGCATCACCAACTTCGGCCGGCATACTGCGGATGAACTGCGGACGGTGTTGAGCGAATTGACTGCCGCGGAGATGAAAGGACTGATTCTGGATTTGCGGTTTAATCCGGGGGGCCTGCTCAGCACGGGCATCGAAGTCTGTGATCTATTTATCGAGGAAGGCAAAATCGTCAGCACTGCCGGCCGCAATGCTCCGGAACGCGTGTGGAAGGCAAAAAAAGACGGGACGTTCAGCGAAGTCCCCATGGTCGTGCTCGTCAATCACTACAGCGCGAGCGCCAGCGAGATCGTCGCGGCCTGCTTGCAAGATCACAACCGCGCCATTGTGATCGGCGAACGAAGTTGGGGCAAAGGGAGCGTGCAAAACATCGTCGAACTTGAACAGGGCAAGAGTGCGCTGAAACTGACGACGGCCGGTTACTTGCGTCCCAGCGGCAAAAACATCCACCGCCAAGAAGGCGCCAAAGAAAGTGAAGAATGGGGTGTTTCGCCCAATGAAGGTTTTGACGTCAAGACTTCGAAGGACGACGACACACGCTGGCTTGAAGATCGCCGTCAGCGTGACGTCATCCGCGTCGCCAAGCCCCGGCCGCCCATGGCGCAAGAAGAGCCGACGGAACCATTTGTCGATTTGCCGTTGAAGCGGGCGCAGGAGTATCTCGCCGACCAGGCCGCAAAGGTTCTTGCCGATAAGCAGGCAGCGGCCAAATGACGTTGCCGGAAAAGAAGCAGCCGGGGTCTGCCATAAAGCATCTGCTCGCGATTGAAACCACCTGCGACGAAACCGCTGCTGCCGTTATCACCCACGATCTGCAAGTTTTGTCTTCCGTCGTCGCTTCGCAGGAAGAACTCCATCGCAAATATGCCGGTGTTGTTCCCGAGATTGCCGCTCGCGCTCATGTGGAACGACTACTCCCCGTCATCGACGAAGCGCTCCGCCGCGCGACGTTACAAGCGGCAGATCTCGACCTGATCGCTGTGGCTCATACACCCGGCCTCGCTGGTTCGCTGCTCGTTGGAGTCGCTGCGGCCAAAGCACTCGCCGTCGCGCTCGACAAACCGCTCGTCGCGCTCAATCACTTGCATGCTCATATTTACGCTTGTCGCCTCGCTGCGGGAAAGGAGATTTTTCCTTGCCTCGGATTAATCGTTAGTGGCGGCCACACGAGTTTGTATCACTGCCATTCGCCGACCGATTTTGAATCGTTGGGTGGCACGATTGATGATGCGGCTGGCGAAGCCTTTGATAAGGTGGCGACGCTACTCGGCTTGTCGTATCCCGGCGGCCCGTCAATTTCCAAAGCGGCGGAGAATGGCAATCCTCAAGCCTATCGCTTTCCGCGCGGCCTTGCCTCGCAAAAGGATCGCCTTAATTTCAGCTTTTCCGGCTTGAAAACGGCAGTTCGTTACGAAATCTGGGGACCCGGCCAACCTGTCACGGGTCCTCCGCCTTTGTCGCCGCAGCAGGTCAACGACATTGCGGCCAGCTTTCAGTTCGCGGTGGTCGAGAGCCTGGTGGCCAAGACGTTGTTCGCATTGCAGCAAACAAAGCTCAAGCGGTTGTGTGTCGGCGGCGGTGTAGCCGCAAATCGTTTGCTGCGTGAACGGCTCCTGCAGGAAACAACACAGCGAAATGTGGAACTCCACATCGCACCACCTGCACTTTGCACCGACAATGCAGTGATGGGCGCAATCGCATGGGAGATGTTCGCCGCGAATCAAATCGCAGACCTCGATCTCGATGTGCTGCCGGGGCTCGTGCGCGAGCGATAGTCGCGCATTCGTTAGCCGTTCACGGCCGCGAATAATGGCTAATACGCCGTCACAAACGGCAGCGATGGTAAAGTGTGCAGCCTGGATGGGAATGTAATTCTAGAGAAGCTATGCGGACGATAGTTGTCTTTGTCAGGCGATAGCATTGCTGGTACGGGTTGAATGCTGCGAGTACGCAGGAGACCAGTCAGCAAGCCAACGCTAAGCTCCGCCGGGCCGGTCACCCAGCGAAACAGCGGCTGACAAACGAGCGAGTGCCTCCCACTCGCCGGGCACGCAGCAGGCCGCAGCAACCTTACCGTCCATTCATCCCGCAGATTCATCATTCCGCGCCCACCGCGAGGCGTGTGTAGAGGAAGGAGCCCCCCATGTTGGTCTTGTCGAGGCACCGTGACGAAAGCATCATGATTGGCGACAATATCGTGATCACGATTGTCGACATCCGTGGAGATAAAGTGCGTTTGGGCATTGAAGCCCCCTCGGACATTCCGGTTCACCGCCAGGAAGTGTACGAAGCCATCCAGCGTGAAAACCGCAAAGCCAGCCAGCTTCGCCCTGGTGATACGAAGGATCTCGGTCGCGCCAATCCCACGGGCTAACGCTCGCGGGTTGCGACGAACGTCAATGACCGGTCACACCTTCGTGTGACCACCGCCGCGCAGCTGATTTGCTTCGGAACTCACTGCTTCTGAGTTCACTAGGGCCGAACCTCTCCCAGTTCGCCCATCACAGCCATGGGGGTCGGGATTCCTTCTCGCGGCAAGCGATGATCCCGGCCCCGGTATCCGCCTTGGTAACGCTGCCCATTTCGGTACAACTACTGGCATGAGCAACACCAATCTTGCGGCTGCCGAACGACATGTCGACTTCGTTTGCAATGCAGACTATGCAAAATTCATCGCGGTCGATGTTGTCTCCTGGCTGAAGCGCGAACAACCCGCCATTCGCGATGTGATTCTTGTCGGCTTGAGTTTGAGCGGATTGGCCGCCGCGCACATCGCCACTCGCTATCCGCAAGTATTTGACACTGCTATTTTTCAATCGCCGTCGTTCTGGTGGGAGCAAGGCCGATTCGCGGCGGAGCTTCCCGCGGCGACAAATCCCGAGCAAAGATTTTGGATCTGCGTCGGCAATCGCGAAACGGAATCAGGCGTTTCGCATCAGCCCTCGGGACTTCGGCAGGATTGGACGCAAATCGCCGGCTGCGATTTCGTTTGCGATGCGATGCGCGCCAAGGGATACAATTTCGATTACCGCAGCTACGAAGGGGGGCACGATTGCAGCTGCTGGCGTGACGATTTAGCCTTGGCTCTCCTTTGGGCTTTCAATCTGCAATCTTCCATCTGAAACTGCAATGTCCCTCACCGTCATGGCGACTGCTGTCCCGGCTCAACGGCGTTTGTTCGCGTGACCGGCCTCGAAGAATTTCATCGCGAGATTACGGCGAAGAAGTACGGCTATCTGCGGCGCTGCGTGGAAGTGATCGATCCGTTTGGGAATCGGATTCGATTTGACGAAACGCTGGCGAACGCCGCAGAAAAACCGGCCTAGTCATCCGAACCTGCGCCAAAAACTGGTGTCTCCTGCAGAATGGACACCATCTGGAACTTTCTCGAAAAGCAGTTCGCCGAGAATCATCTCTTCTCGGGCGGCCTGATCCTAATGATCGCGGGCGGCATCGTGGCGTATTTTCGCGATGTGCCTTGGCGAGCTTGGGAATGGATCAAGTCGCGGTTTGTGTTTGAGGTCGACATTCTCGATCGCGAGCAAGCCTTTGAATGGCTCGATCAGTGGCTCGCTGCCCATCAATATTCGCAGCGCAAGGCCCGTTGGCTGAGCGTTCGTGTCCGCGCGGTCGACTACAACGATCGCCAGGCCGATCCGCTCGGCGATCATCGGCCACGGATTATGTTCACGCCGGCACCGGGCACGCACATGCTTTTTTATCGCGGCCGGCTGGTGATTCTGCACCGCAAGCGTCCCGAAGCGAGCCAACAAACGCAGCAGCCTGTGAACGTGCGAGAGTCATTTAGCCTGACAATTTTCACCCGAGATCGCAATCTCGTTCGGCAGCTGATGGAAGAGGCCCGCGACACCGCGCTGCCGGCCGGCGATGCCCGACTGACCGTGTATCGCAATCACTACACTTCGTGGACACAACAGCTACAGCGCTTTCCGCGGCCGCCCGAGTCGGTCGTGCTGCCCGCTGGCGTGATGGAGAGCCTGATCACCGATTGCCGGCGCTTTCTGGAGGATCGCGCCTGGTATCTGCAGCGCGGCGTGCCGTATCGCCGCGGTTTTCTGCTGCACGGCCCGCCCGGCACTGGCAAGAGCTCCGCCGTTGTGGCCATCGCTTCGGCGCTGAAGATGGACATTGCCGTGCTCAATCTGGGCGATTCCTCGCTCGGCGACAATGACGTTTCGGAACTACTCAGCGAACTGCCAGTCAACGCGCTACTGCTGGTCGAAGACATCGACTGCATCTTCGTGCAACGCGCCGCGACCGATGAAAAGGCCAACCGCATCACATTCAGCGGCCTGCTCAATGCTATTGATGGAGTGGCGGCTGGCGAAGGTCGGCTGCTGTTTGCGACGACCAACCATCGTGATCGGCTCGATGCCGCCTTGATTCGTCCGGGCCGCATCGATCGCCAGCTCGAAATCAGCTTTGCCGACAGCGATCAGATCCGCCGCATTTTTCTGCGATTTTATCCGGTTGCTGATCCAGCGCTCGTCGACTATTTTGCCGAGACCGTTCCCGCGGGCCGCCTGGCCATGTCGGCAATTCAAACGCTGCTGATTGAGCACTCGCAATCGCCCGACGAGGCCTGCGCAGCGTTGGACGACTGGCTGGCCGATCAAGGCCTCGCTACCTGGCAACTGGCAGGCCCCCTCACGCAGGAGATAAGTGGTTCGGGCCTCACCCTCCCCCGCACACCGCATTGCGTGGGACTCTAATTTGAACTTAAAAGCTGGATCTGCCACCAATTGAGCTAGTTTCCGATCTGCTATCAGAGTCTTCATTGAGAAATTGGCCAGGAATTATTGCGTGACGGGCATGATTGCGATCTTCACGCTCCCCCGAAATCGTGCCGATATTTGTTGAGTACCCCCACCCATCGTGCTAGATTGATATCTAGTTTCGGAGACCAAATCCCGCCTCGTCCTTCCATCCCCCCGCCCCGGACGATTGATTCATGCGTCACCGCTCGCGCTCGCCCCAAAGCACGTCGAGAAGCTGGCTGCAGTTTCCGGTAGTGCTGGTTACTTTCTTGAATGCCGCTGCGGCTTTGTCGGACGAGTTGATTGCTGCAGAAAAAGTGACGGTTTCGCCGCTGGTGGCTACGCTCGATCAGCCAGAAGCCAGCTTGCAGCTGCTCGTGGGCCAGTCAGCGGATGATGGACGGAATATCGATCTCACCCGGCAAGCGAAGTACCGCAGCGAGAACGAGAAGATCGCCCGCATCGATGAGTTGGGCCTGATCACGCCAGTTGCTGACGGCGAGACCGCGGTTGTAGTCGACCATGTCGGTGGTACGACGCGAGTCAGCGTGACCGTAAAGGGAATTGCGCAGCCAACGCCCTTGTCGTTTTCGCGCGATGTGATTCCCATTCTGACCAAAGCCACCTGCAACATGGGTGGCTGCCACGGCAAAGCTGAAGGGCAGAATGGTTTCAAGCTGACCGTGTTCGGTTTTGATCCCAAGGCCGATCACGATGCGATCACCAAGGAAGGCCGTGGCCGGCGGATTTCGCTGGCAGCGCCGGAGCAGAGCCTGCTGCTGCGAAAAGGGCTGGCGATCGTTCCGCATGGTGGTGGATTGCGGTTTGAGGAAGGAAGCGTTCGCCATCGCCGGCTGCTGCGATGGATTCGCGAAGGAGCCCAATATGGCACCGACGATGCGCCCACGCTCACGCGAATTGAAATCGAACCAACCGAACAAGTGCTGCTCGCGAAGGGAGTGCAGCAACTGAGAGTGTGGGCCATCGACAGCGATGGTTCCCGCCGCGATGTGACGACCGAAGCAGAGTATGAATCGAATGCGTCGCCGATCGCTGCGGTCGATGGTCGTGGTTTCATTCAAGCAACTGAAATCGCTGGCGAAGCAGCGGTGCTAGCGCGATATCTGGGCCAGGTAACGGTATGCCGAATCACGATTCCGCAGCCTGGTGTGAAGTTCGCTCGGCCACCGGAGCACAACTTCATCGACAAGCTGGCTTGGGACAAACTGCAACGCCTCGGCATCGAGCCGAGCGAACTGTGCGACGACGCAACGTTTCTGCGGCGGGCGTATCTCGATGTGATTGGCACATTGCCCACAGCGGTGGAAGCGAAAGCGTTTCTCGCCGATGCCGCGCCGAACAAGCGAGCGTTGCTCGTCGACAAGCTGTTGGAACGGCCCGAGTATGCCGACTACTGGACGATGCGGTTCAGCGATCTGCTGCGGGTCGATCAAGCGAAGATCACGCCGCAGGGCTCGGTCGCCATCACACGTTGGTTACACCGTCAGTTCACGGAGAATCGTCCTTACGATGTGTTCGTTCGCGAGTTGATCACGGCGAAAGGGAACGTGAAAGCCGAAGGGCCGGCCGCGTTCTACAAAGCGCTCGATACGCCCGAAATCGCGGCCCGCAATGTGAGCCAGGTGTTCCTTGGCATTCGACTGGAATGTGCGCAGTGCCATCACCATCCGAGCGATCGCTGGGGCCAGGAAGATTACTTTGCACTCGCGGGAATGTTTAGCGGCGTGAGTCGCAAGAAGACTCCCGATGGCGGCGAAGCAGTGGTTCCTGTAGTGGCGAAAGATTTAAAACATCCGCGCACGAATGAATTTGTGCAGATGCGGCCGCTGGGTGTCGCGCCGAAGCCGCGGGTTGTCGAAGAACCACCGCCTTCTCCTCCACCGCCGCCGGGTTCCAAAGTGAAACCCGTGAAGCCGAAGCCTGTGCCGAGTAATTTTGTGCCGGAGTCAGCGATCTCCGATGCAGTTGACCCGCGGGTGGAGCTCGCTGACTGGATGATCGCGCCGGAGAATCCGTACTTTGCGGCGACGATGGCGAATCGTTTGTGGGCTCATTATTTCGGCCGCGGTCTGGTGGAGCCAATCGACGATCTGCGGCTGACGAATCCTGCTTCGAACGAACCACTCTTGAACGAACTTGCCAAACACCTTCGCGACGGCAAATACAATCTGAAAGCGTTCACGCGAACATTGCTCAACAGCAGGCTGTATCAACTTTCGTCGAACAGCACGCCCAGCAACGCGGCCGACGAGCAGAACTTTTCGCACGCATCGTACAAAGCGGTGCCCGCTGAAGTGTTACTCGATGCCATCGGGCAGGCGACCGGCACGCCGGAAGTTTTCAATGGCTGGCCTGAGGGTTATCGGGCAGTGCAGATTTGGGACAACAAGCTGCCGCATTACTTCTTCCGCATCTTCGGCCGGCCGGTGCGGGCGACGGTGTGCGAATGCGAACGAAGCAACGAGCCAAGCATTTCGCAAGCTTTGCACTTGATGAACTCGCCAGAGATTATGGCCAAGATTCGCTCGCGGACAGGACACGCGGCCGTCGCTGCAAAGCAACCAATGTCGCCGGCAGAAACGCTCGATCATTTGTACCTGACGGTGCTCGCTCGCTATCCCCGGCCTGAAGAAAAAGAACAACTGCTGCCGGTGTTCGCCGAAACCAGCGACCGCCGCGCTGCCTGCGAAGATATTGTGTGGGTGCTGCTGAACAGCAAAGATTTTTTGTACAACCACTGACCCTACTAGCCCGCCGCGTAAGCGAGGGAGTCCTCGCCGATTGATGATGAATCGCGGTTCCCCCCTCGCTTTCGCGTCGGGCTAGGGAAAGAAATCCCAAGGAAGATCAACATGCGACGCCCTTTCTGCGACGGAATTTCCCGCCGGCAAGCATTGCGCATCGGCTCGGTCGGTTTGATCGGCGGCCTAACGCTGCCGCGGCTGCTCGAGCTCGAAGCCGTCGCTGCCAACGGCCGCGAAGCGAAGGCCAAGAGCGTCATCTTCCTGTTCCTTGAAGGTGGCCCCAGCACCATCGACATGTTCGATCTGAAGCCGGAAGGCCCCGCCGAAATCCGCGGGCCCTATCAGCCCATTTCGACAAAGGTGCCCGGCACGTTTGTTGGCGAGCATTGTCCGCTGATCGCAGGGATCGCCGATAAGTTCACGATGGTCCGGTCGCACAGTCACAAAGACAACGGCCACAATACGGGTTATCACTACTGCATGACCGGCTACAAAGCGGCCTTCGCCGACGGTCAGGCCGGCGGCACGCCGAACAACTTGCTCTTTCCGTCGCTCGGCTCGATCGTCTCGCGAGAACTCGGTCCCCGCGGCAACATTCCGGTGTATGTGAATTTGCCCGATCCAATGGAATCAGGCGGCCCGGGTTTTTATGGGCCCGCTCACGCTCCATTCGTGCTTGAAACCGATCCGGTGCAGCCCGATTTTGAAGTGCGTGATCTGCGACTAGCACCGGGTGTTTCGGCTGATCGACTGGAACGCCGCCGCAAGATGCTCGCTGCGGTGGAGCAACTGAACAAAGCTCAAGTCGCCGGTCGGCCCAACGTGATGAACACGTATTACGAGAAGGCCTACAACATGATCACCGCGCCCGACGCGCGGAAGGCCTTCGATATCGCGGCCGAGAGTGACAAGACTCGCGAACGTTACGGCCTGACGTCGCTGGGTCAATGTGCCCTGCTTGCCCGCCGACTTGTCGAAGCCGGTTCACGCTTCGTCGGCGTCGACAACGGCAGCTGGGATACGCACTTCTCGCAGTTCCCCAGCTTGAAAGAGGACCTCATTCCCTCGGCCGATCGCGCGTTCAGCGCACTCGTTACGGATCTTGATGAACGTGGTCTGCTCGACAGCACGCTCGTGATCATGATGGGCGAAATGGGCCGCACACCGCAGATCAACACGCGGGCAGGCCGCGATCACTGGTCGATGACGCAAACCATTTTGTGGGCCGGCGGCGGAGTGAAGCAGGGCCAGGTCATCGGCGCCACCGACAAGAGCTGCATGTATCCGACGACCGAACCTTATGGCGTGGAAGATGTCATTTGCACGATCTTCCATCAAATGGGCATCGACACCGGCAAGACGTATTATACGCCGCTGGGCCGGCCGGTGCCGATTGTGAACGGCGGGCGGGTGATTCCGGGGCTAGTGTAGCTCCCTGTAGCAGGAGTCGTGAGACTTCTGAGCCCCGCATTCAGCTGCTCCATGACCACTCGACGGCATTCTCTGAACTCTCACGAGTTCAGCTACAGGTGCAACTATGCTCACTTATCTTCTCATGCTCTCCGCCGTCGGGCAGGTTGCCGCGGCCAACATCAAACCGCAAATTGGCTACGTCTATCCGCCGGCGGGCAAGCCGGGGACAACGGTTGAGGTTCGACTCGGAACCTACGACTGGACGCCGGACATGCAGATCCTGCCGCATGATCCGCGGGTGAAGATCGAAATCACGGGGCCGGCCGGCGAACCCATTCTCACGCCGCCGCCGTATTGGTTTGGCAACAAAGCAGGCCAGGCTCAACCGCCGCTGCCGCGCGAAGTGCCGGCAAAAATCACGATCCCTGCAGACATTCAGCCCAGCGAAATTCGCTGGCAGGTGGCGAATGCCAACGGCGGTTCGAACGTCGGCAAGTTTGTCGTCAGCGATCTGCCCGAAGTCATCGAGCCTGAAGTTTCAACGACTGCGATCGAGTTGCCAAACATTCCTGCTGCCGTTTCGGGCCGCATTTCTCGGATCACCGAGACCGATGAGTATCGCTTCACAACTCCCGCAGCTGCGCAAATCACTTGCCGCCTGGAAGATCGTCTTGGCCAGCCGTTTTCCGGCATGCTCACGATCAAAGACTCCACTGGCAAAGTTGTCGCCGATGGCGCCGATACGGCAGGCACCGGCGTGACACTACGGTTCGCATCGCAGGCTGGCATGACGTACACCGCGGCCATTCGCGATATCGAGTTCGCGGGCGACCGCGGTTATGTCTATCGCTTGTCGATTCGCAACACCCCGGAAGTCGCGGCGACGTTCCCCTTGGTCGTGAAAGCCGGCGAAAAACACTCGCTGAAGTTGATCGGCTGGGGACTGACGAAACCCTCGCTGTTGGAAGTGATTCAGCAGGAAGTCAACGTTGCTGCCAATCCTGCTGCGGAACAGAACGTGGCCGTCGACGTTCCGCTCGGTAAAGCAACCACGAAGGTTTTCACCGCTGCAACAACCGATGCGCTCGAGCCCGCCAGCGAAGATCCCGCCCAGCGACAACTCGTGATCCCCACAGCCGTTTCGGCAACGTTCGACAAAGTGGATGCCATCAGCGGACTCGCCATCGACCGCTTTCGATTCACCGCGAAAAAGGGGCAGGTGTTGCGGATCTCTGCGGAGGTCGATCGATTTCAATCGCTGGTCGATCCGCAACTGATCATCAGCAGCATCGAAGGAAAAGAACTGCTACGGAACGACGATGTGCCTGGAGCGAACGACGCGGTGGTGCAATTCACTCCGGCGGCCGATGGCGAGTTTGAATTGTCCGTAAGTGATGTCAGCGGTTTGCTTCCTTCGCCAGCCAGTCTCTATCGACTGACGCTCGATGATGTCACCACGCTGTTTGATTTCGATCTGCAAGTTGCCGAGAAACTCGATGTCCCACTCGGCGGCAAAGCAGACCTGGCAATCAAAGTAAATCGCCTGGGCACTTGGAAAGCGCCGATCACGCTCACGCTGCAAGGATTGCCGGAGGGAGTCGCTCCTGCGGAAGTGATGGCGCCTGCCGTGGCCAATCAGATTCCTGCCGACAAGCCTGCGCATAATCTGACGCTGAATGCTTCAGATCAGGCCGCAGCTGCCGCGTCGCTATTGACAATCGTGGCGACTGCTGAGATTGACGGCAAGAAGATTGAGCAGCGCACTGCTCCGATCCTGATCTCCACTACGATTAAAACTCGCGTCAAAGTGAAATCAACAACTCAAGACGGCGGTCGCATTGTGAACCGCGGCACGACGTATCCCGCCGATGTGATTGTCGAACGGCTCGATGGTTACACCGGCCCGGTCCTCTTGCAGATGGCCGCTTCGCAGCAACGGCAACGCCGCGGCATTCGCGGCGGCGAACTGACGGTGCCGGCCGGCGTCGATCTGGTGCAATACCCGGTCTTCATGCCCGAATGGCTGGAGACGAGTCTCACCGCCCGCATCAACGTCATCGGCGTCACGCCGATCGCCGATCCCAAAGGAAACATTCGCCACGTCACCGGCATCATGGACGGCTTCATCGTGATGTCGCTGGAAGGGGCGCTGCTCAAGCTGACGCATGAGCAACAGGAATACGTTGCGGCACCGGGCAGCACGATCGACATCCCGCTGAAAGTTTCACGTACGGTGAAACTTCCAGTCGCGGCCGATCTGGTGCTGGTCGGCAATGGTGAGAAGAATTCCGTTTTCGCTGCTGACCCTGCGCAGTTACCGGCAAGCGTCAATCAGCATGTGATCAAACTAAAGATCGCAGCTGACGCGAAGCCAGGCTTGCATCCGGCAACGATTCGGGCGACGGCCATGCAAGATGGCAAATGGCCGGCGGTGAGTGAGACGACGGTAGGGATTTATGTGGAGACTAAGTAGCGTCGGATTCAAACCGTTCCAACATGAGGCTTACATCCCTGTTGCCGTGGACTAAAGCAATAACCTCGATGAGTTCCAACGCGACTCGGTAGCCGACTGGATTTCGATGTCGGCCTCAGGTCGGATTACGACGAGTCATAGCGTGGATTTGATTCGTTCAAGTACTTCACGCCAGGGCCGACCAGCTTGTGGATCGGCATCAGCAGCAGCGCACCGTCTATCAAGCTCGGCCCGAAGCTCGTCCGTCAACTCGACTGGATCTACCTGTTCTGGCAATCCAGCGAGAATAAAATCCACCAGCTGCAATCGTTCAGGCACACTCAAACGATCAATTCCAAACGATTGAAAATCGAGCGCCATAGTTACCTCCCGGAATGACCCCAGTCTACACAAAGGTTCGGAAAGTAAATATTCCTTACTCCACCATCAACTTCTTCACCACCGTCTGCAGAATGCCGCCGTTGCGGTAGTAGTCGAGTTCGACGGGCGTGTCGATTCGCACCGCGGCAGCGAACGTCTTTATGGTGCCGTCCGGCGAAGTGGCTTGCACGCTGATTTGCGTCCGCGGAGCCAGCGACTCATCCAGGCCAAGGATCTCGAACGTTTCGTCGCCGTTGAGCCCCAGCGACTTCCAGGTTTGGCCTTCGAGGAATTGCAGCGGCAGCACGCCCATGTTGACGAGGTTGCTGCGATGAATCCGTTCATAGCTGGCCGCAATGACGGCGCGAACACCAAGCAGGCTCGTTCCTTTCGCAGCCCAGTCGCGCGATGAACCGGTGCCATATTCCACGCCGGCGAGAATGATCGTCGGCGTGCCGGCAGCCTTGTATTTCATTGCAGCGTCGTAGATCGGCATCACCTGGCCGGCATCGGGATCCGCGACCGGCGGGCGGCCAGCGACATAACCGGCGCCGAGATACTTCGTCACGCCACCTTCGGTGCCGGGCGCCAGAAAGTTGCGAATGCGAACGTTGGCAAACGTGCCGCGAACCATCACGCGATCGTTGCCGCGGCGGGCGCCATAGCTGTTAAAGTCGACCGGCTGCACGCCATTGTCCATCAAGAACTTGCCAGCTGGACTGTTCTTGGCAATGTTGCCGGCAGGTGAAATGTGATCGGTCGTCACGCTGTCACCGAGCATCGCGAGGACGCGGGCGCCGCGGATCGGCCGCACCGAGTTGGCGTTGGCATTGAAATCAGCAAGGAATGGCGGCTCTTGAATGTACGTGCTGGCGTCATTCCAGCTGTAGAGCGCACCTTCGGCGACTTTGATTTGATTCCAAATCTGATTACCGTCAAACGCGCGAGCGTACCGGCTGCTGAACATGTCGGCTTTGACGAAGTCGTCGATCGCCTGCTTGACTTCGGCGTGCGTCGGCCAGATATCCTTCAGCATCACCGGCCCATTCGTCCCCTGACCGATTGGTTCGTTCACGAGATCGATGTCGGTAGTACCAGCGAGTGCGTAAGCAACAACCAGCGGCGGGCTGGCGAGAAAGTTCGCCTTTACGAGCGGATTGACTCGACCTTCGAAGTTGCGGTTGCCGCTGATCACGGCCGACGCAACCAGATCGCCTTCGGTGACCGCCGCAGCCACGTTATCGGGCAGTGGACCGCTGTTGCCGATGCAGGTAGTGCAGCCGTAACCGACGGTCTGAAAACCGAGTTGGTCCAAGGCCTGGGAGACTCCGGCGCGATCGAAGTAGTCCGTAACAACCCGCGATCCAGGCGCGAGGCTCGTCTTCACATAACTGGGAACCTTCAATCCCTTGGCGACAGCTTTTTTCGCCAGCAATCCAGCTGCGAGCATCACCGACGGATTGCTGGTATTGGTGCAACTGGTGATGGCCGCAATCACGACGGCGCCATGGCCAATCGTTTCACTGTGGCCATTCGTTTGCACGGTGCCTTTGCGCTTCAGAGCGGCATCGTCGAGCTGAAAGCCGCGCTCTGCAACCGGGGCTTTCAATGCCTTTTGCCACGTTGACTTCATCGCCGCGAGGGGAACGCGATCCTGAGGCCGCTTCGGTCCAGCCAGCGAAGGTTCGACGGTACTGAGGTCGAGCGACACCTTCTTCGTGTAATTCAATTCCGGCGAATCAGGCGTGCTGAACAATCCCTGCGCCTTGCAGTATTTCTCAACCAGCATCACTTCTTCGTTCGTCCGTCCCGTGCGGCGGAGGAAGTTCAGCGTTTCGTCGTCGATGGGGAAGAAGCCCATCGTAGCGCCATATTCGGGAGCCATGTTGGCGATGGTCGCGCGATCGGCGAGCGACATCTTCCGCACGCCAGAGCCATAGAACTCGACGAACTTATCAACGACGCCCACTTTGCGCAGTTGCTGCGTGACGGTGAGCACCAGGTCAGTCGCAGTGACGCCGGCCGGCAACTCGCCGGTCAGCTCAAAGCCAATCACTTCGGGCAGCAGCATATAGAGCGGTTGGCCAAGCATCACGGCTTCGGCTTCGATACCACCGACGCCCCAGCCCAACACACCGAGGCCGTTGATCATCGTCGTGTGACTATCGGTGCCAACGAGCGAATCAGGAAGCGCGACCGGCCCCTTCTTGTCGCTACGAACGAATACGCCCTTGGCGAGGTATTCGAGATTCACCTGGTGCACGATGCCGACATCGGGCGGCACCACGCGGAAGTTGTTGAACGCGCGCTGACCCCAGCGGAGGAACTCATAACGTTCGCGATTGCGTTGAAATTCGAGTTCGACGTTTTGCCCGAGCGCACCCGCCGTGCCGAAGAAGTCGACCTGCACGCTGTGATCGATCACCAGGTCGACGGGAATTAGCGGATTGATTTTCTTCGGATCGCCGCCCAGACGCTTCATCGCCGAACGCATCGCCGCGAGATCGACGACACACGGCACACCCGTGAAGTCTTGCAGCACGACGCGCGCCGGCATGAAGGGAATTTCGCGCTTCGCCGGTTCGGCCGCGTTCCAGCTGGCGAGAGCTTTCACATCGTCTTCGGTCACGATGTATCCGTCGCAATTGCGAAGGGCCGCTTCGAGCAACACGCGGATCGAAAACGGCAGCTTGCTGACCTCGCCGAGGCCCAGTTGCTCGAGTTTGCTGAGGCGGTAGATGCCGGCTTCGCCGCTGCCGGTGTCAAAGGTGTCGCGGGCGCCAAACGGATCGAAAACGGTAGTGCTCATGGCCTGTGGGGTGCTTCTGCGCGGGGTGGGTGCGATGTTGCTTACCTGGCAAACAAAAGAAGGACGCGGTATCGCCCGGGTCGGCCGTAATTGTAGCAATTTCGGCCCGCCATTGGCAGGGTCCAATCAGCACCTATTCTGCCGGCTGATGATTGCGAAAACAGGCGAGCGAAATGCGGATTTGATCGTATGAAACGTTGCCGCCCAGTTGCTCGAAGATCGGTTTCAGCTTTTCGTCGCCGATTTCTTGCGCGACCTCGATGACGCTCGCGAATGTGCCGCCATCGACCCAAGGCTCGGGTGAAAGATAGCCTTCTTCCTCCAAGAATTTCGCCAGGTATTCCATGACCGTGGCGTTTGCCCGGCCCACTTGCTGGGCCACCTCGGTGATCGATTTCCCTTCGCGAAACAAGGTTGCCGCGGCAATCTTTGCGGAACTCTTGTCGGAATCTCGAAAGGCTTCGATCGCCTGCCGCTCGGCAGATTTGTTGAAAGTGCTGATATCGGTGCTCACGCTATACTCTGCGCAATAGCGGCTGATCTCAGCGAGAAATGGCTCAGCATATTGCTTGGCTTTGTGTTCGCCCACGCCGTGCACAAGCCTGAAGTTTTCGAGGGTCGTGGGCCGGCGGCGCGACAGATCTTGCAGCGTGACATCGCCGAAGACGACGTACGGCGGCACGCCGGCTTCTTCGGCTAGATGTCGCCGCAGCAGCCGGAGAGCTTCGAACAATCCAGCGTCCATTCCTTCGCTGAAGTTCTTACGGCCTTTGGCGGCAACGTCGCTCTTCTTGCCGCTGCCCCGTTTTTCGGCCGCGAGCAGTCGCGGAGTCACTTGACCGCGGAGCACCTCGCGGCCCGAGGCTGTGACTTTCAAAACGCGATACTCGCCTTCGCGGGCGATGAAATCCTGGCCGCACAGCTGCTCGATCCATTCGCGAACCGTGGTCTTTCGCTGATCCTTCAGCAAGCCATAAGTCGACAGCCGATCGTGGCCATTTTCCAGAATCCGTTGTTCCGACGAACCAACAAGGACCTGCGCGACATAGTCGCCGCCGAAGTTCTCATTCACCCGCACCACGCAAGAGAGAATCTTCTGGGCCACAACGAGTGCGTCGGAGAGCACTTCCTGTTGATTCAGACAAACGTCGCACGCCCCGCAGTTTTCGGCTTCGTAACTTTGGCCGAAGTGCTCGACCAGCGCGCGATGGCGGCAGGTCACTCCGGTGCAAAAGCTTTCCATCACGCGCAGGTTGCGTTCCATCTGCTCGCGGGCATCGCCGGTAAGCTGCTCGTTGAGCTTCCGCCAGACGATGAAGTCATTGCCGCCGTAGAGGAGCACGCATTCAGAATCGAGGCCATCACGACCCGCACGACCTGTCTCTTGTTGATAATGCTCGAGCGACTTCGGCGCACCGGTGTGCAGCACGAAGCGCACGTTCGGTTTGTCGATGCCCATGCCGAAGGCGACCGTCGCGACCACGACGTCGACCTGTTCTTTGAGAAACGCATCCTGGTTGCGATGCCGCTCTTCGTCACTCAGTCCCGCGTGATAGCCAGCCGCTTTGACGCCCGCCGCCTTCAACGTTTGCGTGAGCGCATCGACTTCCTTACGTGAGATGCAGTAGATGATGCCCGACTCGCCCTTGTGGCGTTCGAGCACTTCGTGAATCTGCTGGCCACTCTTCTCGCGGCGGGTGACGCGGTATTGCAGGTTGGGGCGATCGAAATTGCCCACCAGGAATTCCGTATCTCGAAGTTGAAGTTGCTCCGCAATGTCGCGGCGAACATGCTCTGTCGCAGTCGCGGTGTACCCATGCAAGCCGATGCCAGGAAAACGCTGCCGCAACTCGCCGAGCATTCGATACTCGGGCCGGAAATCGTGGCCCCAGTTGCTGATGCAGTGCGCTTCGTCGATGGCGATGAACGAAACTTTGCGCTGCTGCAAAAAGTCGAGCATCCGCTCGGTGCAGAGTCGCTCCGGCGCGACATAGAGCAACTTTAAACGATCGGCACGAATGTCCTCGGCAATCTCCTGTCGCTCGCGGGGCCCGAGCGCACTATGAACCGCCGCGGCCGGCACACCACATTCCTTCAGGCCGTCGACCTGATCCTTCATCAACGAAATCAGCGGCGAAACAATCACGGCCAGGCCGTCCATGAGCACGGCAGGCACTTGATAGCAAAGGCTCTTGCCGCCACCCGTCGGTAGCACCACAACCGAATCGCGATGTTCCAATACTGCATCGATCGCCTCGCGCTGCAACGGTCGAAAGGAGTCGTAACCCCAGTGGGTTTGCAAGGCTTGCAGCAAACTGGATTCGGCGACGGGCATAGCTACTTCTTCCCCAACTTCCTCTGCGTCTGGAAAAACCGCGTCAATATCTCACCGCAGGGTGCCGCCTGAATGCCGGGCACAATCTGGCAGCGGTGATTGAGGCGGTTGTCGTTCAGCAGATGATAAAGCGTGTTCACCGCACCCGCTTTGGGATCGGTGGCGCCGTAGACGACAACCGGAATGCGCGATTGCAAGATCGCGCCGCTGCACATGATGCAGGGCTCCAGCGTGACATAAAGGGTGCAGCCTTCGAGGCGCCAATCGCCCAGCGACTCTGCCGCCTGCGTGATGGCAATCATCTCGGCGTGCGCGGTGGGGTCTTTCAACTGTTCGCGCTGATTGTGCGCAGCGGCGATAACCCTAGCACCCTGCACGATCACCGCGCCGACGGGAACTTCGTTTTCGGCGAGCGCTTGTTCGGCTTCGGCCAGGGCCATCCGCATGAAGCGGTCATGGCTGATGGGCAAATCAGGCGGCAACTCGGACAACTCGTCGTCGCCGAAATCGGGCGGCAAATCGATCATCAGCTATTCTTTTTTCTCAGCTTTTTGCTGCGCGGACGCAGGCTTCTCGGATTTGTCTTCCGCCCGCAACAGGTCGGCATGAATGTGGGCGACGTCCCACATGTAATGCCCAATCTTATGCTGCTCGGCGAGCATGATGTGTTTCTTGGCCAGGTCACGTTTGTCGGCAGCCTGGTACCACAGCCCGAGATACAGGTGGGCATAAAACAGCCGCTTGTTCTTTTCGTCGGCTTGCGGATTGCCAGCGTCGACTGCTTTCATGACATCATCGGGTTGCAGCTTGCCGCGGTACAGATCATAGATCTGCATCATCGGCACGCGGCGATCTTCCTCGATCGGCAGCATGTTCTTCTTCGCTGCTTCCACGCCATCCTTCGCCGCGACGCACAAATATCGCCAGGTGGAGTTCTCGACATCCTGATTGTGGTAAGTCTGGTAGAGTTCGAATTGCTTCGCTCCCTTTTCGTATTCGCCGGCGTAGTAATACGAAATGCCCCGCTCCCATTGGCGTGAGGCCGCCATTGGTTCGAGTTCGACGTACTTATCGAGGTCGGCGACCGACTTCTTCACGTTGCCGACGCAGAAATTCTCGCGGCCACGCAAATAATATGCGATTGCGTGCTTTGGATCTTTCTGCAACAAGTCGTCGAGCAGGTCGATGGCCTGTTGATGATTGTTGGCCTGGATGGCCCGCGTTGCTTGCGTTCGCAACTCGATGACAGCATCCTCTGCTGTCTGTGCCAAGAGTGGTGCGCCGTGTGACAGACACGCACACAGGAGCGAGCCGACAACGAAGAAGTGTCTGAGGTATTGCATCAGAGAAAGCTCTTTCGAAGCAAGAATGCTGGCATAACGCTTGCAACTTACCGGAATCGGCTTGAGTTGCAAGTCGCGAAAACGACCAGCATTTTCACCTTATCGTTGATTGCCCAGCGATCAGTGTGGTCGATTTTCGACCAACGTGGCCTGCGCCTGTTTCCCATTTTGAGAACGGCGTCTCATTTTGAGTCTCGATTCGCGCCGAGGGGTGGCAGAATTTGTCCACCCGCTTCGGAGCCTGCGAAAGGTAGGAGATGTGGGCATCTGCTAGCTGATCGCTTTTCAGCTTTTCTCGCGGCGCCGAACAACTTTTTCTCAAGTTCGGTTGTCGGGCGCGAGCTTTGCAGGACTCAATCAACACAAAGTTACCCTGTCCATGTGACAGACAGCCGGGGGGCGGTAACTGGGTTTCAAAGCTGAGGGAACGCTTCGCATTGAAGCGAAACCCACCACGGAGGACATGACAATGTTGGTTCTTTCTCGCAAGGTCGGCGAACGGTTGGTTATCGGTGGCAATATCACGGTCGTCATCAGCCGAGTGGCTGGCAACCGCGTCACCATCGGCATCGAAGCTCCAGACGATGTCCGCATCGTTCGTGGCGAACTGAAGCCGGAACGCGAAACGATGGCGAGTGCCGGTTCGGCCGTCGCCAAGTCCGTCGCGCATGCCGATCATCATGCCGCAGAGTTCGCCGTGCCGCGGCTCGCAAAGTAACGCAACACACTTTTTGAAAACAGGCGCCAACCCACCTGTCATTAGACTCGTGGCGCCTGTTCAGCCGGATAGGGTCCGGCAAAAAGGGGTTGCGCCCAATTGCTGAGCAACTGAGCCTGTCAGAGCTCTGCAATTACTTTTCGCATGGTCTCTGCCAATCGATTGATTTGTTCCATCTGTAGCAAAATCGGATGATGCAATAGCAGCGTCGTTTCGGCAGCAGATCGAGCATTGATTAAATCGCCAATTACCCGGCACCGGTTCGCGCTCCGTTTGTTGAAGCCGCGAAAACCGGCGTCGATGCCGATTCCCTGCGCTTGCAGGCGACAAATCAACGCATCGCGCGTCGGATGGCTGCAGTCTGGTTGTGTATCGCCACTGGCAGGCCGATAGCGCCAGGCGAATTTGTAGTACGCCGACAAATGGTCCGTCGGCGGAGACGGGATTAACTCACCAACATCGCTCAGCGATTCACGCAGTTGCCGCGCGGCCTCAGCGCGGATCTGAGTGCGTTGCGGAAGCTTCGCCAGTTGCGGCAACAAAACCGCTGCTTGCAGTTCGCTAAGTGGAAATGCTTCGTTGCCGCGGGAGCTGAAGACGCGAACCCGCTGGGCTAGTTCTGCTTGCGACGTCAACACCGCGCCGCCGCGGCCGGCTGTGACTAATTTGCTGCCGCCGAAGCTGAGCACGCTGATTTCGCCCAAGCTGCCGACTGGATGATCGTCGACATACGCGCCCGGAACCTGGCAGGCGTCTTCCAGCACTTTGATTCCTAGCTCTTGCGCCAGTTCAACGATCGCTTGTATGTCAGCTAAATCGCCGTGCAAATGCGACACGATAATCGCCTTGCTGTCCGGCGAAACGGCTTGCTTGATCAGTTGCGGTTCGATCGTCCACCGGTTCTCGGCGATATCGACGAGCACCGGACGAGCGCCGACGGCTTCGATCGCGCGGAAGTTGCCGGGGAAATCGTAAGCCGCAAGAATCACTTCATCGCCGGGGCCAATCTTCAAACCACGCAGCGCCATTTCAACGGCAATGGTGCCGGACGAGCAAAGCTGCACATGCTCGCGCTGAAAGTGATTGCTCAACGCGGCAATCAGCGCGGAACAATTGGCGCCCTCGTATTTGCCCCAGTCACCGTTGGCATAGCAGGCGAGCAATGCTTCACGCACGTCTTCATCGAGCAATGGCCAGGCGGGTGGGCCGTGGGGAAAAGCAACGTTCATCGTTGACCGCCCGCATCAGCAGCCCGCAGCGTTAGCGAGAGAATGCTGCAAATGCACGAACCACTGTTAATCGCGCGATCGCAAGCAGGAGTGGTTGTGCGTGGCCTTTTCGAGCTGCCGCACGGTTGCCTGTGGTTGGTCAACTCGCGACACTCCCTCGCTAACGCTACGGGCTTCCTGTACATCGCTAAAACCCCAGCCCATTGCCATTCAGTTCACTCGTCGCGACCGTGCCGTTGTGCAGGCGGAACATGCCGGGGAAGCGCTCACTCCAGCCGCGATTGCCGGCCGGGCAATACTGCCGGCTATTCCCTTCGATGGCAACGATCGTGGGAATGCGGGCCGCAAGACTGGCCGAATGGAGAAAAGAATAACCGGGGCAACTCAAATCTTGCACGCAGAGGAACAAGCCATATTTCTGCGCCGCAGCGCCCATGAGCAACGCTTCGGTGTGTCCCTTGCAAGCTTTCAATGCTACTCCGCTGTAACCCTGTTCGCGGGCGAGATGCAGACTCTCGAGATCGATGAGCGATTCGTCGATGACGACCGGCTTGATCGCCGCCGCGCGGTGCATCCGATTTTCCGGATGGAGTTTCAGATCGCGATGCGTCGGCTGTTCGATGTATTGCACACGCCCCAGCGCCGCGGGCGACCGCTCTTCAACGAGTTTCAAAAAATCGAGCAGATATTCGACATTTGCACATTTCTCGTTGAAGTCGAGTGAATAGTTCCAAGCTGCGCAACCACGTGCCTGTTGCGCGGGAACTGCCGCGCGTTCGACTGCGACAACACGATCGACATCCCAAGCGAGATTATCGCCGTTGAGCTTGATCTTGAGATGCGTAAGGCCGTCGTGCGTGATCCATTCGCCGAGTGTCTCCGGCAAGCCGTCGTTCAGGCGAGTGGTAATGTCGGCTGCAAACAGCGGATCGAGCGCGCCGACCAGGTGATACAGAGGCATCGTCGCCTTTGGCTGGCGAGATGTGTATTGATCGAGATATTCGCCTTGAAAATCGGGCGTAAGGTACTTCGCCAGGTCATGAGCAACCCATTCCTTGCCGAGCAAGTTGTAGGCATTCTGCTCGTGCACTTTGCCAAAGGCATCGTGAATGGCCGCCTCGAACGGACTCGCTGCCACCAAGATCGCCAGTGGCGGCAGCGGTTCAGCGAGATTCTGTTCGCTCTGCACTTTGGCGGCGACTTGCTGGTAGAGCGGATGCCAGGAGTGTGTGATGTCGAGTGGGTGCGCGGTCAACGGATGCTGCTGCAACGCAGTCGTCAGTAATTCGACGAAGCGGAGCATCGCCTGCAAGCTTTGCTCAACAGAAACCTTTGCGCTCGGCCAGGCCCAGACGTTCCCCATGGGCATCGAACCAAAACCACTCGCCCGCTTGCCGGCAACCGTTTCGACATCCAGCGTCACATTCACCAATACCGCATCGGTCACGACGCGGCCTCCAAACTTAATCGGCGCGCGGTATTTCAAAAGTTCCTGCTGAACTCGCACGTCGCGCAGCGCAATGTCGGTAATTTTGGGCATGAGTCAAAAATACGGTCGAGAGGTGTGAGGAAAACTGCTCGCGTGTATCGTAACTTTTGCCGCTGCAGACGGCTACCAATGTGGCCACGCCGCCAGGACAGTTGCGAAGCGTTGCTTTCTGTTGCGAAGTGTTGCTTTCTGTTGCGGGAGTGTTGCTTTCTGTTGCGGGAGTGTTGCTTTCTGTTGCGGGAGTGTTGCTTTCT
>CAYMWL010000014.1:73095-130136 GCA_964394305.1 uncultured Pirellulaceae bacterium
GTTGCGAAGTGTTGCTTTCTGTTGCGGGAGTGTTGCTGAAAACAGCCCTGCTTCGTTCGAAGGCTCCCAAAACCTCGGCCCGCCCCCTCCCAAGAACTAACTAATCAGCGCCTGTAGAATGTCCCACAGCCGATCTTTATTCAGAATCAAAATTTTTTACCGCGTTTGATCCGCTGTGCCCGCTCAACCGAGCCAGCGTCTGCTAGGCCGCCTTTAATAGTATACAAAAAACCACTATCTGTCAAGTGGGTACTGGGTGATTAAGTGGACCTCAAAAAAATCCCGAAATTATTTTAGCCGACAAGAAATGAAAAAGCCCCGCCATTTCTGACGGGGCCGGCGAAACTAGTTGTCGCCTATCCGGTTGATGGCGTCGATGATCGACGGTGCTTTCGGTTCTGGCTTGCGATAGGTCGCAACCACTTCCAGCATTTCGGCCACGGTCCACTTGTGATCGGTCAGCCCACCAGCAACCGCTGGCGTCGTTTTGATCGTGCCGTGATTTACGCAGAAGTTGTAGTGCATGAAGAACAGGCCGAGAGCCGCGTCGTGGTGTTCGTGCGACTTGCTGAACCCGTTTGTCAACCGAGTGAACCGACGCATGCCCATCCGAATCGTCAAGTTGAAACGTTCGGTGTGGCTGGTGTTCATCCGGCTTTCGTCTGGGTTGCCAGCGATGGTTCGCAGTTTCATTTCGACTATCTTGGCGGGGCTGTAGCGGGTGCTGTCGCCGTTGCTGCCGAAGATTTTGATAACCATGCCGTAGTCAGCGGCTGGGAAGTGGTTCGGAATCAGGTGCTTGTAGGGCTTCCAGCCATCGCTGCTTATCTGGCAGCGATCTTTCGAGCAAGCCCGCTGCAACTTCTTGACGAACGAGTAACCGTTGTCATGGTTACGGTCGCCAGTGTGCCAAGCCAGAACGAGCCGCGTGTTGCGCTCGAAACCAACGTAGCAGTAGTTGTCGCCAACGGTGCCAACTGGCTTGCTCAGAATCTTCCGCGTGCGTTCCTTCATCGCGGTGAAGCTCCATAGCTCGTCTACGGAAACGTCCTTAACGGGCTGATCGACAATCACGTTTTCCAGATAGCTCGTGCAACGCTGACCGACAACCAGCAGCAATTCGAGAATCGTGTTCTTGTCAGCTCCGGTCAAGCGAGCCGTAGCGCGGATGCTCAGCCCTTCGCACAGCATCGAAATGATTTGAGCGGCCTTGTCCGAACCGATCCGCATGCCACCAAGCACCTTCGTGCTGTGCGTGTATCGCTTGCCGCATTCCAAGCACTTGTAGCGCTGCGTGCCGCTGGCGGTCATTCCCGACTTCTTGCTGCGGGGGTGGGTGCAATCTTGGGCGATACCGATCATTGAAACAGCCTTTGAAGTTGCGGCTGTTTCGCGTTAGAATTCCGTTACCACACGGGGAATCTAGGCGTCAGCCTGGTTTCTTGTGGCTCTGATTCGGATTGGCGTCTGAGTCAGAGCTTTTACTACACTCGATAATGTATATACGTTATTCGGGGTGTCAATCAGGATATTGCCCTTGTCAGAAAGAATTTTGTAAATACAATTTCGACATGGGAAAGAAAAAGTCCAAGGCTGGGCGACCACGACGGGCAGAGTCCGGCGAAGCCAGCAAACTTGTGCCAATCCGAATGACGGAAAGCGAGCGCGCGGAGTATCAGGCCGCAGCCGATCGCGCAGGGCTGTCGTTTTCAGAATGGGCACGGCTGCGGCTGGATGCTGCTGCCAAGCGAGAAGCCAGATAGAACTAGCGAGAAGGTGTTAATGGGTGCATTGCGCTTCCCGTTGCGTCACAAGATGGTAGAATGAAAATCCGTTCCCTAGTCGGCAGATGAGGGGATCGAACCCCCGCTGGAGTTTTGGCGTCAGAACCGCTCCAGACTGCGGGTTATAAAGCCGCTGCCTTGCCGCTCGGCCAATCTGCCAAAAGATAGCCGCAGGCGAACAAATGTTCGCCTGCGGGGATTGCACGGCAGCTACGGTGTTTCAGTCGCGAAACAGTGACACCGTAGCTGTTTTTATTTGCTGGCCGCCGTGCCGGCCTTCGTGGCTGTCGCCATACTCGCATCCTTTCCGCTGGGAACGAAACTAGGTCAGCTCAATTGGCAGATTCCTTTGGGTCGGAGATGACCCATTTTTTTGAGTTGCTGATTCTCTTTACTTTCCCGTCGGCGCACATTACTTCCATATCAATTTTCAGCAAGTCTTTTGAAATCGGTGCTCGACAAAGGTCGCTCGCGACCAATTGCTCAAGTAGCTGCATGTTTTGAAGTCCACCAGGATACAGCTTCAAGATATGCTGTATGACGATTCGTCGGTGAGCAGCCAGCTCGTGCGTCGAGAAGTTGTCCTTTACCCACCAGACAGCCCCATCGCTCCTTACCGGCGCTTTGCTTGGATCGATGATCGAAAGCCCCGCGTCGGACTTCCTGATTAAGGTCTTGAACCTCGCCAGGATGTTGTAAACGCTGCCTGGATTAACCACAGGGCAAAGTCGAACCACTTCTTCAATTAGGTCCTTCGTCCCTGCAAAGGTCCTGTCCCTGAGCAGCATGAGGGTTAGTGTAGCTGGCGCAGCTTCCTTAAGCGGAATCCACAGCCACCCCTCAGGGACATCGGATGGGCGCGCCGGGCTTTCAAGCGGTGGAAACTGCATCTTCATTTCCAGTTTCGCTGCGCCATTTTGGGCTTTTTCCCCAAGGAAATCGCCAAGTTGCTGAGGCGGCGCTATGCCCGAAGAGGTGTAGAGTCGCCGAATTTCGACGGCCTCTTTCATCCAGTTCGCGAACCGAACGGCAGCTTCGATCTGTTTTTGGATTAAATCTTCCTTCATGTTGATCCCATTCTACGGACAGGATTGGGCGACGGTCAATAGCCAGCAACGGAGGATGAATGAATTTAGATTGCCGATGAAAACAGGACAAAACAGACACAAACGAACACACGTGAAGATTCGGACTATTGACGAAGGGGTTGCGTCGTGAGACACTACTGGAGCCTGGTGTGTCACCTATGAAAGAAAACGCCTAGCCAGGCGCTGTGGGTGTTGTACAATAACTACAACACCACCAACGGTTTGCGCTGTTGGTTCACCACAGGAGTTACGGCAATGAACGCAACCTTTTTTGGGAAGCGACTCAAAGAACTGAGACAGAAAACCGGACGAACTTTGCGAGAGTTCTGTCTTTCAAATGAAATTGACCCTGGCAACTACAGCCGAATGGAGCGCGGCATGTTCCCGCCTCCCCAGCGCGAAGACATTTTGGAGAAGTACGCCACAGCGCTTGGCCTGATTCGGGGTTCGGACGAATGGATTGAACTGTTTGATCTCGCTGCGGCCTGCCGTGGCGAGATCCCACGTGACCTTCTCACGGATGACGAAGTTCTGGAAAAATTGCCCGTTCTGTTTCGCACCATGCGAACCAAGAAAGGTGACAATGGCCCAGACCTCGATGATTTGGTGGAGAAGATCAGGAGGACTTAGTTGGCCCCTGCTCCCGTCAAAGCGCCTCGCTATACGTACGAACGGCTGCGGCAAATTGCAGCCAGCTTTCATGCAAAGTTCCACCCGACATTAACGTTGCCGGTGCCAATCGAGAAGATCGTGGAATACGACCTTCAGATGGATATCGTCCCGATGCATGGCTTGTGCAACATGGTCAAGGACGGTTGGATAAGCCGTGATTTGTCTACAATCTACGTAGACGATTATTTCTACAAAAAGCGCGAGACTCGCTATCTGTTCACGCTAGCCCATGAAGTCTCGCACAAGATATTGCACGCCGAGATCATCCAGTCGTTTGACTTCGAAACCATTGACGAATGGAAGACTAGCGAAGGTCGAATTCCAGCGGATCAACTTCATTGGATTGAATGGCAGGCCAACTCTCTCGGTGGCCTGATTTTGGTGCCGGAAGGCCGCCTCGAAACATGCTTCACTCAGAAGGTGAACGAGGCATTTGATGCTGGTGTTGATGTTCATGCAATGAGCACCGAAGTCAGAAAACGTGCATTCGATCCTGTTATCGCCAAGGAATTTGGAGTTTCAACTAAGGTTGTCACGATTCGCCTCGAATGTGATCAGCACGTTCCCAAGCAGGCTGCCGTGAAACAATGATCTCCCTCCCCCGCCCCATCGATCCGCTACAGCCATGAAACGCGACTCCCGCGCACCCCTGGTCGTCGCCATCGTGCTGCTGCTCCTGCCGGTGCTGTATGTGGGGAGCTATCTGGCGCTGGTGGCCGAACCTATTCGGGGCGAGGCCAACTACAGAATTGGTGATGGGTACGCAGTCGTCATGTTCTTTCGGCCGCTGGAGAACCTCGACCAATGGGTTAGGCCACAGCACTGGGAGTCTGAGCCTGTGCATTAGGCACTTTCCGTGCCAATCGTCGCGCGGGGTTCGGCAGGTCCACTTAATCACCCAGTACCGTCAAGTGGTTGCTCGCGAGGTGCCTGTCGCCCCATCGCCAGGGAAAGAAATTTGTTTCGCCAACTCCCACAAGTTGCCTTGAGCACAGGAGTCTGGTTCGAGATTGGGACGGATGAAGTAAATCGTTGCGTCCACTTCAGCGAAGCATCGTGCCATCAGACGTTCGAGTTCACGCAGGCTAGCCGTGCTGCAAGGACACGAGGATGAACAAACATCAACAGTCGCTGCTTCTGTGGAACGGCAGCAGGGAGCGGCGCTATGTGCGCGGGAACAGCGGCAGTCGGCCCGGCCTGCTGATCATAAATCGCGAGATAAGCCATGCCGCTGCTGATCACAGCCAGCCAGGTGATTAAGGAAACGCCAACGACGATTTGTGAATTGCTCATGTAGATTGCGACACCAGTTCAGTGACAGGCACTTGCGATTCCATCGCTTACAGCGGCAGTCGCACCAACGGCTCGAGATTCAGTTCCGGAAAGATTAAGTTGCCCGCAGTGAATTGACCAGATTACGCCGCGTATTGCGGCAACTCTTAGGCGGGAAAATGCAGGTTACCCTGTGTAACCTGATTCAACAGATTTCTCGGCAATTCCGACGTATCGAGAGGCGCTGCGCGCCCCCCTCACCATTGCGGGGCTGAGCCATATAATGAGTTGTTTCGCACCATTCGTCGCCGTCGGCCTGGGTTATGGTCCGGCAGACGTTTCCGCCAGAGATAGCGCAGGGGCATATGAGCAGGCAGTACATCTTTCAAATGGAACGTCTCACGAAGAAGCACGGCCCGCGCGAAGTGCTGAAGGAGATCTGGCTGTCGTTCTATCCCGGCGCAAAAATCGGTGTGCTCGGCCGCAACGGTTCGGGCAAAAGCACGCTGTTGCGAATCATGGCCGGCCAAGACAAGGATTTCGACGGCGATGCGCGGCTGACCGATGGTTTTACGGTCGGCTACTTGCCTCAAGAGCCGCAGCTGAATCAGCCCACGGTGTGGGACAACTTGCAGGAAGCCATCAAGCCGCGGCGGAAGATTGTTGATCGCTACAACGAGATCAGCGGCCTGCTCGCTGAGCCGATGGACGACGACAAAATGACCAAGCTGTGCGATGAAATGGCCCGGCTGCAGGACCAGATCGAAGCGACCGGCCTGTGGGAACTCGATCGCGAAATCGAAATCGCAATGGACGCCATGAACGTGCCCGACAAAGACGCCGACGTGACGAAGCTGTCTGGTGGTGAACGCCGCCGCGTCGCGATGTGCAAACTGATGCTGCAAAAGCCGGACTTGTTGTTGCTCGACGAACCGACGAACCACTTGGATGCTGAAGGCGTGAATTGGCTGGAGCGTCACCTGGCTGATTACCCTGGCACCGTCGTCGCGGTGACGCACGATCGCTACTTCCTCGATAATGTTGCCAAGTGGATTCTAGAACTCGACCGCGGCAACGGCTATCCGTTCGAAGGCAATTACTCCGCCTGGCTGATTCAAAAGGCCGCCCGCCTACAGATCGAGGAAAAGCAGAGCCAGGCCCGCCAGAAGACACTCGCCAAAGAGCTCGAATGGGTTCGGCTGTCACCCAAAGCTCGCCAGGCCAAGAGCAAAGCTCGTATCAAAGCGTACGAGCAAATGTCGCAGCAGCGATTTGATGAGCAAGTCGAAGAATTCGAAATTCAGATTCCGCCCGGTAAGCACCTGGGCGACCTGGTGGTCGAAGCCAAGAATGTCACGAAGTCGTTCGGCGACAATGTGCTGTTTGAGAATCTCAATTTCCGTCTGCCAGCTGGTGGCATTGTCGGCATCATCGGCCCCAACGGCGCCGGCAAGACGACGCTCTTTCGCATGATCATGGGGCTGGAAAAACCCGACACCGGCGAACTGCGCGTCGGCCCGACGGTGGAGTTGGGTTACGTCGATCAGTCGCGTGATTCACTTGCCGACGACAAAACGGTCTATCAGGAAGTTTCTGGCGGCGTCGACACTTTTGAAATGGGTGGCCGCAAGGTGAATGCCCGCGGCTATGTGTCGCGGTTCAACTTCAAAGGTCCCGATCAGGAGAAAAAGGTCGGCGTCCTCTCGGGTGGTGAACGAAATCGCGTGCATTTGGCAAAACTGCTCCGCCGCGGTTCCAACGTGCTACTGCTCGACGAGCCGACCAACGACTTGGACGTTGATACACTTCGCGCGCTCGAAGAAGCGATTCTGAACTACGCCGGTTGCGCGGTAGTCATCAGCCACGATCGCTGGTTCCTCGATCGCGTGGCCACGCACATTCTCGCCTTCGAAGGCGAAGGCTACGTGCACTGGTGCGAAGGGAACTTCGCGACGTATGAAGAACAACGCAAGGAACGCCTTGGCATTGCTGCCGATGAGCCGCACCGATTTAAGTACAAGAAACTGGTCCGTTAGACTGGCGGGACTTCGTCACCACCGCCAGCCTTCGCGGATGGTGTCATTGACGACACATCCTTGCGGCCAGCGATTCTGCGCAAGATCGACCAGGCATTGTGCGGCGAGACGCCCCATGGCATCGAGGGCGTCTTGATCAATGCCGCCGAGATGCGGCGCGAAAACCAGATTGTCGAACTGCCGCAGCCGGCTCATCGCGGGGAGCGGCTCGGTTTTGCAAACATCGAGTCCCGCCCCAAACAAGTGACCGCTGGCGAGCGCATCGCAGAGGGCCTCTTCATCGACCAGCCCGCCGCGGGAAGTGTTGATCAGCACGCTGTTCGGTTTCATCTGCGCGAGAGTTTTCGCATTGATAATATCCGTCGTTTCCGGCGTGCAGGGCATGTGCAGGCTGACAATATCGGCCTGCGCGAGCAAGTCATGAAACGAAACGAGTTCGATGCCGCGCTGGGCGGCGAAACCTGCATCCGCGAACGGATCATAGGCAATCACTTTCAGGCCCAAACCTTGGCACCGCGGCGTCATCGCCCGGCCGATGCGGCCGAGACCGACCAGGCCGATCGTGTTGCCGGCCAGTCGCCGCGGACAATCACGCCGCCATTTGCCGGCGCGCACTTCGCGATCGCGGCGGCAGGTGTCGCGAAAGACAGCGGTAACCAGGGCGATGGCTTGCTCAGCAACCGAATGTTCGTTCGTGCCGGGCGTGATGCAGACGGCTGCATTGTGCGTCGTTGCCGCGGCAACGTCGATGGCGTCGTAACCCACGCCGACCCGCGCGACTGCCCGAAGTTTGCTGCCTGCGAAGATTGCTTCGGAGTACTTTTCAACACTGGCCAGCGTGCAATCGATGCCTTGCAGTTGCTGCAGGAACTCTGCCTGCGAAAGCGCCGTGCAATCGCCGACGGGATAGACAATTTCGAAGCCCGCTTGCTCCAATACCGGCCGCCAAGGGCCTTCGCCGTTGGCGTAGACAGCAGGGGTGATGAGGACGCGGGGCATCGGAGGCTCCGGAATTGCAGAACGAAGAAGTCAGAATGCAGAATGAAGTGCCCGCAGAACGCAGAATCTAATCATTCTGCGTTCTGCCTTCTCACGACTGCCTTCGCCTCACGCCATTTCCGCGCCCATTTTGGCCGCTTCTTCCTTGATGTTGCTGCCGTCGGGCGTGGCGTCATGGTTGATGTCGTACCAGTCTTCGCTGAACGCGAGATAGCCACCCTTGCCCTTGTTGGCATTGTCGATGGCCACGTTGGTGGCCAGCGCGATGACGGCGTCGCCGAGCGCGACCTTCGCATTGCAGCGAGGTTGATTCTCGGGAGCTGGGTTGCGAATGCACCAGGCGAAGTGCTCGATCTCTTCAGTGTAACCGCGGCTAACCGGACCACTTGAAGCAGCAGCCTTGGCGAGGGACGGGCCCTTGCCGCTGGCTTGTGTATCGAGCGTCGGGCCGCCCTTGTCGTCTTTCACGCCGATCTTGGTCGAGGTGTCACTGTTTTTAAAGAGCAGCACTTCCTGCTCGCGTTCGAGCAGCAACGTCCCCTTCGTTCCCATCACGGTTTCGCCGTAACCGCCCCAGCCGTTGCCGTTGATCGACGAGTAAGTGACGACGATTTTCTTTTCCGGATGTTTCTGGGCATCGTAGGCCGGAATGCCGTCTTTGCTGGGATAGGCCATGGCCGGATCGTAATAGCCCGGATCAAAGCCCGCTTCGTAACCGGGGCCGGGGAACTCGTACATGCAATAAACGTGATCTTCGGCTTCGCGATCGAGCGGGAAGGTGTGACGACCACCGACCGCATGCACGCTTAGCGGGTGAGCCTTCTTGCCGTCCTTGCGGAGTGCTGTGCAAAAGATGCTCGCAGCGTCGAGTTGATGGCTGCCGAGTTCGGCCATCAGGCCGCCACCGGTCCGCTGGAACAGCCGCCAACGCATCAGCTCTTCGCGAGCTTCGCGCATCTTGCCGCCGCCAAGATCGAAATCCTTGTAGCCATATTTCTTGGCATCGACATCGGCGTCCATCAGCCAGGCTGTCCACTGGGCGACTTGCTTCGAAAGCATGTTGGCCGCGGCAGGATTCTTTTCGTCCTTGAGGTCTTTCTTCAGGTCTTCGAGTTTCTTTGCGACGAAGTTGATCTTCTCGCTCTTGCCGTCCTTGGTCAGTGCGTCGACGGCCCACGGCAGCGGCTGTTGCCAGCTGTCGTTGCCGGGGAGATTGCCGCGGTGCCACTGTGCGCGGATGTGATGCATTTCGCCGAGCACGCCCCAGCGGAGCAGATTCACGGCATTGTCATACAGCACGCTGTAATGCCGTTGATGGCCGACGCACAGAATCTTGCCGGTCTTGTCGGCGACGCGGCCCATCAGCTTGCACTGAGCCACGTTGTGGGCCATCAGCTTTTCGGTCAATACATGCTTTCCAGCCTGCATCGCTTCGATGGCGACAATCGCGTGCAAATGCAGCGGCAGCGCGATGATGATTGCTTCTACGTCGGGGTTCTTCAGAACTTCCTTATAGTCCTGCGTGGTTTTAATGTGCGCTTTGGCGGCTTCTTCGTCGGCGAAGCCGAACCGCTTGATCAAGCCTTGACGATTGGCCAGAGCGACATCGCCGGCCCAGTCACCGTGAAACGCACGGTGAAAATTGTACGGCCGAATATCGCAGATCTGCACGACGTCGACATATTCCGGATTGCAGGCGTTGATGAGCACCTGGCCTTCGTCGCCGACGCCAATCACCGCAATGCGAACCGGGCTGCCGAGCTTTTCTTTTTCTTTCCAGAAATACGTCGCGCCCAAGCCCGCGCCAGAAACAATGCCCGCGCCGACGACACCCTTGAGGAAATCGCGCCGCTGAAAGGGCTCTGCAGCGGGGCTGCGATCGAGCGCATCCATGGCGGAGTAGTAGTTTTCCTGGCCAACCGCACGTTCTTCGGGAGTGAGATTCATTGCTATTTTCCTTTGGCTGGAACCAGAACCGAGGCGCTGGATGCTGGAGTTTTGGAAGTGGAAGGTCGGCCGGCGGGAACATCGGCCTTGCGAGTCATTTGCCGCAAGCCGCTGATTACAAAGTCCAAACCATAAAACTGCCCGGCGCCGATCGCGGCGAGCGTCAGCAGGGCAAGCATTTCGACAAACTGATAATAAATGGGTGCGCCGCCATACCCGGGCCACTGCGAAGCACAAACGCTGGCAAGGAACAACGCACCGCCGATCGCCGCGGCCCGCGTAAACAGGCCAATGATCAGCATCAAGCCGATCATCAGATCGAAGTACGGCACCACGGCATCGGCGAATTCCGAATCGCCAAAGCGACGGCCAATCTTGCCGATCTTCAGCCGGCCATGCCGCTGCCATTGCTTGTCATTCGCCAGGGCGTTCAGGTCGTTCTCCAAGTCCACCCACATCTTATCAATGGTGGCAAGCATGGGCATTTTTAACGAGTTGCGATCAGCATCGATGCGGGCATCGTGAGCTTGCAACGAAGTAAGCTGCCGCTGCGGATTGTCCCGGTTCGCATCCCGGCGATCGAGCTGCTTCATATATTCGCTGATATCTTCGCGCTTTGAGCCCAGGAACCAACTCAGCCGCTTGCTGTAATCCTTGACGATTGTCTCGGCGGCTTTGTTCTGTTTCTCGTCGAAGCCAAAGTGGCTGCCGATCCGCTTTTGATAGTCGGCCCAGTAGGCGGTTGTCGACTTGCCATCGAGCCGCCAAGTGCCATCGGCATCCCAGACCATGTTGCGATACATGCCGGCCAACGGGCCCTTGGCATTGGCAAAAAAGCCAGCCGAAAACGGCTTTTTGTCCTTCAATTTGGTCGAGCCTTCGAGATAGAAGTGCAGGCCGATGCCGACCCGCAGCGCGACGATCGCCGCGACAACCCACCAACCAACCGTGACGCGATAAGTACTCAGGGGAGAGGCTCCTGGCCGGGGAAACAGACCGTGGCCTGTTCAAAATTCGTTTGCTGGGGAACTGCGTAATCCACCATTATGACCAAGACAATCGCCGCCGCCAACTGCTCCGAACACGAGTTGCGGGCAAACTTCGCGGTGTTTCTCCCTCGCTTCGGTACTCCAGCAACTCCCCTGACCTGCCATCCATGTCATTCTCTTCCCTCCGAAAACTGTGGAACCGAAGTCGCTCAAGTTTCCGGATGACAAGAACTTAAGTAAAGACGAAGATGCTTACAGCAGCAGGTCACACTCTCCGGATATGCCCTCTCCCCAAATGCTGCCGGCGCTTTGACGAATACCCATTACCATCCCGCGCACCTGACCGGAGGCAGGCGGCCGCCTATAATCAACTAGGTTCGGGTTCCCAGGGAGCGCGCCACTGCGGTGATGCGAAAGTCATATGCGAGATTTTGGTGATTCGCGAATCGTCTATTCCCGGCGAGCCGCCCTGCGTCGCTGGTCGCTGTTCGCACTCGTGCTGACCGCGCTCACGGCCTTCAGTAGCCATTCCTCGTTGCCCAGTTCCGCTCAGGATCAGCCAGCGAACCAAAAGCCAGCCCAAGAAACCGATCAGGCAAAGGCAAAAGAAAAAACGGCGGTGGTGCTGGTTCAAGTGCCGCTGCCGCTGAAGGGAAATGTCGATCAACTGGTGCAAGAGCAGATCGCCCGTGGGCTGTTGCGCTTACCCAAAGATGCCAAGCGGCCGACGCTCATTCTCGAATTTCGTCCCGACCCCGAAACCGCAGGCGAGGGGAGCGACTTTGGGCGGGCGCATTCGCTGGCTCGTTTTCTGGTGAGTGAAACGCTCGCAACGGTAAAGACAGTGGCCTATTTACCCCATTCGGTCAAAGGGCATGCGGTGCTGCCGGTGCTGGCCTGCGAACAAATCGTAATGGCCAAGGAATCAGACCTCGGCGCTGCGGGCGTTGACGAAAAACTCCTCGACGAAACGATGCGAGGTGCTTATCGGGAGTTCTCCGTGCGGCGGCTTACTATTCCGCCAGCCATCGCCCTCGGCATGCTCGACGATGAACTCGAAATTTTCCGCGTCACCACTTCCGACGGCGTGCGCTACGAAACCAGCGAAACTCTCCCGAACCTGCGCACGCAAGGCATCATCAAAAAAGAAGAAACGATCTTTCGTAGCGGTGAACAACACACGCTGGCGGGCAATGAAATGCGGCAGTTCGGCTTCGCCACACACCTGGCCGACGACAAGGCAGGCCTCGCCGCGGCACTTAATATCTCTCCGACAGCGCTTCGCGCGCCGCTGGTGCCCGACGAAGGTTGGCGGCCGATTCTGCTGGAGATCGATGGCCCCGTCAATCAACAAAAGGTGAACTGGATCCTCCGGGTGGTCAAGGATCACCGCGCGCGCGATGATTTCAATCTGCTATTCATCAAGCTCGACAGCGCCGGCGGCGATTTGTACGAAAGCATGCGATTGGCGTCGGAGATTGCGAAATTCGGCAAAGAGATCCGCACCGTGGCCGTGGTGCGGCGTGAAGCTCGGGCCGATGCGGGGATCATCGCTTGGGCTTGCGATGATTTGATTCTATGGGAAACCGCGCAAGTCGGCGGCCAAGGTGACGCCCGGAACATCAAAGAGCGCGACCGCGAAAATCTCCGTGGCCCGCTCGAACAAATTGCCGCGCAACGTCAGCGGACCTGGTCGCTCCCCCTGGCAATGGTCGATCCACAAACACAACTCTGGCCCTATCAACGCGAAGGCTCGAGCGATGTGCTTTATCTCTCGCCCGCAGAGTGGGAAAAACTGCCGGAAAACGAATCCTGGTTGCGCGGTGCGAACATGTTGCCGGTTGCCGCGGGCATCGATGCTAAAACTGCGACGCAGATCGGCCTGGCCACGCATGTCGTGAACAGCGAAGAGGAGTTCAAAAGCTTGTATCACATCGAGAAAAACATCGAGACAGTCCGTTCGAACTGGGCCCTGCAGATGATCGAGTGGCTGGCGAATCCCGGATTGTCGGCCGCGTTATTGTTTATCGCCATGTTCGCGCTCATGATCGAGTTTTCTTCGCCTGGCGTGGGCTTGCCAGGGTTTATCGCGCTGTTGTGCTTCGTCTTGTTTTTCTGGTCGAAGTTTTTGCATGGCACGGCGACTGGATTGGAAGTGATGCTCTTCGTCGTCGGCATTCTGTGTGTGCTGATCGAGATCTTTGTCGCGCCGGGGACCATGGTGTTCGGCATCGGCGGCGGTTTGATGATTGTGTCGTCGATCATTCTCGCGAGTCAGACGTTTGTGCTGCCGACCAACGCTTACCAGCTGAAAGAGATGCCGATTTCGCTGGGCGTGTTCATCGTCGGTTTGGCCGGTGGCATGGTGGCCGTCGGCTTGATCCGTCGCTACCTGCCCGACACGCCGTACTTCAACAACATGATTCTGCAGCCGCCGCGTGAGGCCGAACTCGAGCAGCGACTGTCGCGCGAACAATTGGTGCAATGGGCCCATCTCTCAGGCAAGCGCGGCGTGACCACCACCGCGCTCTTCCCCTCCGGCAAGGCCCTGTTCGGCGATCAGATGGTCGACGTGATGAGTGCAGGCGAAATGATCGAAAAGGGCGCCAGCGTCGTAGTGGTCGATGTCATCGGCAGTCGTGTGCTGGTGCGCGAAGCGTAACGGATGGCGAGCGCTGGAAAATACTCCCGACACCGGAACGTTTGCTAAAATACCTGCATGGACTATTTCACCTGGGCTCTGATTCTGCTCGGCATAGGCTTGATTTGCCTGGTGCTGGAGTTTTTTGTTCCCTCCAGCGGCATGCTGGGATTGCTGTGCGTGTTGTCGCTCATCGGCGCGATTGTGCTGGGCTTTATGTCTGGAACTACGACCGGTGCGGCGATGTTGCTAGGTGTGCTGATCTGCGTGCCGGCGTTTTTGTTTGCCGCGATTCATTTCTGGCCAACGACTTCGTTCGGCAAGATGATTCTCAACGTGCCCCCGAGCGACTCCGATGAAGTGCTGCCTGAAACTCATACCTATCGCGGTCTTCGCGAACTCGTAGGCAAACGAGGTACGGCGAAAAGCCTGATGTTGCCCGGCGGCATCGTGCAGGTGGAAGGGAAAAACTACGACGCCATCAGTGAAGGCACACCCATCGAAGCCGGTCAGCGCGTGATCGTGGTGCAGATCAGCACGCAGCGGCTGGTGGTGCGGGCAGATGACGGCCCGCTGGAAGAGTCGTTGCCCCAGCGCAGCGAGCTCGCGCATTCCACACCGCTCGAAGCGCCGCCGCCAGCGGATATTGCCGATCCGTTTGCGCAGTAACTCTCGCGTCAGCGAAACTGCTGTTCCGGTCCCGGAAACTTCCCGCTGCGGACTTCGTCGCGATAGCTCTGCAATGCGGAGCTGATCGTCGTCGAAAGATCGGCGTATTGTTTGACAAACTTCGGTACGAAGCCGCTGGTCAGCCCGAGCAGATCATGTAGCACCAGCACTTGGCCGTCGCAACCGGCGCCAGCGCCGATGCCGATGGTGGGAATTGTCAGCTGCTTGCTAATTCGCGTGGCGAGTTCGGCGGGAATGCATTCGAGCACAATGCCGAACGCGCCGGCATTTTGCGCGGCCAGCGAATCGGCGATCAGCTTCTCCGCATCGCGCTGCACTTTGTAGCCGCCCATCTGATGCACGTTCTGCGGCCGTAGTCCCACGTGGGCCATCACCGGAATGCCGGCGGAAACCAGCCCCGCGATCACTTCGGCTTGCTCCGCGCCCCCTTCGAGTTTCACAGCTTGGACGCGGGCTTCTTTCAGCAATTGCCCGGCAAGTTCGATGACGCGATGCACGCCCAGGTGATTCGTAGGAAACGGCAAGTCGACGATGACTAGCGCATGCTGCACGGCGCGGCCGACCATCTCGGCGTGATACTTGATTTGCTCGAACGTGACGGGGAGCGTCGTCTCGTGCCCCTGCACGACCATCGACAGGCTGTCGCCGACCAGCACCGCTTCGACACCGGCCGCATCGACGAGCGAGGCAGTGGGAAAGTCGTATGCCGTCAGCATGGTGATTTTCTCACCGGCTTCTTTGAAAGCGACGAGCTGCGGAACGGTGATCCGGGACGGACGTTTCATGGAGAGTCTTTTCGCGTGCGGACTTAATGCGTGGTCTTCCATTGTACGTAAAGCGGGCCACGAGAGGTGAAGGACGGGCCCTACGGTTTCGGGCAATCGCCTCTATAATGCGTGATTACCCTCTCGCACAGGAACTAACGATGATCACCGTCGGCATGAATTACCACGTCCTTCCGGGCAAGCAATCAGATTTTGAAGGCAAGTTCGCGGCCGTTATTACTGCCCTGAAAGCCGCGCCGGGACACACGAACTCGACTCTTTGGAAAGACGTCGCCGACGACGCATCGTACCTGATCACCAGCGAGTGGAATGACGAAGAGGCCTTCAAGAGCTTCATCGCCAGCCAGGCCTTTCGCGATGTGACGAACTGGGGCAAAGAACAAATTCTTTCGGGCCGGCCGCAGCACAAAGTTTACAAGCACTAAACATGGCTGCTGACAAACTGCCGCCGCCCGGCTTGCCGATTAGCGTTCTGTTCGAAGACAACCACCTGCTCGTCGTCAACAAACCGGCGGGCATCGCGACGATGGGCGTGACCGAAGAAGAGCCCAGCGTCGCGAAGCTGGCAAAGGAATATCTCAAGCAGAAGTACAGCAAGCCGGGCAATGTCTACTTGGGCGTGGTCAGCCGCATCGATGCACTGGTCAGCGGCGTGCTGGTCTTCGCCCGGACCAGCAAAGCGGCAGCGCGACTGTCGGAACAGTTTCGCGAGCGCGAGACGAGCAAAATCTATTGGGCGGTTGTCGAACGCTTGCCGCGAAGTTCCTCTCAAGAACTGGTGCATTGGCTGCGCAAGGACGAGCGCTTGCAGCGGATGGTAGTGACCGCGGCGAATGCTCCGAATTCTCAAAAGGCTGAGCTGCATTATCGACCGCTGCAGAAATTGAGTGCTGGCGAGCTATTGGAAGTCGAATTGCTGACAGGCCGCAAACATCAGATTCGGTTGCAACTGTCGACTGTCGGGGCGCCGATTCTTGGCGATCGGAAATATGGCAGCGAGAAGAATTTTCCGCATGGCATCGCCCTGCATGCGCGGCGGTTGACGATTGCTCATCCGGTGAAGAAGGGGCCGCTAGAGCTCGTCGCACCGTTGCCGGCAGCGTGGAGCAAGTTGAAAATTACGAGCGAGTAACACACTATGGCGAGCATCGCGGCGCGAGTCCGACGTGATCGACTCTCACTCGCGGACGCGTCGGGCTCACGCTACAACGCTCGCCTTAAGAAAAATAAATCCGCTCCGCCGTTTTGCGAAACAGATGTTCTTTGTCACCTGCCGATAATCCCGCGCGATCGCGCAGCAGGGCGATCGACGCCGCGTAGGTATGCCCTTTCACCACTTGATACGGTGCATCGCTGGCCCACATGCAGCGCTCGGGACCGAACTCAGTCAGCACGCGGCGAATCATCGGCAGCAGGTCTTCGTATGGCTCCTGCTTTTTGCCGAGGGCGTAGTACGCTGAGAGTTTGACATTCACTTTTTTGTGCTGCGCGAGAGCGAGCAGGTTCTTCACATCGGCGTCGCGAATCTCGCCGTCGACGCCGATCCGCGCGAAGTGATCGATGACCACGGTGGTGTCGGGGTATCGCTTGCACATGTCGTTGACGCCGGGCAGATCTTCAGGATTGATCAGGCAGCACATGGCCTGGCCCGCTTCGGCGCCGGTCTTCCACATGGCGGCCATGCCGTCGCCGGTGAGCCATTTTTCTTTGCGAATCCACGACGTGATGCGAAAGCCGCGGACACGTTTGGTCAGCAGTTCCGCCATTTTTTTCTCGGGAGCTGGCTGCATATCGTCGAGCATGCCCGTCACCGCAAAGGTGCCAGGAAAGCGCGCGGCACAATCGATCAAGTAGCTGTTGTCCCAGCCATGATAGAGGTGATGCTGAATCAGCACTACGCTGCCCACCTTCTCCGGATGGGCCAATTTGAGCAGTTCTTCGGGCGTGAAGCTCAGCGGATCGAGGTCCGCTTGCGTCTTGCCGTTGGCGAGCGGCCACTTCGTCGTGTCCGGTGACCAGACGTGCGAATGGGCGTCGATCAGCGGATGCGTCGCGAATTTATCTTCGGAGGCTGCAGAGCCAGGCCAACTCATCGCAATTCCCGTAGCGGCGCCGGCAGCTAATATTTGCCGGCGGGTGAATTCGCTGTTCATGCGCTTCCTCGTTAGTCTTCGTTCGTTCCCGCGAACGAGTTGGAATCATTTGAAACGCCACTTTAACTTGAAGTGGCCGAGCCCATTCACCGATTGCGGAGCGATCGGTGACAATTAAGGCATCAGCTTTTTGATTTCCACTTTGCGGAAATGAATTGGATGGCTTTCGGATTGCAGCGAGATACTGCCGCCGGTCAGGATCTTGGTCCCCGCCTTGGCGATCAGTTCCTTCGCGTGCGCATCGCGCTCGTCGAGCTGCGGCTCGTTGTACGTCAGCACGCTCACGCCATCGATCTTGTGTTGAATGATATGGCTGCCACGAACGTGAATTTCGACCGTCACCCAATCTTCGCCGTGGTACGTCTTCGATGTCGAATTGGTGCAATGCCGCGTGACGAGTTCGCCCTTCATCACCACATTGGTTCCGGGCGTGCAAAGGTTGGCGTTGGTGCGCGGATCCTTGCCGTTGCCGCCGAGCAGTTGCACTTCGATCGAGGCTGGAAAGTCTTGATCCTTGCCGATCGTCTGCGGCATTTCGCCGTGAATCATCACACCGCTGTTGCGGACGGCCCAGCCGGGACCGCCTTCACATTGCTTGCCGACAAAACGATATTCAACGCGGAGCACGTAGTTCGAGAATGGCTCTTTGTAAAACAGATGGCCGAAAGTCTCGTTGAATTTCTCGTACTTGTCGTAGCCGACTTTCAGCAGTCCATCTTCCACGCGGAAGGTGTCGTTCCAATTCTCGCCCAACTCGTGATAGCGAATCTTCGGCGTCCAACCGTCGAGATTCTTGCCGTTAAACAGTTGAATCCACTCCCCGTCGTCTTTAGCCTCGGCCTTCGAATCCGGCTTTGCTTCCTGAGCAACGGCAGACAAAGAAACACTCAAACCAATCGCGGCGAACAGCGACAAAAACCAACCACGCGTCAGCAACATGGAGCGAACCCTACGGGGAAAGGTGATAACCGAGCGAAGCGGCGATTATCTCATGCACCGCGGGCAGATTGAAGCGTGGGAAGCGCTGTAACTGCAAGAAAGGGATCAGCAAGAAACGACAACAGCCGGAATTTTTGCTCCCGGCTGTTGCACATCGTCTGTTGGTTTGCGGCGGGTAGACTACTCGCTCTTCTTCCGTTCGGGACGCTTTCCTTGGTTGCCACCTGGGCGGCGTTCACGGGCTTCCTTGAGCTTCGTTTTCTGCTCGTCGGTCAGCAGGTCGTCAATTTCCTTAACAATTTCGGTGGTGAGGGTGGCCAGTTCTTCGCGGCCCTTCTTTTGGTCTTCGGTCAGGTTCAGTTCCTTGGCGACGGCTTCGCGCATTTCGGCAAACGACTTGCCCGAGTCGCGCAACTTGCCAAACGCTTCTCGTTGCTTGGCAATCTGTTCTTCTGTCAGCTTCGACTTGTCGGCGGCTGCCTTCAGCTTGTCTTCGTACTTCTTCTTCAGGTCGGCGAGCTTGGACTTTTGGTCATCGGTCACGCCGAGCGATTCGGGCAGTTGGAAGGGGTCGCGCATGCCGAAGCCGCCGGGACCGCGCTGCGGACGCTTGCCTTGTTCTTGAGCGGAAAGATTGGCTAAGAGCATCACGGCCGAGAGACCGGCAAGGCAGAAAATACGGAGCGAATTCGACATGAAGGATTCCCCTGAGCAAGCGAGAAGTGGGGCCCAATCAAAAGAGCAATGGCACGAACGAACGTCGGCGCGCCTCGACCCACCGGATAGCTACAGGGAGTAAACCCGGGGGTTATGAAGAGGTTTCGGCCAAACAAGGGAAATCCGCGCAAAATGCGCAGTTCGGCCGCCGTGATATAAGCTACCTAACCGGGCGACGATCCTGCTGAGCCCTCCTCCCCAACCCTCTCCCCGGACGGAGTAACGCGGAATAACGGGGCGAGGGAGCAAGACAATGAGCGGCAGGGGCGTTTTTCAAAACTACTTCGAAACCATGTCGCAACTCAAGCCGCCGGCACTTGGCACATAGCAATATTTTGCGTAGTCCATCACCATCCGGTGGGCGGAGAATCGCCAAGCCAGCGTGCTGATGCTGTTCATCATCCGCTTGATCCATTGCCGTGGCAGGCCGTCGACGTCGCGGTCGTAGTACATCGGCACCACTTCGTCTTCGATCGCCTTGAACAAGTCTTCGGCGTCGCGCTTGTCGGTGACTTTGTCGTCCTTGTGGCTCTTGCCATGGCCGATCGCAAAGCCGTTCGTGCCGTCATACGCTTCGGCCCACCATCCATCGAGAATCGACAGATTCAAGCCGCCGTTGAGCACAGTCTTCTGGCCCGACGTTCCCGACGCTTCGAGCGGCCGGCGTGGGTTGTTGAGCCACACATCGACGCCCTGAATCATGTGGCGGCAGACGTTCATGTCGTAGTCTTCGACATAGACAATCTTGCCCGCGAACCGCGGATCATGACGCAGGTTGGCAATCGTCTTGATAAAGCCCTTGCCGGGTTCATCTTTCGGATGCGCCTTGCCGGCATACACAAACTGCACGGGCCGTTCTTTGTCGTTGACAATCGCGGCCAGACGATCGGGATCGCTCAGCAGCAGCGTAGCTCGCTTATACGTGGCAAACCGCCGACCGAAGCCGATTGTCAAAATGTTGGGATCGAGCACATTCCGCGCGGCTTCGATCGTTTCGTCGCTTTCGCCGCGGCGGCGGCATTGCCGGCTGACACGGCGGCGAACGAAGGCCAACAGCAAGTTCTTCAGCGCGTTGTGAGTTTCCCACAATTCGCCCGGATCGACATTGTGAATGGCTTGCCATACTTCGGGCTCGCCCATTCGATAGATCCACTGCGCAACGAAGTGACGATCGTAAAGCTGCATCATCTGCGACGCGAGCCACGTGGGAATGTGCACGCCGTTGGTGATGTGGCCGATCGGAATTTCTTCTTCAACTCGCCACGGCCAGAGTTGGGCCCACATACGGCGGCTGATGTGCCCGTGCAATTGGCTCACCGCGTTCGCCTTCCGCGACAGCTTCAGTCCAATGACCGTCATGCAGAACGGCTCTTGAGTGTTCTGCGGTTCGACACGGCCCAGGCCCATGAACTGGTCATAGCTGATGCCCAGCGAATCTCGCAACGGACCCAAGTGCTCTTCGACGAGTTCGCCAGGGAAGCGATCGTGACCGGCAGGAACCGGCGTGTGGGTAGTAAAGCAAGTTTGGCTCGCCACGTCACGCAGTGCTTCGTCAAATGGCAGACCGTCGTCGTGCATCCGTTCACGAATCACTTCGAGTGGACCAAACGCGCTGTGACCTTCGTTCAAGTGATACACACCGGGATGAATGCCGAGGGCCTTGAGGGCCTTCACTCCGCCGACGCCAAGAACCAGTTCCTGACGAATGCGGGTGCGCTCATCGCCGCCGTACAACCGGCTGGTGAGCTCGCGATCTTCGGGGCTGTTGCCATCGACATCGCAGTCGAGCAAATACAGCCGCACGCGGCCAACTTGCATGACCCACACCTTGGCGAACAACGCGCCGCCACGGGTATCGACGCGGACTGTGATCGGCTTTCCTTCGGGCGACAGCGCCGGCTCGATCGGCATGTTCTCGACCTTGGTGTCGAGATATTCTTCCCTTTGAAAACCGGTGTCGTCGAGCTGCTGCTTGAAGTAGCCCTGATCGTAAAAGAGACCGATCGCGACGAGGTTCACGCCGAGGCCGCTGGCACTCTTCACGTGATCGCCCGAGAGCACTCCGAGGCCGCCCGAATAAATCGGAATCGACTCGTGCAGACCAAACTCAGCCGAGAAATACGCTACAGGGTTGCCGCCGAGCACACCGGCGTGTGTGGCCGCCCAAGTTTTCGTACTCGCCATGTATTCTTTCAGGCGACGATGGGCGTAATTGATCCGGCTGTAAAGGACCATTTCGGCCGCACGACTGGCAAGCCGTTCGGCGTTGAACTCGCGGAGCAGCGCGATGGGGTTGTGATCGAGTTGTCGCCAGCGAATGGGATCGAGATCGCGGAAAATGCTGATTACTTCCGGGTGCCAGGTCCACCACAAGTTCTTGGCGAGGGCCCAGCACTTGTCGTAAATAGCAGCCGCGGATAATTCGCCGGCCATTTGAGTGGATTCCGAGAGAGCCGCCGACTCGATCGTTGACATTGAGGGTTCCTTCTCCGCTGTCTGCGGAAATCCTGCTGCCGAAGTTCCAACTTCCGACTGCCTGCGGGACACCGGGAGAGGTCCGCACCAAGCAAACGCAGACGGGCACGCTGAATCACGGCCGCGCATATAGGTGCGTCTTATCGGCACGCGGGGCCGGTTGTCAAGAGTCCGGCTCGATTTGTCACCATTATTTGCTGCTGGAGCAGCCATTAAGGCGGACACTCTGCCGCTAGTGGCGTTTTAGGGCGAACGCTAGCTGTACTTTTCAACGCACTTTTTTAGCGATCTTCGCCCGACGGTTTATTTTCGACAAAGTACGAATCGATTACTTCCGAACGACGATTCTCGGGTGACTGGCCCGCCGAATCGCGCTGCGTAAACCGGCCGGCGAACTTTTCTTTGAAGTACCAGACCGCGAGCCGCCGATACCCGCGGCGAAACCACGGGATCAACAGTGTGATGCCGACCAGATCGGTGATCACGCCTGGCGTGATCAACAGCAGCGATGCAATCACGATCAGCAAACCATCGACGAGCGAATCGGTGGGCATCACTCCCTTCTGCATATCTTCATGCACTCTTCGCCAGGCCTGCAGTCCTTGCCAGCGCAACATGATCGCGCCGATCAAACCAGTAATTAGCACAAAGGCGATCGTTGTCGCGACGCTGGTCTGCCGCCCGAGCAGCAGCAACAGCGAAAGCTCAATCAACGGCAAGATCGTAAAAAACAAGAACAAACGTGCGAGCAAAACGTGATTCCTTCGTTGGCACTCGAATGAAAAAGCATTCAGAGACAATCATTCTACGCTTACTCACTTAATCACGTACTTCGCGCCGCGCTGCAAAAAAAGCCAGGTACTGCGGCACCCATAACACAAGCGCCACCGGCAACAGCCAGGCCGCGAGGTAATTGTCAAGGACACTTCGCCAGATGTGCGAACTCCACAAACCAACGGCGAAGACGACGAGCAACAAACCATAGGCAAAAGTCCGCCGCGCGATGAGCGAGCGCACCGGCAAACATTCACTGGCCAGAAAAGCAAACCACGGACCAACGGCAAACAGCAACAAACCATAGGTCGCGAGCGCTCGCACGCCTGCTTGCCGGTAAATGCCCAAACCCAAGCTGATTAGAATGGTGAGCACCATCACGCTCTGCAACGAGAATTGCAACAGCGGCCGGCGGTTGTCGGTAGTCGAGTCCATGCTGCGATTCTACGCGCGCCAGACGGCGGCGGGAGCGTTTACAGCAAAATTGTCGCGACAGCCATCAAGCCCAGCAGTGCGAACGTCATGGCAAAGATCAGGCGAGCCACTTGATCCAGGCGGCCGCGATACGCAATTCCATCTGCCGGCATCGTCAGCACGCGACGGATCCATCGGATCCGCGCCGATGTGGCTGGATGCAGCCACGAGAACCGGCTGTCGCCGATCGGCCCTTGCAACACCGCGAGCGCGTGAATCAAATCGCGCGCCGAGTCGGCATTCAGCTCGCCTTGAGCGTCGATGACGGCCGCGAGATCAGCGTCGTATTCGAGCAGCTTCGAATAGCCGCCGACAACAATCGCGGCGTAAGCCAGATAGATGCCCGAAACTGCGAGGGAATAAGGGGACGAGGTTGAGAGCAAATCAAGTTCAATGCCTAGCAATGGCTGCAGGGCAAACCAAGCCAGGCCAGGAAGTGTGAGGAGCAACAATCGCAGAATCAGATGTCTTCGCTGCAAATGAGCTAGTTCATGACGGACCACAGCGGCGATCTCTGTCGGCGCGAGTTGCGCAAGCAGCGCATCGGTGAGAAACAAAATGCGGCAGTAGCGCGATACTCCCGCGACGGCCGCATTTGCCAATCGGCCATTCGTTTCCCAGACGAGGATCTGCGTCAATGGTGTTTGGCACTGCGCGCTAATGGCTTCAAGCTCGCTCCGCAATTCGTCTGCCGGCAACTCCATCGTCGGCCAAAGTCGCCGCAACAGCAGCGGCAATGCCACGACCATCACGACCAGTGCAGGAATCACCAGCCAACTCAAATGGGCGCTCGCGGCAACAATATTCCATTTCGACCCGAGGTGCGCACTGACATCTTGCAGCCCGAGCACAACCAAGGCAGGGATCAAGGCCATCGCCAGATAATGACGGCATTGCCAGGCCAGATAAGCGAGCAGTGTTTGATGTTGCTGCGGCGACTGCCGCATGCGATGCGCGGTTCTTTCCACAAAGTAAAACGTCAACCAGACGAGGAACAGCGAGCCGATGACCGGCATCAGCACGAGCAAGTCATCGACAAGCGGCCAATCGCTCCAGTCCCATTCCCCGCGCACGATCTGCGGCCAATCCCACAGATAAATCACGGCCAGCGAACCGGCTAACCACAACCAAATTGCGGCGAGCTGCAGACGTTCGTAACGCTGTCCCGCTTGTTGCCACTGCTGGCAATGGGTGAGTGGATTTCGTCGCAAGCGAATGATGAACCACCCACCATCGCAGGCCGTAGCACAGGGTGCGGCGAACATTGTCAGCAGCAAGCCAGCGAGCCGCCCTTGCTCGCCGCCGAAGAACGTAACTGCGAATGTAGGCGCCGTGGCCAATGCAGGGGCTGCTTCGGAATGTGCCAGGGTGGCCAGCAACGCAGCAAGGATAATTAGCTGCATGGGCTCAGGTCCTGGATCATGAAGAAAAAGCTGCGTGGGTGTGAAGTCGATTTTCCGCAGGGTTCAGCGCCTGGAATCCAAAGTAATCACCTGCGCGCCAGCATTCAATTGCCGAATGTTGCCAAGGGTTTGGCATTTGAATTGCTGTTCATTGCACCGAGCAGTTGTTCGCGCGCAAGGTGCACGCCACAGCGAGCTTACCTGCAATGACCAATTGTCTCGATTTTCCGAAATTTTCGCCTCATGCCGATTACGCGGATTGCCGATAAAAGTCTCTTATCGCCAGCGTAATCGCTGTGACGACACAGTTTGTGTGTGCCGAGAGTTTGAGTGATGTTTGACGGAAGCGTTTATTACTGCTGGTCTTGTGATGCTCATTGCCGGGCCGTTGAAAACCCCACAACCGGTGCTTGCTGCCCTCGCTGTCACGAGCAATTGAGTGCCAACAGTCGCCTTGATGATGGTCCCCGGGCATTCAGCTTTCTGCACCTTGGCGACGCTGCAAAGAAAACAGCGCCCCCACCGGCAAAGTCATCTCCAGGCCTCTGGCCTGCTCGCACCGCCGCCATGCATTAAGAGCGCGCAGCGAAAAGTTCATTCCCTGCGCAGCAGCTTTGTCGCTTCTCTCGTTCTCACGCTAGCAGCGGGCGTTATCCCGAATTGACCGGTTCGCAGTTTTTGATTGTAAATAGCGAAGCAGGGTCCTATCGTAATGCTCAACCGTCCTCCGGTTTCGATGCTTACCCTCCCCGTCACGATACGACCAGCGAGCCACTGATGGATTCTGCCTCGCCGCACTTTGGTCCCCTTCTCAACCGCCGCGCGTTGCTCGTCGCTTCGGGATTGGGGGTTGCCGGGATGACATTCGGCCGCCCGGCCGATGCTCGCACTGCGGCTGACAATACTGGGAAAACCGGTGGCCAGGCGAAGTCGACGATTTTGTTCTTTTTGTGCGGCGGGGCGTCTCATCTCGATATGTGGGATCTGAAGCCCAATGCGCCGGATAGCCATCGCGGGCCGTTCAAACCGATCGAAACTTCAGCCCCTGGCGTGCGGCTGAGCGAACACTTGCCGCTGCTCGCCAAGCAGGCCCATCATCTGGCCGTCATCAATTCAGTCGGTGCGACGGTCAACACCAACGACCATCACGCGGGCTATTACTACAACCTGACAGGGCATGTGCCTGATCCGTCGTTCGTGTCGCTGGGGAACAATCGCACGCCGTTTCCGAACGATTGGCCCTACATGGGAAGTGTGGTGGGGTCGCGGCGGCCGCCGCATCGCGAACTGGCGAATGCGATCACGCTGCCGCATAAACCGAGTCGCGCGCCTTACACGCGGCCTGGTCAGTTCGCCGCGCGGCTGGGGTTGGAGAATGATCCGCTGTACGTGCATGGCAGTAACGAAGAACCACTAAAGTTTCAAGCGCCGTCACTAGTGCTCGAAGGGGACATGACGGCGGCGCGTTTGAATGAACGACATGCCCTGCTGCAAACCATCGATGCCGCGCGGCGAGACTTCGACGAGTTCGCCGCGCCACGAACCTGGCAGCGGCAACAACAGCGGGCGCTCTCGCTGTTGCAATCGGCCCGCACCACGGAGGCGTTTGATGTCGCTCGCGAACCGGTGGCGTTGCGTGAACGATACGGCCAGACGATTAACGGCATGAGCTTACTGCTCGCGCGGCGGCTGGTCGAAGCCGAAGTGCCGTTCATCACCGTTTTCTGGAAAGAAAACGACAAGATCGCCGATAAGTGCAAGAGCGCCGGCGGTTGGGATACGCACGGCAACAATTTCAATTGTTTGAAGGATCACCTGCTCCCTGAATTCGATCGCGGCTTTTCCGCCTTGATCGGAGACCTGGCCCAGCGAGGTTTGCTCGCGACGACGCAGGTGCTGGTCACCAGCGAAATGGGCCGCAAGCCCCGCATCGGCGATCCGCGGTCAGGCGGCATCAAGAGCGGTCTGACTGACGCAGGCCGCGATCACTGGACGCATTGCCTGACCGACATCATGGCCGGCGGCGGCATCCAAGGCGGACAAACGTATGGAGCCAGCGATCGCCTCGGTGAATACCCGGCCGATCGCGCGGTTACGCCTGCCGACATCACCAAGACGGTCTATCACGCCATGGGCATCCGCGATCTTCAAGCGACCGATCCGCAAGGACGGCCTTATAACTTGCTGGACGAGGGGCAGGCGATATTGGATTTGTTTTAGATTGTTGCCTTGCGCTCCGCACAAGGGCGAGTATTTTCCGGGGGTGCAGTAAAGGCAAAGACTCGTGCTTTCGCGAAGCGAAAGCCGACATTGCTTACAAATAAACCCGCCGGTTGTAGATATACCATTCGAAAATAAGCAGCGCGATGGCGCCGAAGAGCAGCCAGCGCCACAGTTCTTTGCGGGAAACTTGCTTGGCGGTTTGCGCCTTGATCTCTTCGCCGATCTCGATTTTGTCGCGCGATTCCAGATTGGTTTCGCGCGGATCGAAGATGTTCACCGCCACTTTCTGCGAAACCTTTTCGCCGGAGCCTTCGCGCACGTCGTACACTCCGAGGTCTTCTGTGCGCGTGAAAACAAATTGATTTTGCGCTTCGCGCTCAACGACAAACTGTTCACCTCGCGGCGAACGGACGGTGATCTGCTTGACTGCGGTTAACGCTCGCAACGTTGCCGGCGCGCCGGGTTTCACGCTGGGCATGGCCAGACCGGTGCGCACGCCGCCGAGGTACTTGATAGCGTTCAACGCAAAGACGGGAAAACTGCGGCGGAGTTGCCAGTCGGTATTGCTGACGACGTCTCCTTTTTCATCGGGACCGACGATTTCGAAACCAAGCACTGCGTCTTCGAAACCGGCACGTGGGCCGATCATGTAGACACTGCTGAACTTGGTATCGGTCCCTTGCCCCACGTACGCTTCCATCAAGGGCGTGCTGCCAGGCGGACCGGTGAGCGGCGTCGATTCGAGAATTTTCACAGTCTCCATCGCTAGCAATTGCGACAGCGGGTGAAGTTGATTCACATCACGGACGATGGTGGGAAAGGACTTGGGACCAGCCTTCCATTCGTCCCCCGGCGGCAGGCGGCCGATGAAGAGCGTGTTGCAGTTAGGCATCTGCTTCGGCGAACACTGATCGTAAATGATCAGGTCGTACGTGCTGTCGGCAGCGGCATCGAGATAAGCTTTCTCTTCCAGATACTTCGGCGGATGGCGGACGATGACAGCCATCTTGGTGGCTTCGTCGGTCGCAAGCGCCAGTTCCAATGCATCATTGCCTGGTGTAACGAAGAGCACTTTCGCCGGCTGTGGTAGATTGACGACCGTGAACGCACGGTTGTCAAGCGGCAGATCGTCTTTGATTTCGAGTTCCAGCCGCAGCACACCGTTCTCGATCGACTCCATTTCAAACTTCACCCCGGCAGCGCCCGGTAACTGATTTTCGGGATTGCGGCCCGCAACTTCGACGCTTTGCGAATCGAGTTCGACATCGTTGACGAACAAGGTAGCGATGGCCTTTTCGGTTTCGGCACCAAAGTTTTCGACACGAGCGAAGGCCTGGATCTGGCCGGGATTTTCCGGATTGGCATCGGTGCTGAACGCCACAATACCCAGGTTTCGCGGTGTAGCGGAAGAAACCTTCACGTACTCGGCGTCGAGATTGCCCAAGCGGAAGTTGGGGACCGACGCGAAGCCGCCGTCGGTGAGCAAGTACATCGTTGCAGGTTGCGCTTCGGCGGTTTGAATGTCGTTGGGGTTATTTGGATCGCCGGTTTGGCCCGGATTGGCCAGCCCCGACGCGGCGCGGAGGGCTTCGCTCAGATCGCTACTGCGGTTGGTTGCTGAGACAAGCTCGATCTTTTGGCGGAGCAGGCGGCGGTTATCTGTGAACGTTTGCTCGACCTTGGCGACATTTGAAAAGCTAATGACCATCGCCACATCGCCGGGTTTCATTTGCTCGACGAGCGCGACGGCCTGCAGTTTCGCCGAATCGAGTCGTGTTGGTTTGACGTCCGTCGAGTTCATGCTGGCCGAAGTGTCGATCATAAAGATCAATCGATTGCCAACGAGCTCCGTACCTTTCCAACCCGGCCGCACGAGCGTGAAGATGAGCAGCGCGATGAGCAGCAATTGCAACAACAGCAGCAAGCTTTGCCGCAGTCGTTGCCAGAGAGAGTTCACGTGCAAATCCTCAATCGCTCGGCTCCAGAGATAAGTGCTTGGTACTTCAAGTGGTTGACGGCGAAGCTTGAGGAAGTAGAGCGCAATGATCGCCGGCGGTACGAGCGCCAACACGACCCATTGGCCGAGTGTGAGCGTGTTCAGGAAGTGGTTGGTGAGGAATTGCATCAGCGCACCAGCCCTCGCTTCCGCAAGTACGTTCCTACCAGTTTATCCACCGGCGTCTCCGTACTCGTCATCAAATAGCTCATGCCGCGGCGAGTGCAATAATCCTTGGCGCCGTCGACAAATGCGGCGAGCGTGCGCTTGTAGCGATCGAGCAACGGTCGGCTAACGGTGACTTCGGCAATGTCGCTGTCTTCGGCATCGACGAGACGGAGGTCGCCCTTGATCTCTGGATTCAGCTCTTCGGGGCTGAGTACGTGCAGCACATAGACGTCCATCTGCTGCGCGACGAGCAATTTCAGTGCGCGGTCGTAGCCTGTCTTATCCATCAAGTCGGTGATCAGAATCAAAATACCTTTGCTTTGATTCCGAATGCAGAAGTTCTTAATGCCTTCGGCCAGCGGCACGTTTTCGCCGGGCTGAATCGTGTTGAGGTGCTCAATCATTCGCCACACACTGGCTCGGCCGCGGAGCACAGGCCCTGGGTTGCGATGTGATGTTCCCAGCGATTCGATCTTCACACGGTCCGCCCGCGTCAGGCCGATGTAACCGAGCGCGGCGGCGAGTTGCTTGGCATATTGCAGTTTCGTTGGTTCGCCGAATTCCATGCTCGTGCTGGCATCGATCAGCACATAGACGTGCAGGTCTTCTTCTTCGAGGAACAGCTTGAGAAACAACCGGTCCATCCGAGCGTACAAGTTCCAATCGATGAACCGGAGATCGTCGCCGGGGACATAGTTGCGAAAGTCGGCAAACTCAACGCTCTGCCCCTTGCGCTTGCTCCGTCGTTCCCCCTTCATCCGCCCCCGAAAGATTTTCCGGCTCATCAGTTCGAGCCGCTCGAGCTGCGCGAGCAGTTGTGGGTTAAGAAGCGTGATTTCGGGAACGGTGGACATGGGGCGATCGACCTCAAATTGCCAACCAACAGATTCGCTCTTTCGCGGAGCGAAAGGAGACTATCTTGCCAATGACGCTTTCACTGGCGCATCCTCGCCCTTCTCCGGCAGCTTCTCGAGGATCTCGAGCAACACGTGATCGGTGTCGAGTCCTTCGGCTTGGGCTTCGAAATTGAGAATCACGCGGTGCCGCATCGCGGGCAGGAATGAGCGGCGGACGTCTTCGAAGCTAACATTGTATCGGCCCTCGAGCAGGGCGCGGACTTTCGAAGCCAGTGCAATCGTTTGTGCGCCGCGGGGACTGCTCCCCCAGCGCAGATATTGGTTGGTGATCGGCAGCGCGTACGGGCCTTGTGGGTGCGTGGAGAGGATCAGTCGTACGATGTAATCCTGCACATGTTGGGCGAGGATCACGTCGCGGATCAGCTTTTGCCAGGTGCGAATCTCGGTGCCATCCATCACCTTCTCGGGACGGATAGTGATCCCCTTCGTCGTGCGGTCGACGATCGTTGCCAGTTCTTCGCGGCCCGAATAACCGACGACCAGTTTGAACAAGAAGCGGTCGAGCTGCGCTTCAGGCAGCGGGTACGTGCCTTCCTGTTCGATCGGATTCTGCGTAGCGAGAACAAAGAACGGCTTTTCGAGTTCGTAGCGCGTGCCAGCGACGGTTACGGTTCCTTCTTGCATCGTTTCGAGCATCGCCGACTGGGTCTTCGGCGTGGCGCGGTTGATTTCGTCGGCCAGCAGGATCTGCGTGAAGATGGGCCCGCGTTGAAATTCGAAGACGCGGCGGCCTTCGGCGTTTTCATTGATCATGTTCGTGCCGAGAATGTCCGACGGCATGAGATCGGGCGTGAACTGCACACGGTTAAACTTCAGATCGAGTGTTTCCGCCAGCGTGCGGACCAGCATCGTTTTGCCCAAGCCCGGCACACCTTCAAGCAGGCAATGGCCGCCGATGAACATGCCCGTGAGCACGCCATGCACGATGTCGTCGTGGCCGACGATCACGCGGCCGATCTGCTCGCGGACTGCGTTATACCGATTGCGAAATTCTTCGGCCTGCTTCTGCATCGACTCGCCGATACTCATGAATGCTCCTCGGGGACTGGCGGCACTAGTGGTTAGTGAAAGGTGCGGAAGATTTCCCGCAGGATTCGGTGGATAAGAGAATAACAGACTGCGTACACAGCTACCGGCATCAACTCGGCGGACGATTCTTTCGCTTCGCCTTGAGCAAACGTTCCGTGTACGACTCTTCTTCGGTTTGCGGGGATTGACTGGCCGGCCTCTGTAACGGCGGTGGCTGTGCCGAGTTGCCAGCCGCAGCAGCTTCGTTCAGTACTTCGTTGGGATCGCGAGTAGAAGTGTCAGCATCGACCTGCGGCTCAAAGCGGGCCGCCGCACGACGTTCATCGAGCTGATTCGAAACGGTCGCTTTCAAGTTGCGGAGCCGATCCATTCGCTCATCAGCAGCTAAAACTTGTTCGCGTCTTAGGACTGCATTCCAACTCCAAATCGCGGCCGGCACGACCCAATCGAAATTCACCTGCACGCGGCGAACAAACACGTCGCCGAGAAAAATCACGCCGGCAACCATCAGGAAGATGGGCCAGATATCCTGGCTGCTGTTCGCCTTTTCCAACGTGCGGCGGAAACTGTCGTGGCTGCGAACAAGCTCCGGCACGCCCGCTGGGTCGAGCGGACCTTCGACCAGAGTCCCCTGTTGTCCATTCTTCGGAACGGTACGAGCCAGATCCTTGAGAACGGCTTCGTTCGATTCACGCTCGCGATACTCCGCGGAGTACGGCACTGTAATGCCCGTAAGTAATGGCGCGCCACCCATGCCCGTGTTGATCGCTAGCAAGTAACTGCCCGCCTTATCGGCATCGAATTCACCAACGTAGCGGCCGGGAGCTTCCTGTTGCATGTTGAGTTGCAGGTTTTTCAGTTCCGGATCAGCACCGACGCCTGACATATTGAGGAAGTTCAAAAACTCATCGTCTTCCTTCAGTGCGGTAACCACCACGCGAACCTTGCCGTCCTTCACTTCCGTGGCGACGGTGAACTTACCTTCTTCATTCACGGGCCGCATCGCCCAGCGAATCATCTGGCTATAGAATTTGTTGTAATTCTCCCATTCGGTCCAATTGTTCGCCCACAGACGGCCCGCATCCGACGTGAACACACACGTCTTGCCCGCGCCATACGTCCACGCGGCGAGAATCGTCGAGTTGCTGTCTTCGCCTGGCTTAGGCGAACGAATCAGCACTTCAACCAGAGGATTCTCTTTCACAGTGGTCATCACAAAGCCGCTCAATTCCGGCAAATCACCTTCAATGTTTTGCAGCATCTCGTGCCCACGGGCAGTGGGCAGCACGTACGGCTGAAACTTCTCTTCCAGAATCAACGGCCGCGCGACGCGACGGCTTTCGCGCTGAAAGATTTTGGGAATCGCTTTGGGATTATTTACCGCGTAGTATTTGCCGCCCGTTTGATTGGCGATCGATTGCAGCAGGCCACTTTCGGCGGGACCATGCGAACCGATGGCGACGGTGCTGACCGTGACTTTTGCTTTGACAAAACGGGCCATCACACTACCGCTGGGTGGCGAGGGATCGCCGTCGCTGATCACGATCATGTGCTTGACAGAAGCAGGATTCCCTTCGAATTCCTTAATCGCTTTGCCCATGGCTGGATCGAAGGCCGGCATATCGCCGGGCGTCATCCGACCGATGCGCGACACCATCTCTTTGCCACGATCGCCCACGCGGACCAATCCCTTGCCGCGATCGAACCAGAGCCAATTGTCGCCGCCGGTAAAATTTTCCCACTGCAGCAGCCCACAGTAGTCCATCGGGCCGAGCACCTTCACCGACGCTTCGGCGACTTTCTTTTGAATGTTGTTGCCATCGGGGATTTCACAAGCATGCATCAGCAGCACGAGTGCGCCGACGGCTTTCACCTTGCTGTTCTTGATCTGAAAATCAACCGGCATCGCCTTTTCGAGTTCAGTGTTCGCCCAGCCCCCGGCGCCGTAGCTGTTCGGGCCGCCGAGCATCACCAGGCCGCAGCCAAATTGTTCGGTGTTGCGCACGAGCATCGAAATTTGATCGTCTGTAAACGAAACGGCATCCTCGCCGCCGTCAGTCGACCGCGCGACGTTCGCCAGCACCACGCAGTCGTAACCTTGCAGCTGCGCGAGCGAAGTGAACAGGTTGTCGCTCGGCATCCGATCGACTTCGAGATTCAATTCGCCGAGCTTACCGATCAAGAAATCAAACTCGCGCGGATTTTCGGCATCGACGATCATCAACACGCGACCCTTGCCGCGAACATGCGTAAATGCAGTCGCCGAGTTGTTCTGCTCCATCGCGTCGCCAGCATTGGCTTCTGGAATGAAACGCGCGGTGTAAGTGTAGCCAGCAGGGAGGTCGATCGTGTGTTGCACGGAGAAGACGTTTTTGCCTGGCTGCAACGTGACTTCGGATTCTTGTAGCAGATTGTCCTGGCCGTTGTAGTTTTGCACGAGACGCAAGCGGCCTTTGACGGACTCTTCACCGTAGTTCTGCACGACGATCCGCGCTTCGAGCGGTTGGCCGCGGCGAATATCGGCCGGCAGCCCGACTTTTTCGACGGCGATTTCATTCCGCGCCGTCAAACGCACGGCCACCACATCGATGCCGATGCCATTCGCGGCCAAACCACTCGCCACGCCGCGGGCATCGCCGAGGTTTTCATTGCCGTCGGTGATGATCACAATCCGCTTGGCAGAATCTTCCGGAAACGCCGCCTGCGCGAGTTTCAAGGCCGAACTGATGTTGGTCGCATCGGTCCGCAATTCAAACAAGCTCTCCAAATTGCCCACTGAGCGAATGTCGTCAGCAAACGGCGGATGCTCGATGGTCGCTTCACGGCCAAACACAATCACGCCCGCCTTATCTTCGGTCGCGCTTTTGAGGTCACCTTTACGGCGATGCACTTCGACATCTTGCATCACATATTGCAACATCGCTTCGCGGACTGACTTCGGAATGCTCTCCGATTGGTCGAGCAGATACATCACCGTCATCCGCTCGCTGATCTTTTGCAACTGCACGCCGGCTAGCGCGAGAATCATCAGCAGCAACACGCGGCCACGATAGCCGAGAGCAAACATCCGCCGATATTTGCCGAGCGCTGCCAACGAGCGAAAGCTGATGATGAACAACACGGGAATGGCAAGCAGCAGCAGCAACGTCCAAGGCTGATCAAAAGTCAGCTGATCGGCATCGAATTCTTTCTGCAGCACAAACCATTCGCCGAACCAGGCCGAGATCCGGCCCCAGCGCAAATAGATAAAGAACGATTGAATCGCCGTGGTGAACCAAGCATACAACCATAGCAGGGCCAGCCCCGCAGCGGAGATCAACAGTGGCAAAGCCAACTTCAGACCGACATTGCGGAGCGTTACGCGCCAATCGGAGCGACCTTCGCCGGTCCAGACCGCGGGCCATATATCGAACGGCGCAAGGAACAGGACAACGAGCATCCAGTAATAAGTCGCCTTGCCGAAGCCGAGCCATAACCCGATTGGATGCAGTAGTTGAATCGAAACGAACGTTGCCGCCGTCGCGAGCCCCCCGATGACGAACGGCATGGCCAGGCGCGTGAGAATCGGCGTGTGGCGGCTCGTGAGCAATTGCCACAGTTCACCAATCGACCCCGTCACCAGCAACCAGCCCACCCAGACTAATAGCCAGATGGGGATTACGTCGAAGCGGATTGATTCCAACCAGGCCATGGGCAAGCCCTTGTGCGTGCATGCGTTCGAACGAGCGCGCAGTTTGACAAGCGGAATTCGCCAGCGGTGGCCGAATATTGGCGTTCGCTGGCGAAATTCTTCAGCTGCACATTGTAACAGGGACGAATGCGCTTCGCAGCAGTCTGGCGAGCGTCGAAAAACGAACTAAGCGCGCTGCCGCAACGCTTCATAAAAAAGAACCGCCGCCGTCACCGAAACATTGAGGCTATCCACCTTGCCACGCATCGGCAGGCGAATCGCTTGCACGTCGGTCGCATGCCAATCACGCGTGAGTCCTTCCGCTTCACTCCCCAACACAATCGCACAGGGCGAACGATAGTCGACGGCTGTGTAATCGACCGCACCATCGATGCGGGCAGCAAAGATCTTCAGCAGATGCTGCCGCAAAAAGGCGATCGTATCCGCACGACTCGCCGCTGCGATCGGTACGGTGAAGATGGCACCCAGGCTCGCGCGAATTGCGTTGGGGTTGTATAGATCCGTCTTGCCCGCACAGACAATCAATCCCGAGACACCGGCCGCGTCCGCGGTGCGCAGTATGGCGCCGAGATTGCCGGGCTTTTCGAGCCCTTCGACGATGGCGAGGAGTGGCGGCGTCGAGCTCTTGGCGAGCAACTTGGCAAAGGTGGTGAAGTTTGAATGCGGTGTCTTGGCCGTGGCGACAATCCCTTCGTGACGTTCGCCGAAAGCGAGCTTCTGCATGACCGCCGGGGAAACGTCGAGCACATCACCATTGCAATCGCGCGTGGCGCGGACGAGCTTCCTTTCTAAATCCGGCGGCAGCACGTCAGCTTCGATAAACAGTTCTGTGAGTTGCACACCCGCGGCAAGCGCGCGTTCGATCTCTCGCCGGCCGTCGATGATGATCCGCTGCTGGTCGTCGCGTCCGTGCCGATCGCGCAATTTGATGGCTTGTTTGATCCGCGGGTTTTGCAAACTGGTGATCGGAGGGAGCATGATTCACTGGAGAAAGATTTGGAAGAATTCAGGCTACTTATTGTTGCATGCGACCGGTTGCTGTGGCAGAGTCACAGATTATGCCTACCCGCAACATCCCTCCCGCCGTGTTTCTCTGCATTTTCGTGGGCTGTTTGGCCGCCCCTGCTACCGCGGCCGACGACGATGCCGCGCTCGAACTGTTTGAAAAAAGTGTCCGGCCGGTGCTGGTCGAGACTTGCCTGAAGTGTCACGGCAATGAAAAGCAGGAAGGGTCGCTGCGGCTTGACACCCGCGAAGCCGCCCTAAAAGGTGGCGACACGGGCCCCGCGTTTGTAGCGAATGAACCCGAAAAAAGTCTGCTCATCGCGGCAATTCGCCAGACGGGTGATTTACAAATGCCGCCGGAAGCGAAGCTGACTGGCGAGCAGATCGCTGCCATCGAACGTTGGGTGAAACTCGGCGCTCCCTGGCCGAAAGTGCCGCTCTCAACCAAAGTGAATGACGCCGCAAAGACCCACTGGGCCTTTCAGCCGCTCCGCGATCCGCCGGTTCCGCCGGAGCTTGGTGATCGTGAACCGTTCGCAAATAAGATCGACGTTTTCATTCGCACACGACTGGCGACCGCTGGCTTGGTTCCCATGGAGAAGGCCGACCGCCGCACGCTGATCATTCGGGCTTCGTTCGATCTGCTCGGTTTGCCGCCCACTAGTGAAGAGGTCGACGCTTTTGTCCGCGATGAAGATCCTCGGGCCTATGAAAACCTCATCGATCGCCTCCTCGCTTCGCCGCATTACGGCGAGCAATGGGGCCGCCATTGGCTCGATGTCGCGCGCTATTCCGACACCAAGGGCTATGTCTACGCCCGTGAGAATCGCACCTGGATTCACGCTTGGGCCTATCGCGACTGGGTGGTGAAGTCGCTCAATCAGGATTTGCCGTACAACCAGTTTTTGCTGCTCCAGATCGCTGCCGATCAAGTGGTTGACCAGTCGAGTAAAACGGATAAACAGAATCTCGCCGCGATGGGCTTTCTGACGCTCGGCCGGCGGTTTCTGGGGGTGACGCACGACATTATTGACGATCGAATCGACGTTCTCACACGCGGCACGATGGGGCTGACAGTTGCTTGTGCTCGGTGCCATGATCACAAATACGATCCGATTCCGACGGCTGACTATTACTCTCTGTACGGCGTGTTTCAAAACTGCATCGAACAGCAGGTGCCAGTTGGGGAGCCAGCGCAGCGCGACGAGGCCTATCAAGCCTTTGAAACTGAGTTGAAAAAGCGGCGGGAAAAACTCGCTGCGTTATTGCTCACCAAGCGGAACGAAGCAGCGGCTCGCGTGCGGGCGCGCATCGCCGATTATTTGACGGCCCAGCGTGAACTGCAGAAGTATCCCGAAGAAGGCTTCGATCAAGTCCTGGAAAAGACCGATGTCATTCCCGCCTTTGTTCGCCGTTGGCAGGCTTATTTGAGATCGGAGGAAAAGCGGCCGGATTCGCTTTTTGTACCGTGGTTCGAGTATGCGAGAATCGCGGCAGGTGAAGAATTTTCCAAGCACGCGATCGAAGTGGCGAAGAATTTAGCGACGCGTGCGTCGCTGCACCCACTCGTTCGCGAAGCTTTCAAGACACCCGCAACTTCGCACCAAGACGTTGCCGCGCGTTACGGACAATTGTTTACTGAGGTCGAGAGACAATGGCAAGTTGCGGTGAAAACTGGCGCCGATAACAAGCAGTCAGCGCCAACCCAATTGCCCGACGCTGCCGCGGAGCAACTGCGGCAAGTGATGTATGGTGACGAAGCACCCTGCGAAGTGCCGAACACGGCGATCGTCAATAACGAGATGTATTTCGATCTCGGCAGCTGTACGGAATTGTGGAAAGTGCAAGGCGAAGTCGATGCTTGGCTCATTCAGCAACCCTTGGCGCCGGCTCATGCCGTGATTCTGCAAGATCGGCCGCAGCCTCAACCCTCGTACGTGCACAAACGTGGCAAGGCTTCGATCAAAGGTGCTGAAGCGCCGCGGCAGTTTCTCTCGTTACTTGCGGGAATGCAGCGCAAACCGTTTGAACACGGCAGCGGCCGTCTGGAACTCGCCAAAGCGATCATCGATCCGACAAATCCGCTCACACCGCGGGTGATTGTCAATCGTGTTTGGCTGCACCATTTCGGCGCCGGGCTCGTTCGCTCGCCGAGCGACTTTGGCATTCGCGCCGAATTGCCGAGCCATCCCGAGCTGCTCGATTGGCTTACCAGCCGCTTTTTGGAAGAGGGCTGGAGCCTGAAGAAACTGCATCGGCGGATCATGCTCAGCGAAACTTATCAGCAGTCATCGCAGGGGCCGGCCGATCGCGCACAAGTGGCGAAAGCGATTCAGCTTGACCCCGAAAATCGTCTGCTGTGGCGAATGAATCAACGGCGGCTGACGTTCGAAGAACTGCGCGACCGCCTGTTCGCCGCGACTGGCGAACTCACGCGCGAAGTCGGCGGCAAACCAGCCGATTTGTTTAGCGCTGGATTCAAACGCCGTTCGCTCTACGGCAACATCGATCGCCAGTTTCTTCCCAGCACGCTGCGGATCTTTGATTTCGCCAATCCCGATTTGCACATTCCGCAGCGGAGCGACACGACCGTGCCGCAGCAAGCCCTCTTCTTTTTGAACGACGACATGATCCTCCGCCGCGCTAAATCACTCGTTGCGCGAACCGCGAAGGTTTTGGTTCCCGAAGAGCGCGTCCAGGAGATTTTTCGCGATGTTTATCAGCGCGAAGCGTCGCCGCAGCAATTGACCGCAGCGCTCGCGCTCATCAACGCGAAAGAAGCGGAGCCCGAAATCGTTGTTTCTGCTACCTCTGCAGATTGGCAATATGGTTTTGGTGAGTTCGACGCCGCTGCCCAGCGAACAAAGGGTTTTCAAAAGCTGCCCCACTTCAACGGCACTGCCTGGCAAGGTAGCAGCAACTGGCCAGATGCCAAATTGGGTTGGGTGCAACTCACATCCGACGGCGGCCATGCGGGGAACGATCAGCAACATGCGGCCATCCGGCGGTGGACCGCGCCGCGCGATATGACGGTGAGAATCGAATCAACGCTCAAGCACGAAACCGCAGCCGGCGATGGCGTTCGTGGCCGCCTGATCAGCAGCCGCACGGGCTTGTTGCACGAAGCGAAAACGCACAACAGCGCAGCCGAGTTTAAGGTCGAAACGATTGAGTTGAAGGCGGGCGACACGCTCGATTTCGCTGTCGACATCGGCGGCACGCTCAACAACGATCAGTTCGTGTGGGAAGCGCACATCATCTCTGCCGCCCCACCGCAGGTGTGGAACTCGAAGACAGACTTTGTCGGCCCGCGGAGCACTTCGCTCGATCCGTGGGAACAACTCGCCCAGGTGTTGTTCTCGACGAACGAATTCATGTTCGTCGACTAATTGGGATCAGCACGACCTTTCATGAACTATCTCGCGCACGGCCTGAACTCCACGCACGATCCGTATTTTCTAGCGGGGACTGCCGCGCCCGATTGGCTCAGCGTCATCGACCGTCGCATGCGCCTGCGCTCGAAGACGGTTGTTCATTTCACAGACGACTCCGATCCGCAGCGGGCTGCCTTTGCTCGCGGCGTGCTACAGCATCATGCCGATGACGATTGGTTTCACCAGCAGCGGGCGTTTGTGGAATTGAGCTTGCAGTTCACGCTACAGATTCGGGATCTGCTGGCCCCGGATGATGGCTTTCGCCCGAGTTTCGTCGGCCACATTCTGGTGGAATTGCTGCTCGATGCCTGTCTCGACGAAGACCATCCACAACTGCTCCCGAACTATTACACGGCTTTGAGTCATCTCGACCCGCACCTGCTGCAGCAGCACATCAACGCTCTCGCGACCAAACAGACGGAGCTGCTGACAACATTCATTCCCCGTTTTCAAACCGAACGTTTCCTTGCTGACTACCGCGATGACCAGCGATTGCTGCATCGGCTGAATCAAGTGATGCGCCGCGCGAAACTGCCGCCACTACCGGATTCGTTCTTGCAGATCCTGCCCAAAGCGAGAATAAAAGTTCGTGAGCAGATCATGGAGTTGTTGCCTTCGAATACTTCGAATTTGCGAAGTGCACCACCATGATGGGGCGGTTGTGAAAAAATCTCGGTGCGCAGGGGCGCATTATCGCCTCTTAAGCATTGTGTGAAGGTTCTTCGCTGTTTATCGTAAGCTGGTCCTCTCCAGGTTGACGCCGCGGCGTCGTTGATCAGCGCCACTCCTGAAGTGCGCGTTCCTGTGGAGAGGATTCTTGCATGCACACTGGCATTATGGGCCGCCGACAGGCTGCCACCCTTACCCTTGCTCGTGGTTTCACTCTGGTTGAACTGCTCGTGGTGATCGCCATCATTGGCGTCCTCGTTGCCTTGCTGCTGCCAGCGGTACAAGCCGCCCGCGAATCAGCGCGGCGAATGCAGTGCATCAATCATTTGAAGCAACTCGGCCTCGCTACTCACAACTTCGAATCGAGTTACGGTCGGCTGCCCGATGGGTCAAAGCAGGCTTCGCTATTTGGGCCTTCGCCGCATGCCTTCTTGCTGCCAGTGCTCGAGCAGAAGAACATTTCTGACCAAATGGATTCGACGTTTGCTCACGGCGCCAGCGCTCAAGGAGGATCCGGCACCACAGTGCTAAATCACGAGTACGGCTCGACGATTCGTCCCAAGATCTTTAAGTGCCCCTCGGAGATGAATGAATACCGAGGGTTCGTGTACGGCTTTACGAACTATCACACCAACTACGGAAGTTGGGTAAAGCTGAAAAATGAATGGGACGGGCCCTACGGCACGAATTTCACTCCGTATGGCACCGTGCCGCCGGTCGCCGCGAGCAAGTTAAGCAACATCACCGACGGCACTAGCAACACACTGTTGTACGCCGAGGTTTGCAATGGCGTGGGCGCAGATCCTTCGAAGCGCGATCCGCGCCGCGATTGCTATGACGCTGGCTCACAAAGCCACACAACGGCGGCTGCGGCCCGCACGGCGTTTCTCAGCATCGATTACAGAACGGCCAGCACGCTCGGCGGCTGGAATTGGCGCGGCTATCCCTGGCGCGAAGGTTCCATCTGGCGGAACGGCTTCAATACGCTCCTGCCGCCCAACAAACCTTGCTATCGACCGAATGGCGAATGGTGGGAACTGGTCACCCCCTCGAGCAGCTACCATCCCGGCGGCGTGAATGTCTGCCTCGGTGACGGCAGCACACGGTTCGTCACCGAATCGGTCGATGCCGACGTTTGGACTGCTACCGGAACAATGGCCGGCGGTGAAACGGGTCAGCTGCCTTAGTGAGCAGACATTCCATCACGTAGCCTGCAGCTATTGCTTCGGGCGATTCACGATCTTAGCTAGTACGTTTTCCTGAAGGCTCTGTTTGTTATGTACTGCCGTTTCTCGCTTCGTGTGTCCGCTGTCACGCTGGCCCTCGTCTGCGCCGCAATCTTCACAGGCTGCGGCAGCAAAGACATTCCCGCCAAGACGGTTTTGACCGACACCGACAAAATTCAGATCCAGGAATACCAAAAGCAAGCTACCGACGAATGGGGCAAGCCGGTCCGCTAAGTTGCGCGCGACTTATACCTTCGGTTCCCAGCCGGGCCGATACTCGCGAGTCCAGAGCGCTGATGCTTGCTCATCGCTCTGAATGTGGCCGTTCGTCGGATCGGTCGTCAGCACGCGATTTATGCGATGCGCGATGTTTCCCAAGTGGCACATCAGCGTGCTCTTGTGGGCCTCTTCGATATCGGCATTCGGCCGTTTGCCGGTCCGCATGCAATCGAGGAAGTTGGCGATATGATCGACTTCGCCACCCTTTGATCCCGTTGGTGAAGCGCCGACTTCCTTATTATTGTTGTCGTAATGCTTGTAGCCCGGATCGATGATCACGATCGAACCATCTTCGCCGTGGAAGCTGCAGCCGAATTGATTCAGCATCGAGCCGAGCGGCGACCAGCTGAGCCCTTCCCACATGATCGATTTGTTGCCGGGGAAGTTGTAAGTGACGACGTGGGTATCGGGCGTTTCCTGATCGTCGTCGTGGCGATACTTGCCGCCACCGGAAGTGACGCGGGTCGGATAATCGACGCCCAGCCCCCAGCGGCAAACATCGAGCGCGTGCACGCCGTTGTTGCCGAGCTCACCGTTGCCGTAGTGCCATTTCCAGTGCCAGTTGTAATGCACCACGTTATCCATGAAGGGTTTTTCCGGCGCGGGCCCTTGCCACATCGTCCAATCGAGCCAGGTGGGAACTTCGGCCGGTTTGCCGTGCTTGATGCTCGGCCGTTTATTGTTGTACCAGGCCCGGGCGTAATGGACCTTGCCGATCACGCCGTCTTTGATCTTCTGGATCGCTTCGGCAATGCCGGGCCAGGTGCGACGCTGCGACCCCATCTGTACGACGCGGTTGTTCTTCCGCGCTGCTTCGACGGCAAGTTCCCCTTCGCGCGGATTGTGCGAGCAGGGCTTTTCGACATACACATGTTTTCCGGCCGCACAACCGAGAATCGTCGCCGGAGCATGCCAATGATTGGGCGCGGCGCAAACTAGCACGTCGACACTTTTGTCATCGAGAATCTTGCGAAAATCAGCGATGCCCTGCGGCTTGATCTGCTGATCGTCGGCAATCTTGCTGGCCTTGGCGATCGCTCGTTCATCGACATCGCAGATGTAAGCAATGTGAGCACCGTTCGCGAGAAATGATTTGGTAAGCGCCGCACCGCGGCCATTCACGCCCATCACGCCGACGCTGACCTTGTCGTTCGGCCCTTTGGCCAGCAGTTGCTCGGGAGCCAAATTGGTGATGACGGCCGCTCCGGCCATCGCACCGGCCGCTTGCAGAAACAAACGACGGTCGAGTTCATGCTGGCGGGTTGATTCCGAATTGAGTTCGCGCGACATGTCACAAGCTCCGGTGGGTGAGTTTTGAAGGAGGCTGGCAGCGGCTGAGCATATCAGCCCACGCGGGCGGGAGCCAGCTTTTGCGTTAGAATCAAGAACCATCACGATTCCACGCAAGAAGAGAACTCGCAATGCCCTTACTCGGAGCCCACATGTCGATCGCCGGTGGCTATTACAAAGCCATCGACGCTGCCGGCGCACTCGGCATGAACACCTGCCAGGTCTTCACCAAGAATAACAACCAATGGCGGGCCAAGGAAATTGCCCCCAGCGAAGCGCAGCAGTTCAGGCAGGCGATGCAGAAACACGAGATCCGGCATGTGTTGTCGCACGCTTCCTATCTGATCAACCTGGCCGCGGAAGCGGATGAGTTGTGGCAGAAGTCGATCGATGGCATGGTCGTTGAACTGCAGCGGGCCGCGGCGCTCGGTATTCCGTTTGTCGTCGTGCATCCAGGCGCCGGTGTGAAACTGAGCGAAGAAGCCGCCGTCGAAAGAGTTTCCGCCGGCATCAATCGCGTGCATGAACTAGCCGGTGAAGTTGGCTCGCAAATCCTGCTAGAAAACACCGCCGGGCAAGGCACTTGCCTAGGGCATCGTTTCGAACAATTAGCCGCGATCATCGCCGGCGTGAAGCACGAAGCGCGAGTCGGTGTGTGCATCGATACGTGTCATGCGTTTGCGGCCGGCTATCCGCTGGGAACTCCAGCGGAATACAAAACTATGTGGGCCGAATTCGACATACATCTGGGCCGCCAGCGACTGCAAGCCATGCATTTGAACGACAGCAAGAAGGGGCTCGGCTCGCGCGTCGATCGACACGAACACATCGGCGACGGCCAGATGGGGTTGGAGCCGTTTCGCCTGTTGCTGAATGATCCGAAGTTGGCGACCGTGCCCATGTATCTGGAAACCGAGAAGGGGGAGAACGACGAAGGGGAGTCGTTTGATTTGATCAACATGCGCACGTTGCGGTCGTTAGTGGCAAAGCATCACACCTGAAACACTCCGAGGCAATACGGTTCAACCGTTGGCTTGCGTGTCACAACTTCGAGCGCCTGAATGAGCGTGGTCCGCGTTTCGGCCGGTTGAATGATTGCATCGACCCACAATCGCGCAGCAGCATAGCGCACATCGGTTTGCCGTTCATAATCTCCGGCGACTTGCATGCGGAGTTGTTCGAGTTCGGCAGCATCGACGGCGTGCCCTTGCTTCTTCATGCTCGCGACCATGACATCGAGCAGCGTTTTCGTGGCCTGTTGAGCGCCCATCACGGCGCACCGGGCATGGGGCCAGGCAAAGATGAATCGCGGATCAAAGGCCTTGCCGCAAAGGGCATAGTTGCCGGCGCCGAACGAACCACCGGTGATGAGCGTGAGCTTCGGCACGCGACTGTTGCTGACGGCGGAGACCAGTTTCGCCCCGGCTTTGATGATCCCTTCCCGTTCGCTATCGCGGCCGACCATGAAGCCGTTGACGTCTTGCAGGAACAGCAACGGAATCTGATCCTGGTTGCAGTTCATCACAAAGCGTGCGGCCTTCTCCGCGGAGTCGACATACACAACGCCGCCGAACTGAAACTCGCCGCGAGCGGTTTTGATTCGGTGAAGTTGATTAGCAACAACGCCGACCGGAAAACCGCCGATCCGCGCGGTGCCGCAAACCAGCGTTTGTCCGTAGTCGGCTTTGTATTCGTCGAAGCTGCCCGCATCGACGAGCGCGGCGAGCAGATCGCGAACGTCCGAGTTTCCCTTCCGTTCGTTCTTCGCAAACCCTTCGAGCACCGCGGCGTCCTTTTCGGGACATTTGGCTTCTCTACGCGAAAATGGCGCCGGCGGAACAGAAGGATCGGCCGGCAATAAGCCGATGAGATCGCGGAGCCGCTGCAAACAACTGGGTTCATCCTTCTCGCGATAATCGATCGTGCCGCTGACGGCCGCATGCATCAGCGCGCCGCCGAGATCTTCGCTGGAAACATCCTGGCCGATCGCACTCTTTACCAGCGCGGGACCCGCGAGATAGAGGCCTGAGCCTTCGGTCATCAGCAACTTGTCGCACAGCACCGGCAAGTAGCCGCCGCCGGCGACGCAGTTGCCGAGGATCGCCGCATATTGCGGAATGCCCGCGGCCGAGATGACCGCGTTGTTGCGAAAGATGCGGCCGAAGTCGTCTTCGTCGGGAAACACATCTTCTTGCAGCGGCAAAAACACTCCGGCTGAATCGACCAGATAAACGAGTGGCAGCTGATTCAGAAAAGCGATCTTCTGCGCGCGAAGGACCTTCTTCGCCGTCATCGGAAAGAAAGCACCGGCCTTCACCGTAGCATCGTTCGCGATCAGTACATGCCGTCGGCCGTTGATCACGCCTACTCCGCAAACGACGCCGGCCGCAGGCGCACCGCCCCAGTCCGCGTACATTTCAAACCCGGCCCACAACCCGACTTCGAGCCACGGCGAATCTTTGTCGAGCAGTTGGGCAATCCGTTCGCGCGCCGTTCCTCTTCCCTTGGCATGTTGCCGTTCGATGGCCGCAGTGCCGCCTCCTTGTTCGATCATTGCGACTTGTTCAGCGAACGAAAGCTCGTGCCTGACCCGCTGCGATTTCGATTCGTTCATCCGTTGCTCATCTCTCCCTGCGGTTTTTCGGCAACCGACAGCGAAAATGTCATGTTGCTCGTCAGTCAGTCATGAATTGGACGGTTTGGGCTAACTCGTCGCGACCGAAGAGGCGATTCTCGGGTTCTTTGCGGTTCGACGCTCAGCCTTGCGGAAAACTGCAAGCCGCCGCTAACTCTCGTGATTATCGCGACTTACGACACAACCCGATAGCGGTCTTCAGGTGAAAGGCACGCATCTTGCGATTGGTTCAACCATCGAAACGCAACACATCCGAAAGGATTCAGAACACATTTTACACGGGGAGTAAATCATGAAACGCTTTTGGCAAATCACGCTTGCGATGGTGCTTGGACTTGGCTCGTATGTGACCATCAGTGCTCAGTCGCCGGTCGCGCCACCAAGCGACGTGATCGTCGGCTCTGGCTCCGGCATTTATGCAGATTATGGTTGGCACGCGTCAACCGAAGCCGAAGGGTACCTCACCGGTCAAGGTCGCTTGCTGCAGGGTGCAGGTCAATACAACAAGGACACCGCGGCCGCGATGGTGCTGCGAGAACAAGCTCGCTCGCTGTATCAAGCCAACTATCGCGACGGATTGAAAACCTACTTCGATCTGAAACGCATCAATGCCCAATATCGCGCCGAGATGGCTCCCACTCCGGTTTCCAAAGAGAAATTGGATCAGTGGAACAGAGACGATCAGCCAAATCGATTGACGAAGCGCGAATACAATTCGGATAGCGGTCGCATTCAATGGCCATCGGTGCTAATGACGCCGGCATTTGATTCGTATCGTCTGCAACTCGAAGATCTCTTCGCTCGCCGGACGGCGAATGAGTTCGGCGTGAACTCCGACTTTTATCGTCTCGTGAACCACGACGCCAGTGCAATGCGAAACGTTCTGAAAGCTTACCTGCGTAGCGAAGAACGTTTCTTCACCGATCAGGAATACATCGCCGCGAAGAACTTCCTGGACAGTCTGGCTCACGAAGCTCGACTGGCCCCCAATCTCGATGGTTTGGCCGCTAACTAACTGGCCAGACGATCTGCAAGACCCGCTGGGAGGGCATGGCGAACCGGGAAGGTTCGAACCATGCCCTCATTTTGTTTCTTGACGATCGACGATTAAGGCACGGTCAGTTCCACTTTGATTGGATAGATCAGCCCCCAATCACTGCGGCGCTCGTAGGACTCGAGTGCGGTCACCAGTGACGAAGTCACCTTCTCGGCGAAGATACGCTTTTGGTTCACATGGATGTGAACTGGTTTGGTGAGATCGACCATACGGGGGTGCAACCAAACCGTGAACCGCGACACGTGCGTGGCATTGACGGCAATCAGATTGTTGCCGTAGTTCATCGCGTCGAGCAGCGAGCCTTCGCGCTCCACTTTGTGATGCGACAATCGCCAGGCGTGAAAATCGTCTTCGCCGTTCGAAGCCAATTCATCGAATGCAATTTTGCCGGGTGTCACGCCGTTGATCGAAAGCCAGCGATTGTGACGCAGTCGCGACGAATGATAGGCGCTGTAGCCTGCGGGCGTCGCCAATGTGACGCGAGGATAGAACGGATCGCGGCGGAGTTCTTTGGCAGTTTCCAAGTACTTCGCAACGTACTCTTTCCCCTCGCTTAACGAGTGCATGCCGTCGTGCTCATAGTATTGGTGATCGAGTTTGTAGGCAGTGAGCAGCTGCACGGTCCAGCGCGCGTGTTCGATGTCGGTGTAATGCCAACGGGCTCCGGCGCGGGCGTCGTTCACGCCGTGCACAATACACAGCGGCGTGCCGCGGATCGCGGGCAAAAAGGCGCGCGACCAGGAACCCGCGTGCACAATAACCGTCGAGAACCGATCGGGCTGCCGCAGCGCATGATGATAGGCGCCAAAGCCACCCATCGAATGGCCCAGCAGGATCACGCGATGCGGATCGATATTGAACCGGCTCTGGCATTCGCGAATGACATCGGCGAGGTACTGATCGCTGGCCCGCAAGCACCAGCGATAGTAAGACGACTCATTCCACGGCGCCGAGGGCCCCACGGCGATAAACCCTGTGGAGTTGAACACGTTGCCCATTTGGCCGCTGTCGCTCTCGGCAACGCCTGCATCCGGATAGTTGAGCGTCACCCGTGGCGCACGCTGACCCGTCGTCGCGCCTCCGCCATGCAGAAAGACAATCAATCCGGTTGGTTTGTCGGGCGAATAACTCGGCGGCACATTGAAGAAGAGCAGATCTTCCGGATGCCGGTCCTTCAGTTCGGGCAGCGAGAAGCCTTCGTCCGGATGATAGCCCGCGGCGTATTGCCTGTACTTCCGCCTCTGCAGGCGTTCGAGCACCGGGAGAATGTAGCCGCGATAGGTGGCAAGTTTCGCCGCGATCTCTGCTCGGTCGTCGGAGTCGTTCGATTGCAAGAACTCTCGCGAGAGTGCGACGGTAGCTTCGAAATCTAGCTCCGCAGTCTCTGCAGAATCGATTGGCCACCAGAAAACGAAAGCCGTGCCAACAGCGCACCACCACCGCGGAAAATTGCCCACGACTCGATTCCTCTTCGCCGCGCGGGAGAGAAAAGAAAGTTCACCAAACTCATCTTAGCCACTCCCTGCTGCCAATCTCAATTCTGGAAATCTCATTCTGAGATACCGCCGCGAAAATGAGACGCTGTTGAGCCGTTTGAACTCGCGGGTCATTTTCCCAAAAACCCCTAAGTCTTTAGTCAGTATCGGTTTGCAGGGCAATCGAATAGCTGCGTTGCGTTTTGGCATCACCCTTGCTTAATGGTGCTTCCATCAACAACGGAATTCAAAACCAAGGACTGGTTTTTCAGCAATCAAGCACAGCGGTACACGGGGAAAAGCGATGAAACGGTTTTATGCTCTCGCAACGGCGGCCATCCTGGGTTTGGTCTCGTTCACTTCGGTTCAAGCTCAAACATACGCTCCGCAAGCGAGCGCAACGCCGCCCGAAGCCTCGGCATTTCCCTGGTTCGCGAATCGACATTCTTCGACGCTGGAAGAAGGAGTGCTGACTGGCAAAGCCCGGCTGCTGCACGCCGCTGGTTTGTACAACCAGCTAACTGCCGATGCTTACGTTCGCGCTCAAGAGGGCTACACAAAAGAACTCGAGAACAAGCAACTTCGCGTGGCGACCCATTTCAAAGTGAAGCTGATCAACGCGGACTACCGCGCTCAAAATATGCCGCAGCCTTTGTCCAAGCAAAAGCTGGATCAATGGAACCAGCAGGACCAACCCGAACGGTTGTCTCGTCACGAGTACAACACCGACACGGGCGCCCTGCAATGGCCCGCTGTGCTCCAAGCCCAGGTGTTCGACCGCCACCGGTTGGTGCTCGAAGATTTGTATGCCCGCCGGACTGCTGCGGACTTTGGCGTGAACAGCCCCTTCTATCAAACGGTGAACCAAGGGACGTCGCAAATGCGTGACATGCTTAAGGGTTACCTGAAGAGTGAAGAACGCTGGTTCAGCGCCCAGGAATACACGGCAGCTCAGAACTTCTTAAAGGGGATGCTGCAAGAAGCTCGTCTGGCCCCCGACCTGGACGGGTTGGCCGCCAACTAACCCGGAGCAAATTCATCGCTGCCTTTGAAATAAGAGCGGATACCCGCTGGGAGGGGACGACAGACCTGGAAGGTTTGGCGTCCCCTCAATTTATTTCTTGGGCTAATTTTGCAAAAAGTCTTCCACTGCGGCGAGCAGTGGATCGATCGTCTGTGCTTGAATCTTGTGAGGGGGATTCCACTTCACCCATTCAAAGTCAGGGTGCTCGGTGAGCTTGATCTTCACAGGGTTAATCAACCTGGCAAGATAGATCACCACCGTCTTGTGGCAGCGCTGGCCGAAGCGCTTAGAATTCACTTCGTATTCGATGGTCCAAATAAAATTGGGGACCAGCTCGATGTCTTTCCCTTTGATGCCGGTCTCTTCACGGAGTTCACGCAGAGCACATTCGAGATCCGTTTCCCCCTCATCGAGATGGCCTTTGGGCAAATCCCAGCGGTGGGCATGTTTCATCAGCAAAAACGACCGCTCGGGGTCCTCGCGCATCACCAGTACGCCGCAGCCCCGAATTTCCTTGAGCTTGCCGTTCCCTGATTTTCCTTGCGACTTCGCCACCGCGATTTCCCATTCCTGATCAAGCGTGCTTCCTGTGTGCATTGCTATCTTCGCGGCGGCGCGGCCGTTGGCAAGACCGGCAGCCAATTGTTTGCTCGGCCGGGCAATAATTGAAAGGAAAAATCCCGAACTCCTTCCGGAGCAACTAAATTTTGCCGCCAAGCCGTTCCTGCTGCAGTAGAATTGCGGCTGGAGTGCGAGTGTTCTGAGCAACGGCGGCAGCCAACGATACGCAAACCATGTTTCCACAACGCGACAAAAAAAAGAAAACGAAATCGATCTTCCGACGCACGCCGCCCCCCAACTATCAGCAGAGGTCGGTAAAGATGAAGGTCTTTGCCGCTGTTGCGCTGCTCATTGTCATTCTGGCTGTCACCGAACGTTCGCTCGATCCGCATGGCTGGGATTTTTTGTGGCGAACTCCCCAAAAGGGTGCAGACATCCAGAGCCGGCTCGATCCGCAGCCATCGCGAACCGCGCACGATCCGCCGGGCACTATTGTGCAAACTAGCCACAAAACACCCCCAGACACGGAAGATGCCGACGAGGAGGACGCCAAGCCGGACGCCGCCGAACTGGCATGGCGACAAGGCTGGAAAGAAACCTACGCGCTGCTCGATTCCACGGAGCGTACGCTGCTGTTCGAAATTACCGCCCAAGGTCGCGGCGAACATACGCTTGGTCCAGGAGCTTTGAAGCTGGCCAACGAACTGGTACTGAAGCTCGATGATAATTGGAAAGCGTATGCCGAATCCGCATTCCAGTCTCTTGCAGAACTCAAGCCCACTGAACAAAGTTCGTGGGAAGCAATTCTGCGCAGCGCGAACAAGCGTTGGTCCGAAGAGAGTCGCCCCGCGCTCGAGGCCGCGGCCCAAGGCGTGGCTGTGCAGGGCGAACAACTCGTCGGGCTCGATCGCTTTCAACAAACGCTCGATCGCCTGAACCTCAATTTGATTCGTGACGATTCGCCGCTGCGACCTGATGAAAATGACATTTGGTTTCGCCTGATGTTGAAGGCCAAGCACACGCCGCCCGCGCAGCTGCAGAAAGAGGCCACTTCCGATGTCACGTACATTCAGATTTTCAAGCAGACAAGCACGTACCGCGGCGACTTGGTTCGCTTTAAGGGGATCGTGCGGCGCGCTTGGCGCACACCGACGGTCAACAATCCATGGGGCATGAAAGACTATTATGTGGTGTATATCCATCCGCTCGATGGGCCGAACGCACCGATCATCGCCCACTTGCAGACATTGCCCGAGGGTTTTCCCAAGGTCGAAGAGCGCCCCCGGAACGGCAAGGATGTGAACTATCACGAAAACGTCACGGTCACCGGCTACTTCTTCAAACGACAGGCTTATCCTGGCGCCGATGGCACCTACACCGCGCCGCTGCTCCTGGGCAACGAATTCGAGTGGCAGCCCACGATCACCGAAGCCAGCACGCGGTCAGAAATAACCCTGCCGCGATTCCTTTGGATTGCGGCGGGTACCTTCGTCGTGTCGATGCTGGCGTTTGCCTACATCTATTGGCGCGTCCGCGAGCAGGATCATCACCATTTGCATGATGAGGAGATTGCCCACGCGGATCTATCCTCCTTAAAGGATGTGCAGCTCACGCCAACCGTGAACGAATCGCTGCAACGCTTGGAGCGCGAACAAGGCCGCAACGACACGCCCGAATCGCCTTAGATCGGCGTCGCGAGCTCCAGATTGCTCTTTCCCGCAGCCGCGACATTTGCTAAACGACTCGCCGATCTTTTCGGTCGGCTTTTCGGTTGGGACTTTTCTAGCGAAGGAAGCGTCGTTTGCGCGCGTTGCAGCGAACCATCAGCTCGACGTTTTTGACAGCAGTGCTGCTGACGGGGTGCGCTACGCCCTATGTCAACCAGCACATCGAAGCTGTCAACGCCGAATATCGCGCGCTCGAAGCGTATAGCTACGAACTGGAACACGAAAATGCCAAGTTGAGCGACGAAATTGAACAGCTGAAGGACGAGAACACGCGGCTCAACGGCGGCAAAGTTCCACCGCGACGAACAGGCCCTTTTAGTGCGCCCAACAGCCGCTCGCGCTCGTCGGGTAGCCCTCCGCCCAGTAGTTCCGCGCCGGCCTCCGATCCCGATGCGCCGATGATCGAAATCCCCGATTCGCCGGCTCCAATGCCCGCACCTTCGTTGCCACCCGTGCCGCGCACAGCGCCGCCAGCGCGCAGCTCAACGACTGCTCCGCGCAGTTCCGTTTCCACGCAAAAACCCGCCGAGAGTTCACTGCAGCTATTGCCGTCGGCCCCCAAGCCACCCCGACCGATCTTGGAGGATCCGCCGCCGGAACCAAACATCAACTCACCGGCGAGTGAGCTTCCCGCGCCTCCGCTCGAAGCGCCGGAGGGAACTTCGCCCGAGCCGATCGATGGCCGCGTGACTCATTTGTTTTTGAACCCGCTCCTCACACGCGGAGCCAACCTGGATTCCACACCCGGCGACGATGGTCTCGCGCTGGTACTCGAGCCTCGCAATCAGGCCGGTGAGTTCGTGCCGCAAGCCGCCCCGGTTTCGATTGTGGTGCTCGATCCGACAAAGTCCGGCGACGCAGCCCGTGTCGCCCGCTGGAACCTCGACGAAAAACTTGTCCGTCAACGGATCAGCAAGTCGAAACATGATCGCGGCATCCATCTACAGTTGCCGTGGGCGGGCGGAGCACCGACGACCAGTCAGGTAAAGTTGTACGTGCGCTATCAAACAGCGGACGGACGGCAGCTGGAAGCGCAACACGATGTGATTCTCAATCCTGCCTCGCAGGCTTCGCAGCGTTGGACGCCGCGCCCTGGCGATCGGCCGCGGACTACGCTCTCCGCCGAGCCGCTCGCCAACACACCACCAGCGCCGCAACCAAGCATCACTGCTGCCAATCCGCCGCTGCCGACGCCTGCTGTGCAAAGCGATCTGACGAAAATAATGGCGCAGCCCATAGCTACGCCAACCCCGCGTCAGTTGATTCAAGAACCGCCGGCACCGCAGACCGATGTGGCCAAGAAGGATGCGATTGAGGCGGGGAATTCTTCACCCCCACTGCTGCAGCCACCGCCAGCAAAGCGACCGGAGTGGCAGCCATTTCGGTAAGACGAACGTGCTTAACGCCGTTTCCTCGAATCAACTGCCAGGCGAAGTCGACTGCTCGTCGATTCGCTGCTGATCGAGCTTTTCTTTGAGCTCTTCGCGAACGACGGCCAGATGGGCCGGCGCTTCGACGCCGATCCGCACACCGCCACCTTGGATGCGGACAACGGTAATGGCAATTTGATCGCCGATGAGCAACCGCTCACCCACTTTGCGGCTGAGTACCAGCATGTTCGCACTCCTTTGCTCGAACAGGAACCGGGGCAGGGAAAGTAGCGCTGATGCTAGCAGATCAGCCGGCGGATGCAATCCGGGGGCAATGCTGGCTGCAGGTCGCTTCCGCGAGCGTTCGATTCAACACCAATTCATCCTTGTTTGCCCCCGAGCGAGTTTCCGGTTGCGAAGTCGCATGCCCGCTGCGTGAACTCAATTGTTCCGGCCCGCAATTTGGAAATTTATTGCAATAGCGATTTCCTTCTTTAATAATCCAAAAGTTACCACTCGTTTAATTCGCTTCTCGCGTGAGCGGGGTTATTGCAATGAATAAACTCAGAACCAAGGTCGTCGCGGTGTTGGTTGTGTTGACAACGCTGGGACTGGGATTGCAAACCGCCAACAGTCAGGAGGCAACCAAGGAATTGCGTGAATTGATCGCAGCGGCGGCCAAGGACGGCCTTGATGTGGCGCTGGAAAAAACACCGTTGAAGTTTGAAGAGTCCGGTCGCGAGACAACAACCATTGCCAACACCCTCAAAATTCATACCGATTGGGTTATCACAGTAAACGGCAAGTTTATCGAACCTGCCAAGAATTCGACATTTACCATTGATAAGTTTGAAAAGAAGGCTGACAAATCCTATGACTTTGTCATTCAGGCGTCCGCACCCATTGGCGGCGAAATCTGGGGAGAGATCAAATCGGTCGGTAAGACCAAGGTTGATTTCACCAGCACATTCAAACTGAAAGTCGAAGGCGTCTTGAACCCTGTGAAACCCGGCGAATGGAAGACAAAAATCGTCAAATGGGAAGGCAACTTCGACGAGGTGGAACTCAAGCCTGATCTGGCAGGCATCTTGTCTGGCAAGGCCCGGCAGATTGCTAATGACAACCTCAATAAAAGGAAAGACGATCTGCAAAAAAAAGCAAACGATGCTTTGGAGCGTGCTGCGAACTTGAAAATCTAAGACAAACTTTGGAGCAGTAAAACCAGATGACGAGCAGCAACACTGCGTACATTTTCTCATCCACGATTCTGTGCTTGCTGTTCAGTTTTGACACAGCGTCAACCGCAGAGGCTGACCCGCGCGACTGGACCTTTGCGATTGATGTTCACACTCCCGGGCTGGAGGCTGGCACACTGACCTATTTAGGATACGACGATGGCAAGGCATTCTTCGTAACCTGCTTTCATGTGATGAAAAATGCGGAGTCGTTTGCAATCAGTCTCCCGAAACTGGACGGGATTGGCGTGACGATCGCAAGCCATGAAGATGCCGAAGTCTTGGCCGATCCCGCGCACGATTTAGTGCTGATTGCTGTTCCCTTGGAACGGTTCGGAAAGCACGGAAAAGGGCTGTTGCCAGCTACAGGCGCTCTCGAGGCCGTTCTCAAGAACGAGGACAATGCCATCGGTGTGGCGATTGGTTACTCGTTCTTGGGTCGATCGTATCGCCTGATTTCGCCCGTCGAAATTTGGGGAGGCGATATCGGCATGAACTTGCGGACTGCCGACAATCAAGTGTTGATGCCCCGCCAGGAAAAAGATCGACCCGTTTCCTTTCGCTACCTGCATCGGATCAATACGGTCGCGGGGATGAGCGGAGGGCCTGTGATCGCGGAGAATCCCCTGCGGTTCGCCGGCATTGTGTGTGCAAGATTGAACGACACCCAAGGGCTCTCGATTGCCGCGAGTTCGATTCAGAAGATTTATGAACGACGGAAGGAGGTTGGTAAATTCGTCAAAGTTGAATTTGCGCGCGAGATCGCCTTTGATGTTCAGGCAAAGGTAGCCTTTCATAACGCGAAATTCGTCGACCTCGACAAGAAAAGTTGGGAGTCCTTCGAAGAATGGGGCTTGTTGCTGGACACTGGTGACGGGCCGCGCCAGTTTTTGGGGAGCTTTCAGGAAATTCGTCGCGACTTAGCTGCCTACACCAAGAAGCCGGTCGGCGAGCCCTTCAAGATTGATTTCAAAGCAGGCAAAAATTGCGAAGTGTGGATCAATGGCGTCCCGGCCAAATCTCCGCCTGGCGTCGAGTGGGGCGAATTAACACTTCAGCCAGGCGAGAACCTGATTGCGGCCAGAAAGTCGCAGGCTCGTAAGGGCTGGTCGCTCAACGATCTATTGGCTGCGAACGAACTTTCGCTGGATCTCAAGAACGAGAACGGTGTGTTTCTCAGCGTCAGTCGGTCTCTCCCGGCGGTCGTCGAGAACTATGTCGTCTTCGTCACGCTGACCAATGGTGCGCCCAAACGGCATTTTCCCGTCAAGGTAGACCCGACGTGGGTCGAACCCAAGTTGCGTGAATTGCCGCCTGCCATTAAGGTCTTGACAGAGAATCTGCAGACGAACTGGTGCATTGATTTGTCTGAGCAACGCACGAAGAGTCGCGCGAGCGGAACAGTAAGATTGGATCCAGCAGAGCCCATCCAGTGGCGACCAATCTCCACTCAAACGGTCGACTTGGAACTCCCCCTGCGAATCAAAGTCAACGAGTTGCGCGCGCGGTTGTTTGGCATTGATGCCGCGCTGCCGCGGGCCGTGAAGGAGGAAGCCAAGAAAAACGACAAGGTGGAGGAACATCAGAAAGACGAGGAATTGCAGATTACAGTATGGCTTCGCTTTCAACTGCTAAGCGACGAAACAGGAAAACCGAGGTTGTCTGCCCGGGCGCTCGCGGGCTGGATGAAAACACCGCTGACTATTCCGCTGCTCGCAACGGCAGATCAAGATGCTGCCTTGGGCGTGGACTTGCGGGCGGTGTTTGCACAGTTGTTTGTCTCGTATTTGAATCGAGATCACTTTCGACCCGACGGTGCCGGGAATTTCGATTTGCAGTCAGTTGCCTTGAAGGCAATTGGGGAAGATATAGCCGACGAGTCCCGCGTCGCGGCCGCCATGTTGGGTTTGCGAGAAGTAGTAGAAGTAAAGCGACCGCAACTGGCGCTGCAAAAGCTTAGCGTTACCGGAAAAAATCGGCATTTCGCGATTCAAGGCGAGGGCGAACTCAAAGTCGAGGCCTTGCAAATTGACAAATATTTGGTCCGCGATCCGCGCTTGACATTTAGGCTGGAGTTGGATTCCGACAAGACACCGGGGCAACTCGGTGTGATCACAGCCAAGTTTGTATCTGGCACCCTGGAATATACAAACAAAGCCAACAAGAAGTTTCCGGTCACGCTGCGGCCAACCGATGTCCGCGTCGAAATTGCCATCGATGGAAAAATCAAGTTGAACAAGGCGCCGTCGGATCTATATCAAGAATTGCTCCCCTTCCAATAACAAGATCTACACCAAGAGAGAATCAACATGCAGACCAAAGACTTGCTTGGCATTACGAAAGAGATTACCAAACTCAAAGATAGGCTTAAGGATAACGTCGCTACGGCCAAGGCAGTTCCCAACAATTTGCCAGTCGCCGTGTGCGCGACTCACCTCGAAAGCGCTCACTCCGACGCAGCCAGGATTGAGGCACAATTGAACGAAGCTCACAAAAATTGCGCTGCCGATCCTTGGAACGCCCTTTGGTTAGCGCCCTTTGGCTTGATCATCGGCTTACTGGCCGCTCTGTCGACTTACGATGGCACCACTTACACCCTGATTGGTTTGCTCTTTGCCGCAGTGGGTGGCTCGCTCGTTGCCTGGTTTCGCGAAACGCCTTTGCCCGCATTAGAGCGCCGGCTGCTGGTGATTTACGTTTGTGCGTTGAGCTGCGGGTTATTTCTGGGATTGGTGATCGGCATTGGGTTGCGCGCCTATGGCCCGGCAATCACGACAGATGCCGCTTCAGCCGCCGAACAGGTGGAGATTCGAAAGCTGCGCAAGACGATCGTGGACAAACTCACAACCGAAGTTGCGGACGGTGAATGGAATTCCTCATCTTGGCCGCGCACGGAACTCGTACTGAAATATCTGGAAAGCAGTGCACTGCCACCGGCAGGGACAGCCGTGGGTGTAAAAAAATCTGCGGCCGACAACCCCTTTCTATTGCACCGCGCGGCCAAGAGTGAGCTCTTGACGATTTCCCAGCGTCTGGTGGGCATTAAAAAAGAGCTTGTGAAAGTCAAGGATACGCCGCAAAATGTCTTGGATGCCCTCGATCAGCAAATCAAGGACCTGGAAACCCTCGCCAACAAAGCGGAGCAATCCGGCCCCTGACCGCAGCGCCCTTGGCCTCTGGTACGATCGTACGATCTGGGCTATTCGGTGACTTCGTTGACAGCCAAAAGCAGGCCACCTTCAAGGGCCGTGAGGGTTACGCCTTGAGATGGTCGCAGGTGCTGGAAAGCCGCGCCACCGATTGATGGGGAAGTGATCGGTAACGAGAGTTTCGAGGGGCTCGGTAGCAGGCTTTTCAGATTTCCGCCGATCATGTTGGCCAGTTCGGTTGCCACTTCGTGTTGATCGGTGGTCGTGACGTCGTTCGTGGCGAGCTTCAGCATTCGGCTGGCGGCGTTCCGGGATAGATCGGGCGAGAACATTAGCGACACGTTGCCGTTCCAGTCGCCTGGAAAGAGTTCAATCTCCAGCATCGTTTGAAACACGCCCTGCGCGATTTGCTCGAGAACGTCGCTGTCGATGGTGACTTCGTTGGTGATCATGGGCGTCATTCCTGCTTCAAGCGATAAAAGACCTGGTTATCGACCTGTACGCGGACGAACGACGAGTCGAGATTCATCGTGGTCTCGGCCGCTCCGAGAAACAGCACCGAGTGCGGCGCCATGACGGAGCGGACCTTCTCCAGAATCTGTTTCTTCGTCGCCGGTGAAAAATAGATCAGCACATTGCGGAGAAACACGACGTCAATCTGTGGCAGCGGCGGCCAGGGTTCAATGAAGTTGAGTTTGCTGAACGACACCAGGTCGCGCAAATTGGGCGTGATCTCCCATTGCATGCCCTTGCGCTGGAAGTATCGGGCCAGCAGGTTTGCTGGCAGTCCGCGGTTCATTTCAATTTGCGTAAAGGCGCCGGCGCGTGCTCGGGCCAGCACTTCATCGGCAATGTCGGTGCCGATGATCTGCACTTTGCCCGTGCACAGGTCGGGGAAGTGCTCACGCAGCAGCATCGCGATTGAATACGCCTCTTGACCCGTCGAGCAGGCCGCGGACCAGATCGTGAGTTTGCGCGCCAACCCCAACTGCAGATCATCCGGCGGCGGATCGGGCACGAGGTCGCGCATCCAACGGGCGATG
>CAYMWL010000015.1:0-127454 GCA_964394305.1 uncultured Pirellulaceae bacterium
CTGATCCTGCTCGACGTGATGATGCCGAAGCTCAACGGGTTCGAGGTTTGCCAGAAACTGCGGGCCGATCCAGCGACCAGGCGGATCATGATTTTGATGGTTACCGCGCTGAACGAAGCGGGCGACATCGAGCGCGGCGTGAAGGCCGGCACCGACGACTTCGTCAGCAAACCGGTCAACAAGACCGAACTGCTGCAACGCGTGCAACTGATGCTCAAGCACAAAGACGTTGTCGACGAACTCGAAAGGCTGCGGCGCTACATCGACGAAATGGAAAGTCGCCGGCCTGGGAAATAGGTTCGCGAAAAAAACGAAGCGTAAGCGAGGAAGAAGCGGGCCAACGCGTTTGGCATCTGGGCTTCGCAAGAAATGGCATTCAGCGTCAACTCACGCCGCAGGCAAAACACAGCGGGCTGCGACGATTCAATGATGCGCCGGCGCGGCATGTTCCGTATGCGCCGCAGGTGCAGCTTCCTGTCCTGCATGGTCAACACTGGCTTCTTTTTGCCAAAACATCAGTGCCCGCCAGCCAGCGGTGGGCCCGTGACCCATGTGCACGGCGAGGCCGTAGCCTAACGCGAGATTGCCGATGCTGACCGTGAGCACCAGCGTCATCAATAGCAGATACGAAATCATGGCCTGCCCTTTGGTGGTCTTTCGCCCCCTGCGAAATATTCCACCCAAAGTCTAGGCCATGGTTCGACGTCCGGTTGTGCCGGTTATTACTACTGTGATTGACCGCGCACGACCGGCCCATTCATCTCTTGGCCCAAGCGAGTCGCAGAGCGGAGCAAGTCTTGCGAGCTGCCACGGGGCGCGGGACGGGCGTCGGCTTGCAGCATGCGAATCACTTCGGCTGGCGGACGATCGAGCATGAAGATCTCGCTCTGCTTGGTCGGATTCGAGCGCGATCGAACGATCACAATCACTTCAGAGTCATCGGCAGCGGCCGTGGCCACAGCACCTGCAGCGGCAATCGGTGCAGCTGACAAGCCGCGTGGCATTGCATTCGGCATGCTTGGCGGCGGAGCAGCTGAACTAGCAAATTGATCTTGGCCAGCCGGCGGCATCGCAACGGGCGGCGAAGGCGGAGCAACCGGCAGTTCAAGACTCGCTTGCGCGACATTCGCAGGGGCCGACTTGCCTTGATAAATGGCCGATTGACCAATCTGATCGAGCTGCCATTGAACCGTCGCGAGTGCAGCGTACAAGCCATGATTTTCGCGAGCATTCGCACTGTTGCACACGCCGATCAAGTAGCCGCTTTCCGTGAACAAACCGCCACCGCTGCGCCCTTCGACGGGAGCACCTTCCGCCGTGAACCGCGGCGCACCCATGTAACGGTTCGGCGTGATCACGCTGTTTCGCAAACTCGGCGCCGCCCCTTTGTCGCAGCCGATGGTGAACACACGATCGCGCGGCTGCACGCTGTAGCCAGCCGGCGCGACAGGAACGGGTTGAATGGCAATGCCGGGACGAATGCTCACCAGGGCGATGTCACGTTCATCGGCATGATATTGAATCAACTCACCTTCGACCGCCCTGGTTGCCCCCGGTGCAAAGAGATCGACGGTGATCTTGGCTTTCCCTTTCGACTGCCGGAAAATGTGACCGCACGTCAGCACCAGCGCTTCGTCGCCGTGGCAATCAATAATGGTGCCCGTGCCGAAATCAGTGAACTGAGCGTCTTCGACTTTCAATCGCACCGTCGCCCAACCGGCGAGTTGCTGCGGTGAATGCTGAGCAGCAGGCGCTTCCTGATTGGACGGCGCTGGTGTGCTGGTGAATTGAACATCCTGCGGGGCAGTAGCGGGCTGCGCAACGGAATGTTGTGTGTAGCCCGTTGTTTGCACCGGCTGTGCTGCCGTCTGCGCACCGCTCGGGCGAAAGCCAACTGTGTGAAACATCTGCGCCAGTTCGTTGAAGTTCGACGAACCTTCCACCCGGCTCACCTCGCGGCCGCGAGCGAACAAGGCAAACGTCGGCAGGCTGCGAACTTTGAACTGTTCGGCGTATTGAGGCTGTTGGTCGACATCGACCTGCTGCAGCGGATAGCCCGAGTCGGCCAGTTGTTGCAACACAGGATGCATGGCCCGGCACGGCCCACACTTGGTTGAGTGAAACTGCACCAGCACGGTGTCAGCATCGGTGACCGCGGCGCACAAGGCCAAGAGGACGATTGCGGGAATCGCAGACATGGCTTCCTCCATGAAGTCTGGGGGGAAGCAGCCGCGCGAACGAATCGCGCGAACCAGGCAGCGCACTGCTGGTCTTTGTCAGCTTCCCTGCTGGGTTCAAAACTCAATCGCGGCAGGCGATCACAAATCCTTTTGCAGTCACTGCCGTGGATTCGCATTCGAAATGTCTCGCCTTCGCTCACTGCAGCCTGCGAGTTCGCAGTCGGGCGCCGCACTGAACCGATGACGATAGAAGCAATGTGTGTCAGAATTGAAAAAGTTACAAGAGCAAGTTTCGTTGTGACTTGTTTTGGCGGTGTTTCGCGGCTGATTCAAACTCGCAGCAGTCGAGCTAAGCCCGTTGCTATTCAAGTTTTGAGTCCTCCCTGGCGGAAACACGCACTTTGCATCATCACTACCGTAGCCCCTGAAAGCGAATCGCATGCCATTGAAACCGCCACTCGAATTTGAACTTCGTGAATTGCAGCCCGCTGATTACGCGGCAGCGATGGCTTTATGGAACAGTGCGCCGGGCGTGCGGGTGAACGAGTCGCGGGACGAGTTCGAGCGAATCCTCCGCCGCAATCCGGGCCTCGGCACGGCGGCTTGGATCGGCGACGTACTAGCCGGCGCGGTACTCTGTTGTCACGACGGCCGGCGCGGATACTTGTATCATCTGGCCGTCGCCGATCAGTTCCGCCGCCGCGGTCTGGCTCGCGCCATCGTCGATCACTGCCTGAACTTGCTGCAGCAAGAGGGAATCCAGCGCTGCACCATTTTTCTGATCGCCGATAACGAAGCGGGGAAAACCTTTTGGCTGAACCGCGGCTGGCGAGAACGAACCGATCTGGTCGCGTTCGCCCGAGATTTGTAATTCGATTGAGGCCTTGTGCTCCGCATTCCGCACTCCGAGTTCCGCATTGGCAACATTGAACCCCTTCCGTCACATCCGCCGCGTTGCCTTCTCCGAAACCGATCTCACCGGCTGTTTGCACTTCGCGCAGTTGCTCCGTTACTTCGAAGAAGCCGAACAAGCCCTGTTCCGCGAACTGCAGATTCCCATGATCTGGCGCAGCGACGACGGCCTGTCGCGCGGTTGGCCGCGCGTGTCTGCCGAGTGCGAGTTGCTGCAACCCATCCCGCTAGCCGCGGACCTCGAAATCCTGGTCCGTGTCGAGCGCGTTCGCCACACCAGCGTGCAGTTGGCGTTCACCGTCTTCCTGGCCACGGACCTCGTCGCCCGCGGCTCACTCCGCCTGGCTTGCATCACGGCCAAACCAGGTCAGTCGATGCGGGCCGCCGCCATCCCTGACGAGATCGCCCAAAAACTGAGATCGCTCTGCAACAACACCCTTAAGCCCGATTTTTGAGGGGCCGTCTTTCATCCTGTTTGTTGAATAATTCGGCCCATTTGCGAGAAAAACGTGCGCCATTGCCGAGAAATACGCAAATTGCCCGGCGAATTTTTCAACACGTGCCCTGATTCACGCACCGCGGGAATCGACGCCCTTAATCAAAACTCTTGAAGGGTGTCAAGTAAAATTCTACCGAATTATCAAATAGCAAGTGATGCACTATTGTCTCAATCGTGATCGACAACTCGGGTCTGGATTCTTATTGATGATTTGATGATTGATGATTGATGAATTACACCGTTAATACCCGATCGCGGCCGACAACATCCCACGTCTCGCTCAACTTGCCGTTCGCCACGACGTACACCGATTTGTGCAGCGCCGACGTCGGGCAAACGTGCCGCGGAATCGCGAGGAGTTCGTCACCCGGCTGAAACTCGGTGGCCCGCGGCGTTTCGAGCACCAGGTGCTCTTCGTTTTGCAGCACGGCGACTGCATCGGGAAGATCGGGAAAGAACAACCGTTTGCCGGCCGGCGGATCAGAGGCGACGGCTTTGTAGCCAAGATCGGTCGTCACACGATTTGGTGTGGGCCGGCTGATGACGCGCGTGAGTAAGAGCGCAGCGGGCGTGAATTGCAGATCGGGGAACATCTCGCGATAGTTGGCATCGTGAAAAATGATCGTGCCGGGGCTGAGCTCGACGACGGGATCTTTGAGCTCAGCAAAGATCGGAAACGAACCCGTGCCGCCGCAGAGAATCCGCGGCACTTGCAAGCCCGCCGCCACGAGTTCGTCGCGCAACTTGCTCACCGGTTCCCAGCAAGCCATGACCGCCTCACGTCGCGCGGCGACATCGGTTTGATGATTCTGCCCGTCGTACAAGTGCAAACCGCCCGCCAGCAGGCCTTGGGTATTTGCGATCGCTTTGTAAAGTTCAAATGCCTGCGGTCCCGCCGGCAAGCCAGTGCGATGCTGACCGCTGTCGATATCGACAAGAACTTCAATCTGTAGTTTCGCCGCAGCGACCGCCGCGCCGAGTTGCGCGACGGGCTGCGGATGATCGGCTGTCACCGCGAGTTTTGTCTGCGGAAACTTCTGCAAGAACTTGATCACGCGGCCGATGTTGGGACCGACCGGGTTGTAGGCGAGCACGATATCGCGCGCGCCCGCCTCCGCGAGCATCTCTGCTTCGGCGAGCGTCGCGCATTTGTGCTTCGTAATGCCGGCTGCCAGTTGCAGCTTCGTGATCTCTGGCATCTTGTGCGTCTTGCAATGCGGCCGCAGTCGCACCGCGTTCCCTGCAACGCGAATCATCTCGCGCAGGTTCTGTTCGACAAGATCGCGATAGATGACCATCGCAGGAGTGATGATTTCGCTGGTATCGGCGATTGTGTAAATCGGTTCCATGAGGCAGAGGGGGTGAGGGGGAGATGGGGCGAGTGGGAGAAAGAGATGATACCGCTAAATCTCCATGTCTCACACTCATCAACTCTCCCACTTTGGACTTCAATTGCCCTGCACCACGCTTCAGCCTAAGATTTAAAATAGTCGAGCGCGTCCAGTTTTAGCGAGCAAACGATGCCGGAGATTTCGAGATTCAGGGGAATCTCCATTCGCATGTACTATCGCGATCATGCACCACCGCATTTTCATGCGACCATCGGAGAGCATGAGATATTGGTCGAGATCGATTCGGGGGATGTCGCAGGCCGATTCCCAAAGTCTGCACTCATATCGGTGCTTGAATGGCATGGCTTGCGAATCAATGAGTTGCAAGAGAACTGGGATTTGGCTCGGCAAGAGCTGCCACTCAAGCCGATTCCGCCACTGGACTAATGATGTTTACGCATATCACCAACGCTCAATATCTCGCAGGCCATCGCTTGCACCTGTGGTTCAACGATGGAACCGATGGCGAAGTGGATTTGGCGCCACAGCTCGGCGGTCCGATTTTTGAACCGCTGCAGGATGCAGATTATTTCCGTCAGTTTCGGTTAGAGGGGCACACTATTGCGTGGCCGAACGGCGCCGACTTTGCGCCGGAGTATCTCCATCAGTTGCTGCACGCCCCTACCGCATCGCGCTAGGCAGCTTTGCTGGCGCGTTACTGACCTGAGAAGATCAAAGATATGCAAGCAAAATTAACGTTACGCGATCTTTTCTGGCTGACCTTGGTCTGCGGGCTTGCGCTTGGCTGGTGGATCTCGAGCCGAAATGAACGTCTGCAGGACAAAACTGCAATTGAGCTATTGCGCGTGGCCGGCGACGACATAGATCTTTGGCAATACCGGGCAGAAGAATTGGCCAAGCGGGTCCGTGAGGATGGCTGGGAAGTTACCTGGTCTGGCGATTGGAACCTGCACGAATTCGATGTCATATCGCCAGCTGAAAAACAAGCAGCGATGCCATCACTCACGCCATCACTTCCTTGATCGGCTCCGCACCTTCGACGCCGACCAGCTTTTGATCCAGCCCACCGTAGAAGTACGTCAGCCGATCGGGATCAAGGCCCATCAGGTGCAGCATCGTTGAGTGCAGGTGCTTCACGTGGAAAGGTTTCTCGACCGCAGCTGCGCCGATCTCATCCGTCTTACCGACGCTCACGCCGCCTTTCACGCCGCCGCCGGCCATCCACATGGTGAAGCCGTAAGCATTGTGATCGCGGCCCGTGCCGTTGGCGTATTCCGCCGTTGGTTGACGGCCGAACTCGCCGCCCCAAACGATGAGCGTGCTCTCGAGCAGACCTTTATCTTTCAGGTCTTTCAGCAGTGCTGCGATCGGCTTGTCGGTTTCGCCGGCGTGCAGATTGTGGTTATGTGCGAGATCGCCGTGGGCATCCCAGTTGTCGTCGTTGTGGGCGCCGCCGGAATAGAGCTGCACGAAGCGGACGCCGCGCTCGACCAGTCGCCGGGCCATCAAGCATTGACGGCCGAAGACGGCCGTCTTCTTGTCGTTCAGGCCGTACATCTCCTGAATGTTCGCCGGCTCGCTGCTGAGGTCGGTGGCTTCGGGCGCCGACGTTTGCATCTTGAAAGCGAGCTCATAACTGGCGATGCGGGCTGCAAGCGCGTTGTGCTGCTCGTGCGCGGCGGAGTGATCGTCGTTGAAACCGCGCAGCGTATCGAGCAGCCGGCGCTGCTCGGCTTCGGTCATCCCTTGTGGTCGGGCGAGATCGAGGATCGGCGTCCCTTGCGAACGAAACATCGTTCCCTCGTATTGCGCGGGCATGTAGCCGCTGCTCCAGTTCTTGGCGCCGCTGATCGGGCCGCCGCGGGGATCGAGCATCACGACAAAGCCAGGCAGATTTTCGTTCACGCTGCCGAGACCGTAGTTCGCCCAAGAGCCGATGCACGGCGCACCACTGAGGATCTTGCCCGTGTTCATCTGAATCATCGCCGAGCCGTGAATCGGCGAGTCGGCCGTCATTGAATGCAGGAATGCGATGTCGTCGACGTGCTGGGCGAGATTCGGAAATAAATCGCTCACATACTTGCCGCATTCGCCGTATTGTTTGAACTTCCAGCGCGGCTCGACCAGGCGGCCTTCTTTCTTCTTGCCGCCACGGCCGAAGGTATCGACCTTGACGATCTCGTTGTCTCGGCCTGTCATCGCCGGCTTGTAATCGAAGGTGTCCATGTGGCTGGGGCCGCCATACATGTACAGAAAGATCACGCTCTTGGCCTTTGCCGGAAAGTGCGACTTCTTCGGCGCCAGCGGATTGGCGAACGCCGGCTTGGCATCGGCAGCTGCGGCTTGTGGGATCAATTCATTGCCGAAGAGGCCTGCGAGGGCAACGCCGGTAAAACCCGCGCCAGTTTGCCAGATAAATTCGCGCCGAGTGCGGCCACAGAAGTTTTTCATGGTTTCAATTCCTCTTTGTATTTACTCCCTCTCCCCTGAGTACAGAGGAGAGGGGACCAGACTTGTTAATCCACAAACACAAACTCATTCAAATTCAACGTCAACAAACAGAACCGCTGCAGAGCAACATCGGCAGTCAGCTTGTCCGCTGCTTGCGAGTCCTTGAGGAACTGCAGACCGCGGGCGATTTCCTTTTCCTGCGGCTGCCGCTGCAACGCGCGGTTGAGCGCCAAGCGAACTTGTTCGCGCGAGTCGGTCGAGGCTTTCTGCAACTGCTCCGCAAACACCTTTGCCTGCGAGTTCATGAATTCGCCGTTGATCATGCCGAGCGCTTGTGTGGGCTGAGTCGTGGTAAAACGCACTGGGCACGGTGAATCCGGATCGGGCGCGTCGAAGGCCACCAAAATCGGCAGGCCCAGCGAACGTTTGATGTGCACAAACACGCTCCGCGCGGCGGCATCTTCAGGCGACGACTTTTCCCATCCCTTGCCAGGCTGGGATTGACCCGCGAGCACTTCCTTGGGAATCAGCGGATAAATGCTGGGCCCTTCGCTCTTGTTCAAATTCAAATTGCCGCTGACGGCGAGCACCGAGTCGCGAATTTCCTCGGCCGTCAGGCGTCGCAGATCGAAATGTGAATAAGCGTCGTTTTCAGGATCTTTCAATTTTGCTTCGGCAGTTCCCTGGCTCCCCATGCGGAACGTACTGGAAGTGAGCAGCAAGCGATGCAGCGGTTTCAGCTTCATGCCGCCAGCGATGAATTCGCTAGTCAGGTAGTCGAGCAGTTCCGGATGTGTCGGCGGCGTACCCATGTAGCCAAAGTTGCTCGACGAACGAACCAGGCCGCGGCCAAAATTGTATTGCCAGATGCGATTGACTAGCACGCGATGCGTCAGCTGATTGTTCGGATTGGCAATCCAATCGGCGAGCACTCGGCGGCGACCTGAACTGCGGCCGTTGTCGGCGGGTTTGGCTGCCGGCACCGGCGGCATCTCGGCGGGAAAGAGAACCGAAGGAAAGGCCGGCTCGACCTTGTCACCTTTGCTCTGCGGATTGCCACGGAGCAGCACGAACGTTTCTTTGGCGCGGTTGCCGTCTTCCGTCACGACCAAGGCCATCTCGCCTGACTTCGGCGGGTTGCGGCGGAGACGTTCACGCTCGCGGAACTGTTCGCGGTAGTTTTCGAACGTTTCCTGGGAGATTACCTCCGGCTGATATTTTCGCAGAATCTCGACCTTGCGATTCTCATGCTTGAAGTCGTCGCGCTCGCCACCCTTGAGGTGCGGCTTTACGACTTCTTCTACTTCGGCGAGCAACTTGTCGTAGTCGCGAATCTTGGCATTGTGTTCGTCGACAATGCCTTGATGCTTCTTTTGATCCTCCTCGGAAGCGATTGACCGCAGCGAACCATTGCCGTTGTCGAAGTGTCTCACCCCGTGAAAGAAGGCCATGAAGGAGTAGTAATCCTTCTGCGGAATCGGATCGATCTTGTGATCGTGACAGCGACAGCAATTGATTGTCAGACCGAGGAAAGTCTGGCTCGTCGTCGCGACAATGTCGTCGAGACCGTCGTAATACGCGAGCAGCCGATCGGCCGGTTCGTCGTCCCACAGGCCCAGCCGATAAAAACCGGTGGCAATTCGCGAGTCGGCCGTCACCTGATCGAGTTCATCGCCGGCGAGCTGCTCGCGGATGAATTGATCGTAGGGTTTGTCTTCGTTGAACGAGCGAATGACATAATCGCGATATCGCCAAACAAACGGCTTGGGGTTGTCACGCTCAAAGCTGTTGGTCTCGGCATAGCGAACCAGGTCGAGCCAATGCCGCCCCCAGTGCTCGCCGTACTGCCGCGATTCGAGCAAGCGATCGACGGCGCGTTCATAAGCGCCCTCGGAGTTGTCTTTCAGAAACGCATCGACATCGGTGGGGGAAGGGGGCAAACCGGTGACTGCGTAATAGGCCCGGCGGAGCAGCGTGGCTTTTTCCGCCGGCGGTGCAGGGGTGAAGCCTTTGCTTTCGAGGCCGGCGAGGATGAACGCATCGACGGGGTTGCGGACCCACGCTTTGTTCTTCACCTCCGGAACTGCGGGCCGCGCGACGGGCCGAAATGCCCAGAAGTTGCGAGCTTCGTCGTCGACCACCGGCGCACCATGGCGCTTCAGCGTTTTGGCAATCAGTTCATCCGAGTAAGGCAGGCCGATCTTGACCCACTTCGTCAGGATGTCGATTTGCGACTGCGGCAACTTTCCCTTCGGCGGCATTTCCAAGCTGCGATAATTGATCGCTTCGATCAAGCTGCTCGCTTCGGGCTTGCCGGGCGTGGCGCCTGGACCGCCACTTTCGCCACCTTTCAAGATCAACTCGCGGCTAGTGAGCTTGAAATCCCCTTGCACCTTCGGTTCGCCGCCGTGACAAGAAAAGCAGTTAGCTTTGAGAATCGGAAAGACTTCCTTCTCAAAGAAAGTCACCGCCGCAGCGGAAAACTTCGGCTCCATTTCCGCGGCCGCGAGCACATTGGCAAATAACAGCGCCAGCCCGCAAAGAACAGCGCGAAGTAACGAGTGCTGAGACATTTCAAAAACCTCGGCGGGATTGCGGCGGGGAGGGAGCCAATCTCTTTACTTTATTTCAGACTGAAAATAATATAGCGAGAGGCCAATCGCAAAGCAACTATTTCCCCAAGTTCGCACTCTCCAGTTTACGGTCCGCGGAAGGGACTCTACAAACAGTTCATGGTACCCCCTGGCTCGAATTCGACGAAATCCGCTGCCCGCAATGGCGGCAAACCGAATCGCGCGCAGGCTTCGTTGCTCCGGCAGTTGAATACGCGCGAAGTGCTCGCTGCATTGCAGCGGCACGGCCCTTTGTCGCGGGCCGAGATCGCGCGGCACACGGGTATCAGCGGACCAACCATCACGCGCACCGTCGTCGATTTACTGGCAGGACAGTTGGTCGAGGAAGGCGCCTTTCAACAGCCACCGGCCGGCCAATCGCTCATGGGTCGGCCTGGCAAAGTGCTGCGCCTCGCGCGGGCGGCGGTTTCGGTGCAAGGCGTGGTGATCGGCGTTTCGCAATGCGAGCTCACGACCGCAGGGCTGGATGGTTCTTGGCAACACGAGCCGCGCACGTTTGCCACGCCGCGGCGATACAGCGACCTCGTACGCAAGATCGTGGAACAACTGCAGCGGTCGCGGGAAAGTTCGCCGACGGAAGTACTCGGCGTGGGCATTAGCATTCCTGGTTTGCTTCGCCGCGAAGACAAGCGCACACTGATTTCGCCCAACTTGCATCAGACTGACGGCCAGCAATTGGGAGTGGATGTCGCCCAACGACTGGAAGAGCTCGGCCTGACGAACGATGTCGTGTTGCTCCAAGAAATGCAGGCGCTCTGTCTGGGAGAGCAACTCTATGGCGCGGCGCGCGACGTTCACGACTTTGCGATGGTCGACATTGCCGACGGTCTTGGACTGGGTGTCGTGCAGGCTGGAAAGTTCGTCGAGGGGAGCAACGGCCTGGCCGGAGAATTGGGGCACATCACCGTCGATTTGCACGGCAAGCGATGCGGCTGCGGAAACTTCGGCTGTCTCGAAACCGTAGCCACCGATTCCGCGCTGGCAGCAGCGATTTCTCTGCGAACGGGCGAAAACGCCAGCCTTGAGGAATGGTTGCCGCGCATCCGAGCCGGAGAGTTGAACGTTGAAAAAGAGCTGAGTCCCTGGCTCGATTATTTGTCGGTGGGGCTTGCGGCGGTGATCAACTTGTTTAATCCGAGCCGGCTGTTCGTGCATGGCCGTGGTCTCGATGCGGCGCCCGATTTGTTCGAGCGGTTGATCGCACGAACAGCCAAGCGCGCCCTGGGGCCTTCGCTCACCGATTGCGAGTTGATCCGTGCCCGCGGCAGCAAGCGGCATGGTGCTGTCGCTGCCATCATTCAGCGTTTGACCGGCGCCTGAAGTTCAAACTTTGAACTTTGAACTTTGAACATTCCGATCGCTTTGCTACTCTCCGCTCCTTGTCGGAATTGTTCTTATCATTCGCTGGAACCTGTCATGAAGAGGGCTGGGTGCATCGCGCTCGCTGGCTGCCTGCTCGCGCTGGCAATGACCTGCGGTCTGCTGCCAGTTGCACATGCGCAGGCCCCGCAGGAAATCAATCTCGACGGCCCCTTTTTGTTGCCGCAGCCGCCGCCTGAAGATGCTAACGTGCCCGTGGGGAACTTTGCGCCATCGAGCGCACCTGCTCCGCCGTTTCAATTTCAGCCCCTTGCGAATTCGCCGGCGAACAGCCCGGCCCTGAATCCGCCGATTCAAACACCGCCTGTGATGCCGCCTCAGCCTACGCTGGCACAACCCGTTTCTCAGCCGGCGATTCCACCAACTCCACAGCCACCACCTGCTCCAGCAGCGGAACCAATCACCACACCTCCGCCCGAAGAAAAAGGTGCGCCGATTCTGGTCGAAGAGCCCGGCATGGCCTGGTGGGATGCAAAAGCTTGGGATCCTTGGGAAGGGAATGTTGAACTCGGCCTGAACGGCACCGACGGCAACAGCGAGACGTTCAACGTCCGCCTGGGTGTGACGGCCAAGCATAAAACCGACACCTTTGTGCAATCGCTCCAGTTCACCACCATTCAAAAATCTGCGAACGGCGCGACGACTGCGAACACCGCGTTGCTCGACGGTCGACTCGAATGGCCGATGCCCGGGTCGCGCTGGAATTATTTCGTTCACGGTCTGATCGAATACGACGAATTCAAAGCCTTTGACGCGCGGGTGTCGGGCGACACCGGTTTCGGATACGAATGGATTCAGAACGACTCGACGACGCTCATCACGCGCTCCGGTCTCGCGTTCTCGCAAGAAATCGGCGGTCCCGATAACACGGTGCATCCCGAATTGCTGTTCGGCGGCGAGTTCAAGCACAAGTTCAATGCCACGCACTCGATCAGCTTCAAAGCCGACTATTTTCCTGATGTGACCGAGTTCAGCGACTTTCGTTTGAACAGCCAGGCTTCGTGGGAGATCGCGCTGGCGCAGGCTTGGGGATTGAGCCTGAAGTTGAGCATCATCGATCGCTACGACAGCACGCCGCAGGGGGCGAAGCCGAACGATCTGGATTACTCAACGCTGCTCCTCTGGTCGTTTTAGCATTCGCAGGTTGTGTCGAGCGGCACTCGCGATGCCCAGCTTTAACTGCGGGCCGCGGTGGCCTCCTGAGTACATTCGCCCCGCCCCACCGCTAGCAGCGCAAGTCTCTCTTGACGTAAAGCGTGCGGATCAGCAGAATCCCGCCGCGCAGAAAATCTGTCACTGGTTCATTTATGCAGCAGCCGAATTTGCCGACGAAATTCGCCGCCGCGTTAGCGGTTGCAAGCTGCTGCGCGCTGCTTGTGAACCAGTTAATGGCACAAACGCCGGCGCGCCGCGTTGCGGGAGTCGAACCGGTGAATCCGCTGCGTTCCAGTGCAGCGGTCACGATCCCGCTTGCCAAGTCAGATCGGCTCGTGCAGCCAGCGCAAGCGACCGAAGCGCTGCCCGAAGCATTGCGTCATTCGCCTGCCGATTCTGAGTTGCCGCCGCAGCCGCAATCGTCCTCCGTTCTCGCTCCGCCACAAGCACAATACCTCGAAGGCGATCCTCACCACGGTTGGCCAGCCGATGCTCCGGCAATGCAACATTACGGTGGGCGCTATGGCCACTCTGCACATCCGCCGCGCGAGCCTTGGTTTTCGCACGACGATCCCAACGATGTCGCGCGGCACACCGGCTGGGGCGATCCACTCACGGGCACCAGTTGGCTGAATCGGCCTTGGTACGTCGGCGTGTTTGTCGGCGGCATGCTCGCCGACGAACTGGTGGCGAACCATGTCGAAGCCGATAGTGCGCCGATTGTGGGCTTACGGCTCGGCAACGACTTTGATCATTTCTGGGGATGGGAAACTCGTTACGCTTACTCGCGCGTCGAAACCTTCACCGGCGCGGGGGTGCCAATCGTTGAACCAGCCCGTCAGTACTTCGTCGATGTGGCGTTGCTGCATTATCCCTGGGGCGATTCGCGCTGGCGGCCTTACTTGCTGGCCGGTGTTGGGTTTCAGAATGTGCGTTACGTGAACGATGCGAACCCCGCGCGGCAAATCGATGACACCGCGCTCAACGTTCCCTTGGGAATCGGCTTGAAGATCTACAACTCGCCGTGGTTTACCATTCGCTTCGATGCCATCGACAATCTCACGTTCGGCGGCGGCCATCTCGATGCCGGGCATAACTTCAGCCTGGCCATGGGCGTGGAGTATCGCTTCGGCGGCAAGCGTCCCAGCTATTTTCCCTGGTCGGGAAACACGTCGTATTGGTAGTCGCTATTTGGCAGCTGTCGAGAGCTTCGACTTTTCATTCGCCGCACTTGGTTGAGATAACTGCCGCAGGATTTCTTCACCCGTCGCTGGCAACCGTAAGTCTTCGGTCGCGACGACTTGCGACAGGGCATTCTTCACCGCGGTCCAAACCGAGATCGCGAGCATCAGCGGCGGTTCACCCACGGCTTTGCTGCGAGCGACATTTTCATCGTTGTCGTCGTTATCAAAGAACTCGCAATTCAAAATTGGCGGCAAATCGGTGATCGCGGGAATTTTGTAGGTCGTTGGCGAATGCGACAAGAGATCGCCTTTGTCATTGTAGGCGAGGCATTCTGCAGTGACCCAACCCATCCCTTGAATGAAGCCGCCGATGACCTGGCCGCGATCGACGGCTGGGTTGATCGACCGGCCGATGTCGATCAGCAAATCGACGCGCGGTACACGCAACGTGCCCGTGAAGCGGTCGATCTCGACTTCGGCGACGGCTGCTCCTTGCGTGTAATACAGAAACGGATTGCCGCGGCCCGTTTCGCGGTTGTAATCGACGCCGGGCGTGGCATAAAAACCGCGGGCGCCGAGATCGACACGCTCCAGCCGAGCATCGCGGCAGAGTTGCGGGAAAGGAATTCGCTGCGTGGGATTCCGCCGATCGAAAACATAACCTTTTTCGAACAACACACACTCGGCGGATTCACTCAAACCAAGTTCTGGTGCTGCGAGCTTCTTTGCAGCGAGTGCGGAGAGTCGTTCTTTCAAAGTTTGGCAAGCCCGCACGGCAGCTGTGCCATTGAGATCGGTCGATGCCGAGGCTGCCGTCGGCGAAGTGTTGGGATTCTTCTCCGTCGATGTCTGCATGAGAAGCACGCAGTCGTAGCTCAAGCCAAACTCATCGGCGACGAGTTGCCGAATCTTCGTGTTCACACCCTGGCCCATTTCGGTCGCACCGGTGGAAACTTGGATCGTGCCGTCGGTGTAAATGTTGACGAGCGCATTCCCTTGGTTAAGAAACTTCGTCGTGAATGAGATGCCGAACTTCATCGGCGTCACGGCGATGCCGCGCAGAAACAATTTATCTTTCTGGTTGCCAGTTTCGATTGCTTGCCGTCGCTGGTGATACTGCGAACTGGCCGCAATCGTCGACATGATCTCCGGCAGATGATTTTTCCGCACGATCTGACCGTAGGGCGTGACGTTGCGTTCCCCCACACCGTACAAGTTTCGCAGCTGCACTTGAAAGGGATCGAGCTGCAAATCGCGAGCGATTTCTTGAATAATGTTTTCGATTGCTACCATTCCCTGAGGTCCACCGAAACCGCGGAAGGCCGTGTTCGAGGGAATGTTCGTGAAGCAAACCTTGCCGATCATCTCGACATGTGGCAGGTAGTACGCGTTGTCGAAGTGCAACAGCGACCGCTCCAGCACTGCGAGCGAAAGATCGGCCGAGGCGCCGCCGTTGGAAAAGAATTTCACCGCCACGCCGGCGATTTTTCCCTGCTCATCGAAGCCCGCTTCCCACTCGACTCGATAAGCGTGCCGCTTGCCGGTTGAGCACATGTCTTCGTCTTTGCTGTAGACGATCCGCGCCGTGCGGCCGGTTTTTTGCGTAACTAATCCCACCAGCACGGCGGGAATCGCCGCTTGCGTTTCTTTGCCGCCGAAACCGCCACCCATGCGTTTGCAGAGACAAACGACCTGATGCTGCGACAGGCCGAGCGCCTCGGCGACGACATGCTGAATCTCGGTGGGATTCTGTGTGCTGCTGTGAACAACAATCTGCCCCTGTTCGCCCGGATAGGCGATCGCGGCTTGCGATTCGAGATAAAACTGCTCCTGGCCGCCGATCTGCAACACGCCACTGAGCTTTCGCGGCGCTTTGGCAATTTCGCCCTGAGCATCGCCGCGGATAATCCGCCGGCCGGGACCGATGAAGCGTTCGAGCTCGATCGCGCGTTCGATGCTCAAGATCGGCGGCGTGGGTTCGATCTGGATGACGACTTTGTCGCGCGCCGCGTTCAAGGCCTGCTGCGATTCCGCGGCGATTGCGACTACCGGCTGACCGACATACAGCACTTCCCCTTCGGCCAGCACGGGTTCATCACGAAAGTGTGGGCCGAAGAAGTTTTCGCCAGGAATGTCGTGAGCGGTGACGATTGCTACAACGCCGCGGACTTTTACTGCAGCCGTTATATCGATAGACAGAATCTTGCCACTAGCCACTTTGCTGCCGACAAAACCAACGACGAGCGTATCGTGAGGCAGTGGCAAGTCTTCAATAAACGGAGCAGTGCCGGTAACGTGCCCCACTGCCGAATCGTGCGCAATCGATTTGCCGACGTTGCTCATGCCACAGCGCTCCGTCGCTCATGAAAAAATTTCAAAAAGACATTCCGCGTCAGCTGCCAACGAAAATCAGCACTGCCGCGGACATCGCTGATCGGTGTCACTTCTTCCACCGCGAGTTCGCCAGCCGCTTGCATCACACTTTCGGTGAACGGTTTGCCGCAGAGAAACGCTTCAGTCTTGCGCGCCCGCAGCACCGTTGGCCCCACAGCGCCCAGGGCGATGCGGGCATCTTGAATCGTTTCGTTTTGAATGGTGAGGAGCAGTGCTGCGGTGAATGTCGAAATGTCGAGATCGCGACGGCGGGAGACTTTATAGAGCGACAGTTGTTGGTTCGCAGCTGGCAGTGGAAAGTGAATGGACTTCAGCAGTTCACCTGGCCTGAGATCCGTCTTGCGATAGCCGTGATAAAAGCTGTTGATATTGACCGAGCGCGTTCCCTGCGATCCGGCGATTTCCAACTCCGCATCGCTGACAAACAGGAATGGCAAAGAATCGGCGATGGGTGAAGCGTTGATGATGTTGCCGCCAATCGTGCCGACGTGGCGGATCTGGGGCGAGCCGAAAATGGAAATGATCTCGGCGAACTCCGGAACTTCGGCTTGGCAGATCGCTTCGACGTCGACCCAACGCACGCGAGCACCGCAAATGATCTGGCCGTCTTTGATGCTGATGCCGGTTAGCTCAGCAATGCGGTTGAGATCGAGAAACTTTTCCGGCGCGATGATCCGCTTGTTGATCTGCACGCCCACATCGGTGCCGCCCGCGATGATTTTCGCCGTGGGATTAGTCGCGAGAAACTCGGTCGCTGCAGACAAGGCGATGGGACCGCAAACTGTCTGGGCAGAACTGCGGATGTTAAGCGGCTCATTCGCCAGTCGGGCAAATTCCTCGCACATTTCCTGGTCCGGATGCAACTCCGCAATTGTTTGCTGTGGCGCACTCGTCGCCTGTCGCGCAGCGGCAAGGATCGATGTATATCCTGTGCAACGGCACAGATTGCCCGTCAGGCCGCAGCGCCATTCGTCTTCGGTCGGCTGTGTTTTGTTTTCGAGCAATCCCGTCATGGCGACGACAAATCCGGGTGTGCAGTAACCACATTGCGAGCCATGCAGTTCGACCATCGAGCGTTGCACCGGCGAAAGCTCTTCGCCGCGGCGCAAACCTTCGACCGTAACGATGTGCGTGCCGTCGAGTTGAAACATCAGCTGAATGCACGAATCAATCGAGCGATATTCGAGCGTCCCGTCTGCTAGCCGCCCCACCAGCACGCTGCAGGAACCACAGTCACCTTCGGCACAGACGACCTTAGTGCCGGTCAAACGGAGACGCGTCCGGAGGAATTCTGAGAGAGGAAGAAAAGCGTCGCTGCCTGCGACTTCCAGCCGGCGGCCATTCACATACAAAACGAGCTGCTCACGCATGGCGGGCCTCGCGAACGTCCCGCCCGAGACGTTCAAACCACTTATTCGACGATTGACGATCTCTTCACTATACTCGGACAATTGTGATTAACCCACCCCAAGAACCTGCCTACTTTCGACCGTCCCCGCCGCTCCTAGCAGAGTTAGCCGAGCAGGTTCTCGCTCGCTGCGACGCGGCCGCTGCGTTTACGGAAGAGCCGGGCCGCATCACGCGGACTTTCTGTTCACCCTCGATGGCCGAACTGCATGCGGCGCTGCGAGGCTGGATGCAACAAGCGGGGATGACTTGCCGCGTCGATGCAGCAGGAAATCTCTTTGGCCGCCTGCAGACGCCGCATTCGTATGGAAAAACATTGTTGATCGGCTCGCATCTCGATAGTGTGCCCAACGCAGGACGCTACGATGGCGTCTTGGGAGTAATGCTCGGCCTGGCACTGGCGGAAGCAGTGAATCAAATCGGATGGTGCCTTCCTTTCGACATTGAAGTCGTTGGCTTTAGCGAGGAAGAAGGGGTCCGTTATGGCGTCCCGTTCATCGGTTCGCGTGCACTGGTGGGAGATTGCGACGAAGCATTACTTCAACGCAAGGATGGGAATGGAATTTCGGTTGCCGAAGCGTTGAGACAGTTCGGCTGTGATCCGGCTCAAATCTGCAGCAGCGAACTCTCTCCGGATAAGTATTTTGCTTATCTGGAACCGCACATCGAACAAGGCCCGGTGCTCGAAAGCAAAAACGTTCCACTGGGTGTTGTGACTGCGATCGCTGGACAAACGCGGGCGGCGATTCACGTTGTGGGATCAGCAGGCCATGCGGGGACCGTACCGATGGCGCTCCGTCGGGATGCTCTCGCTGCTGCCGCCGAGTGGATCAGCCATGTCGAACGGGTCGGCCAGCAAACGCCCGGCCTCATCGCGACCGTGGGGACGATCGAAGTTTCGCCCGGCGCAGGAAATGTCATTCCGGGCGAAGCTCGCTTGCGACTTGATATTCGGCATACGGACGATGTGGTGCGAATGACGGCAGTCGAAGAACTGCAACATCTGGGTCGCTCGTTGGCAGTGCGGCGGCGTGTCGCATTTGAATTCGCCGTCGAGCACGAGCACACCGCGGTGACTATGGATCGTCAGGCCACTGATTTTTTGCAGCAAAGTATCGCCCAAGCCCATCATCTGCCCATCGAGCTACCGAGTGGAGCCGGCCACGATGCCGCGGTGATGGCTCGTCGTTGGCCAACGGCTATGCTATTTATTCGGTGCCGTGGTGGTCTGAGTCATCATCCTGCTGAATCGGTGACACTCGAAGATGTGACGGCGGCCCTCAGCATCATGTGGCATTTTCTGGATATTTGGCGAGTTAAAGCGATTAAGGAATAGGATTGCGATTGGCATGGACATTTTCGGCACAACCCGTTCCCGCATCGCTCGCAACTACGCATTGCTCACGCCCGATACGCACGTGCCGTTACCGCTCATCGGTTGGGAAAACGCCACGGCGTATTTTCACATCACACCTGAGATGGGCGCGCGTTTTCAGCAGTACACCGCCGTCCTCTCGCCCGGCGGCAAGAGCACGCCTCCTGCTGCGACGGTCGAGCGACTGATCTTTGTGCTCGAAGGGAATCTCACGCTCGATCAAAGCGGAAAGACGTCCTCGCTGAAGCCCGGTTCGTTCGCGTTTTTTCCTGCCGGCGCTGCGCACTCGATCACTACGAAGGAAGCCTCGAAGCTGATCGTCTTCGAAAAGAAATACCTCCCGCTCGACGGCGTGAAACCACCGCCGCTCGTCATCGGCCATGAAGACGACATCGAAGCCAAGGCATTTCTCGGCGATCCTGATGCGCGGTTGAAAACGCTGCTGCCAATCGAGCCCGCGTTCGACCTGGCCGTGAACATTTTCACGTATCAACCGGGCGCGACGTTGCCGTTTGTTGAGATTCATGTGATGGAACATGGCCTGCAGATGCTGCAGGGTTCGGGCGTGTATCGGCTGGGGGATGATTACATGCCGGTGGCGGCCGGCGACATCATCTGGATGGCTTCGTATTGCCCGCAGTGGTTTGTGGCGATGGGGAAGCAGCCGGCGCGATACATTTATTACAAAGACATTCACCGCGATGGCTTGGAGCTGCGAGGATGACACTTTCGCTATTGGTTTCGAGCGAGCGCGTCTGCCGCCAGCTAGACGAACTCGCTGCGTTTTCGGACGCTCCCGCGCCGGCGGTGACGCGAATTCTCTTCACACCGACCGATATGCAAGGTCGCGCGTACATCAAACAATTGATGGAAGATGCCGGCCTGATGTTTCGTAGGGATGGCGCCGGCAACCTCTTCGGCCGCTGGATCGGCAGTGAACCGCAATTGCCCGCAGTCGCTACCGGTTCACACTGCGATGCCATTCCCCACAGCGGGAGATACGACGGCACGGTCGGTGTGATCGGGGCCATTGAAGCGATCATTGCTTTGAAAGCAGCGGGCTTTCAGCCGCGACGGTCGATTGAGGTGATCATGTTCAATGCGGAGGAGCCGACGCGCTATGGCATTGGTTGCCTCGGTAGTCGAATTATGAGTGGCAGGCTTTCTCCGGGAGCCGCTGCCGAATTGCGTGATGAAAACGGCGAGACGTTTGAAACGACGCGAACCAAAGCGGGCTGCAGTGAATCGCTCGCCAGCGTGCGTTTGCAACGCGGCACCTATTCCGCATTTGTCGAACTCCACATCGAACAAGGCCCGATGCTGGAAAAGCAGAACCTGCCCATCGGTGTGGTGACGGCGATTGCGGCGCCCGCGGCGTTTCGCGTCACGTTTCACGGCGAAGGTGGCCATGCCGGTGCGGTGCTGATGCACGAACGAAAGGATGCACTGTTGCCCGCGGCAGAGTTGACCGTCGCTGCGGAGCAGGCGGCATTGGAGCTCGGCGGAGTCGACACAGTGGCGACGGTTGGCATCTTGGACGTTCACCCGCATGCGATCAACAGTATTCCCAGCCGGGCCGAAATGACGGTCGATGTGCGCGATATCGATTTGGAACGCCGCGACCTCGTCTTGCAAGTCATCAAGAGATATGCCGCGGAAGTTGCTGAGAATCGCGGAATAAGAATGCAACTCGAAATGATCAACGCCGATCCGTCGGCAAAGTGCGATGAACAAGTCATCGCGGCGATCACGACCGCAGCAAAAGAATCCAACTTGCCAGCGCTGCCGATGATCAGCCGGGCGTATCACGATTCCTTATTTATGGCGCTGATCGCGCCGACGTCGATGATTTTTATTCCCTGCCGCGATGGCGTGAGTCATCGGCCCGACGAATATGCTTCGCCTGAAGCCATTCGCGGCGGCATCGAAGTACTGGCCCGTACGCTCGCCCAGTTGTCTCTCGCTTGAGGAAATTCCTTGACTGCCCATCTGCACAGCCAAAGTTATGGCAAGTCGCGTGTGCGACTGTCGCACATCCAACGCGCCGGCGCTCGTCATGAGTTCCTGGAAGTGACCACCGCGATCTCGCTCGACGGCGATTTCGCCGCGGCGTTCACGTCAGCCGATAATCATCTGGTCGTCGCCACCGACACGATGAAGAACACCGTTTACGTGCTCGCTAATGAGCACGGCGTGCCGTCGATCGAAGCGTTCGGCTTGCGACTGACGCAGCATTTTCTCGACACGTATCCGCACGTGCACACCGCGCGGGTGACGCTCGAGGAAAAGCCTTGGCAACGCATTGAAATCGCCGGCGAAGCACATCCGCATAGCTTTGTCGCGACCAGTGAACGTTACACCTGCGAGATCGTAGCGACTCGAGCAACGACGAATATGACTTCGGGTCTCACCGATCTGCAGGTGCTCAAGACCACCGGCTCTGGTTTCTCGAACTTTCATCGCGATCAATTCACGACGCTCAAAGAAACCGACGATCGCATCTTTGCGACGACGATCGAAGCCAGTTGGCCATGTTCCGAACTGCGGGCTGAGTGGTCTGCTGCGCGGCAAACCATTCGCGCGGCGATCTTGAAGGTTTTCGCTGTGAACTTCAGTCCCTCGGTTCAAGCGACCCTCTTCGAAATGGCCGAAGCCGCGTTTGCTGCCTGCGCGCTGATCGACGAAATCACCATCACGATGCCGAATCAGCATCACTTGCCGTTCAACTTTCAGCCGTTCGGCAAGTCGAATGCGAATGTGACGTTCATCCCGACTGATGAGCCGCATGGTTTGATCAGCGGCACGGTACGGCGGGGGGGAAGCTAAGGGCTAAGCGTGATTTATTCGGATCCTAGAACGTTCTTTCTGCAAAGTCGCCGCGTCGTGACTCCGGAAGGAGTGCGCCCGGCGAAGATTCTGATCGGCAATGGCATCGGCGGTGGCGAAGTGATTGCGGTTACTGACTACGGCAAAGCCAGCGACGATGGATCACCAGAATTTGAGGTAGAGGACGTTGGTGATCTGGTGATTGCGCCTGGCGCGATCGACGCCCACGTCCACATCAACGATCCGGGAAGCGATTGGGAAGGATTTGAATCGGCCACGCAGGCCGCGGCGGCCGGCGGAGTGACGACGCTCGTTGACATGCCGCTCAACAGCCTGCCGGTGACGACGACGATAGCGGCCTTGAGAGCAAAGCAAGAAGCATCGAAGGGCAAGTTGTGGGTCAATGTGGGACTGTACGGCGGCCTCGTGCGAGGCAATGCCGATCAGCTGCAGGCACTGTGCGAGGCCGGAGTGCTCGGCGTAAAGTGTTTTTTGTGCCATTCGGGTCTCGACGAGTTTCCGAATGCGCTCGAAGCAGATTTGCGGCAGGCGATGCCAATCCTGGCGAAGGCAAGGGTCCCCTTGCTCGTGCATGCGGAGCTCTTGAATTCTCCGGCGCCTACGGTGACCGATCCTCGTTCGTTCGCGCAGTTCGTTGCTTCACGGCCCGAGAAGTGGGAACTGGATGCGCTTCAGCTGATGATCGACTTGTGCCGCGAAACGGGCTGTCAGGTGCACATCGTGCACTTGGCCACCGGGACCGCGTTGCCGATGCTGGCGGCAGCAAAAAAAGAAGGGTTGCCGATTACCGTCGAGACCTGCCCACATTATTTGTTCTTCGAGAACTCGACGATTGCCGATGGCAACACGCGATTTAAATGTGCGCCGCCGATTCGGGGAGGCGCCGCGGCTCAGCTGTGGCAAGGCTTGCTCGACGGTGTGATCGATACGATCGGCTCCGATCACTCGCCGTGTCCGACCGAGATGAAGCATCTCGATACCGGCGACTTCACGAAGGCCTGGGGCGGTATTGCATCGTTGCAATTGACCTTGCCGGCGGTGTGGACGTTCATGAAGAGGCACGGCTGCGAGGATCTTGCGCAGCTCACGAAGTGGCTGGCGAACGAACCGGCGAAACTTGTCGGCCTTGAGGTTCGTAAGGGTCAAATCGCCGCTGGCATGGATGCCGACTTAGTAGTTTGGGATCCAGACGCAAGGTGGCAAATCGAAGCCAGTGAGTTGTTTCATCGGCATCCGGTCACACCCTATGATGGGTGCGAAGTGACGGGCAAAGTACTGCGAACTTACGTACGCGGCCAGCAGGTCTTTCGTGAGGGCCAGTTGCTCGATCGGCCGCTCGGAAAGCTCCTAACGCCGTGGTGGCAAGGACGCTAGACATGACAATCGTCACCACTCTCAACGCACTCGGCGATTCTGTTGCCCGCGATGCCCTGCAGAAGTGTTGTGCAGCGCCGGAGTGGATCGAGCAGATGCTCGCGCGCCAACCCTTTGCCAGTGATAACGACTTAACAAAAGCAGCCACCGAAATCTGGCGGTCACTCGATCGCAATCAATGGCTCGCTGCCTTTGCCGCGCATCCGAAGATCGGCGATCCTGCGAGCTTGCGAGCGAAATACTCCGACACTTCGCACTGGGCCAACAACGAACAAGCCGGTGTCGCCGCGGCGGCCGAACAAACTCTCCACGAACTCGCCGACTACAATCAGCGGTACGAACAGCGGTTTGGATACATCTTTATTGTCTGTGCCACCGGCAAGAGTGCGTCGGAGATGTTGTCGCTGCTGAAATCGCGAATTGGCAATGATGACGCGACGGAACTGAAGATTGCCGCGGCTGAACAACTGAAAATCACCCTGCTCCGTTTGCAGAAATTAGCCACTCCATGAAAAGCCCGATCACCACGCACGTGCTCGACGTTTCCCGCGGCAAACCGGCGGCGGGAATCACCGTGGCATTGGAACAACTCGAACTGACAGGCACGGTGGGAGCGTGGCAGCTTGTGGGTGAAGGCGAGACCAACTCCGACGGCCGCATCACCGATTTGCTCACTCCAGGCGAGATGCAGGCCGGAAGGTATCGCTTGACGTTCGCGACCGCGGAGTATTTTCAAACACAGAGCGTATCGGCGTTTTATCCACAAGTGACGATTGAGTTCATCGTCGACAATCTGCAGGAGCACTATCACGTGCCCCTGCTCCTCAGCCCGTTTGGCTACTCCACGTACCGCGGCAGCTAATCACTTCTTGCCGTGGTGTTTGCTCGGTGCACATGGTGGACAAGGATCGCCCGGAAAGCACCAGACGGGCGGCTTCGGGCAGTACCCATCTTTGCACCACTGCTGACAAACGATCGGCAAGCAGATCGATTTCGGGCAATAGGTGTCGCAGCTCTTGGCATAGCAAGGCGGCGGCGGGCACGGGGCTGCCTTGCACGTGTACGGGGCTTTAACGCACCAATGCAACGGCAAGCAACTGCAATTTGGCGCCGGCGTCGGTTCGCCGCAGCGTGCCACGGGCAGTCCGACGATCAGACCGAGCAGCAGCAAACTGCCGCCGATTGACCAGCGAGGAACAATGATCATCGGAAGGATCCTGGGGGAAAGGGCGACGGTCCGTGTTACTTTTTCTCGGCCTCTGGCTCGGGCTTCGGCGGAGTTGGGAGCCGAGCCGGAGTGGGTTCGTCCGCCGGCGCCGCTGCAGGAGGTGCTGCTCCAGGCGGCGGAGCCAGCGCGCCGCCGGGCGGGTTCGCAGCATCTTTCGGCGGCGCCAGTTGTTGCACTTCGGGAATCAGCGGAATTGCTGCTGGCCGTTTCTTCGGCTTGGGTGCCAGGTGATCGGCGGGAATTTCTGGAATGCCACCTTCTCCGTTCAGACGAATCTGCCAACCGCCGCCGAGAGCGCGATACAAGTCGATCAGATTCGTCGCGATGGCCCCTTCGGCCAGCGCGAGCGAATCTTGTTGCTGCGTGAGAAACAGCTCGGCGATGAACAAGCGATCGTATCGTTCAATCCCTTCGACATACCGATGGTTCGTCAGATCGCGAGCCAGTACCGCGTTGTCGACGCCAACCTGCAACAGCTTGGCTTGCTCTTGGGCATTCAAGAATCCGGCGATCGCGTCTTCGGCTTCACGCTGTGCGACGAGCACCTGATTTTGATAGTTCGTCACCAACTGCAGGAACAACGCTTCTTCGGCATTGGTCGCGTTCCAGATGCGGCCGTAGTTCAGAATGTTCCATGTAAACGACGGCCCCACATTTCCCGCCGTGGCGGAAGGTGTGAAAAGGTTTGTCAGCTGATTGGCTTGCACGAACAGTGAGCCGTTGATCGAGAACGCCGGATACATCGCTGCTTCGGCGATACCGATCCGCTCGCTTTGCGCAGCGGCGAGACGTTCGGCGCGGCGCACGTCGGGGCGGCGCCGCAACAGATCGGCAGGAACGCCCAGTGCAACTTTCGCTGGTGCGTTCGGAATCTCGAGCTCGTTGCCCAGCATTTGGTCCAAGCTGGCAGGGGCAATGCCGAGCAGAATGCACAAGCGATTCTGAGCTCGGCGGAGATCAGTCTTCAGCTGCGGCACCGCTGCTTCGGTTTGCGCCAAGTTGGTGCGTGCCTGGGCGACGTCCAGCGAACTGCTGGCGCCCTTCTCTTCGCGGTCGGCTTCTTTTCGCCAAGTCACGGTTTGCGAACGAACGTTGGCCTCGGCATAGCGAATCCGTTCTTGAGCAACGCGAATGTCGACATAGGCCTGGGCGACGTCGGCGCACAGAATCACCAGCACATCGTCATACCCTTCGATCGACGCATCGAGTTCGGCATCGGACGCAATCACTGCCCGGCGGAAACGGCCCCAGAAGTCGAGTTCCCAGGCGAACTGTCCGCCGGTCGTCCAGACGTCGAAAGCTCGCTTCGTACCGGGGATGCCGCCGCCACCACCTGCGGTGATGCCGGTTTCGCGAGTAATTTGTTGCCGGCGATATGAGCCGAATAGCGTTTGCGATTGTGGAAACAATTCCCCATGAGCCACTGCCCGGCGAGCGCGAGCTTCTTGAATGCGAAACCCGGCTTCGCGCAGGGTCAGGTTCTGCAGGTGCGCGTCGCGCACCAACATATCCAGATAGTCGTCGTTAAAGATCTCCCACCAGTTCCAATAAGGCTCGTGTTGAGTGAGCAGCCCTTTCGTCTTCAGCGCCTCGTTGCTGTCATCGATCCAGATCGATTCGACGGGCGCTGCGGGCGTTTCATACTTGGGACCCACTTTAAAGCCATTCTTCACATACTCGAGCGGGCCGGTTCGGCAGCCCGTGATGGCAACCAGCAGAATGCTTAAAAGCGTCAAAGTTTGACAGGTTCTGCGGGCCGCCTGCCACGCGCCGGGCGCGTACGGCAAAGGACGACGTTCGGATACAAGCGGGTGTGGTGATATCGTTAACATCGGTTGCTCTGCTACTGCCCAACGAAACGGTTGCTCCTGAGTTATCGGCCACGGCAGGGCCTCGCGCACTAGTTACAACGCCTGTATCACAGCTGCGGAAAAAACACCGGGCGCATAAGTCGTACGACCGGAACCGTTCAGCACCCCCCGGCTCGACTGAAGCGCATTTCGGCCAAAGTGTCGCTGGCAAGCGCGTGTGCCCGCCCCGAAAATGTGGCTCTACATCGAGCGCAATCGCGCCGGTACACTAAGGCGGCAAAGTTTCACTCTCCGTCCTTTCAACGAGTTCTCTCATGCCTCTCTCTCGACGCGATTTTGTGGTGGGCGGCGCTGCAGCGGCAATGATCGCTGCCGAACAACTGGCCGTAGCCCGTGAGGAAAAATCCATGCTTCCGCTGATCGACACGCATCAACATTTATGGGATATCACCAAGTTCAAATTGCCCTGGCTGCCAAAGGATGGCGTGCTGGCCCGCAGTTACGTGATGGATGACTATCGGGCCGCGATCGCCGGCACTGGCATCGAGCGCTCGGTTTACATGGAAGTCGACGTCGCGCCAGAGCAGCAAACCGCCGAGGCCGAACACTTGATCGCAATTTGCAAGTCGGGCACAGCGCCGACCATTGGCGCCGTCGTCTCCGGCCGACCGGGCGATGCAGCCGCGTTCAGCAAATACATCGCGCAGTTCAAAAACTCTCCGCAGATCAAAGGTGTGCGGCAGGTGCTGCATGGCGATAGCACTCCCGCGGGAACGTGCTTGGGCGCTGCCTACGTGAAGAGCGTGCAACTGCTCGGTGAACAGGGGCTGAGCTTTGATTTGTGCTTGCGGCCCACCGACCTGGCGGATGCCTGGAAACTCGCCGACAAATGTCCCGACACGCGATTGATTCTCGACCACTGCGGCAATGCCGATCCCAAGGCCTGGCTGACCGCCGCCCGCCGCGGCGATCAGAAGCCGGATCACACCGTGGAAGAATGGAAGAAGTCGATCGCCGAAATCGCTGCGAAGAAAAACACGCTCTGCAAAATCAGCGGGATTATCGCGCGCGTGACGAAAGAGTGGTCTGCCGACGATCTCGCGCCGATCGTCAATCACTGTCTCGATAGCTTCGGGCCGGACCGCGTAATCTTCGGCAGCGATTGGCCTGTCTGCTTGCTCGGCGCGCCATTGAAAGAATGGACGAATGCCCTGCGCCAAATCGTCGCCAACCGCCCGGCCGAAGAGCAAAAGAAGCTCTTCAGTGCGAATGCCGAGAAGTACTATCGGCTGCTGACTTAGTTTTCGCCGACCTTCCTCTCCTCTGTAATCAGAGGAGAGGGCCGGGATGAGGGGCCTGCCCCGCAGCATTTCATCGGCAGCGCGATCGGCACCGAAAGCCTCGCCGACAGCAGCGCTGGGGCACGCACATTGTCACTGCATGACTCGGCTGCACCTGCGGCGAAACAGCTTCTTCCTTCGCCCTCAACTTCACGCCCAATTGCGCTTCAAAGAAAATCTGCAGCGACTCCGTGAGCGCCTTGGCAAACTGCGCGCGGCTAACGTCATTGTCGCGCACGCCCTTGCTATTCGTTTCAATCTGCAAACCGGCGATCATGCCGCCCTCGCGGCCGTAGCGGACCGTATTGTAACCGCCGCGAAAATACGGCACGGTCGGCTTTGGCCGTTGCTTGCTCGGCGTCGCCGGAAAGCCACGCTCCGCGAGCAACGTGCCGAGCGCATAATCGCCTCGAACCAGTTCCGCATACGGACGACGATTCAGCGCGATCAATCCCTGTAAACTACTGGCGGCCAGGTACTGCGAACCATTGAGGCCTTGGTCGGTCACATCGTACTCTTCGGCCGAATGCAAGTAGCCCATTTCGAGTTGACTGACCTTGTGACCATGTCCGTGCAGATCGACATACAGGCCGCGGCCGAAGTCGCGCATCACTTGCTCGCGCGCCGCGCCGATGAAGCGATGCCAATCGTGCCAGATGGCTTCGGCCTCTTTGTTGCCAGCACAGGCTTCGACGATTTCACGATTGCAATCGATCTTCCGCCGCGAGATGCGACAAATAATGATATGGGGCCAATGGCCGGTCTGCGCATGCATCTCTTTCGCGATCGCGCGGGCCAATTCCTGAGTGCCAACGTCAAAGGCGAAAGTCCCCGCATCGCGATCAGGAATGCCCGCAGGCTTTTCGCGGCCGCCGTGTGGCGCCGACAAAATGAACGGCAAATCGCCCGCGATATATTCGATGTGCTGGTCGACGCCAAAATAGGACTGGCCAGCGATCAACGGTTGCGCAGCGGCCGGTTGTGCAGCCACAGCCGACGCCCAGCACATCAGAATCAACAGCAGAGATGGGTGAGCAACGTTACGCACGATAGCGCTCAACAGCGAGGAATGGAGTGATCGGTTCCATAGTAATCAGGATACGTCTGAAGTCGAAACGGCCGCAGTGTGTGCAACGCAGGCTAGAATCGCTGCCCTCTATAGCATTTTCAGCGCAGTCCAGTCGCAGGTTCCGCCCTCACGCGCCGGCTCTACCCAAAGTACGCAGCGGCGCTCGACCAAATTGGGCCGCAGCTTCTTGCCGACGTCGACGTGCCCGGCAGATATCGTCGTGCGATCGTCAATGCGGCGCACCAACACGCGCCGCTTGGTTAAGACTTCTACGGGAGTCGGTCCCGACAGATCATCGGGCCAGGCCTGCCACCGGACAACGCGGCCGTCGTTCTCAGTGACGATCAGCCCCACGGCGGCCAAAGCGCCGATGACACCACCTTCAGTTCCCCCCAAGCCTTCCAGGTGAATACCGTGCGCGGCCGCCAAAGCACGCGATTCCCGCTGCTCGACCAGTTCGCTCTTGCAGCGTAGAGCATAGGCCGTCACTGCGGGCGGAACCTGTTCGCAGGCGACCAGGCCCGGGTCGCTGCCTTCGACAAACCACTCCTGCATGATGTGACGGACTGCGGTGATGACCTGCGATAGTGGTAGCGGCTCCAGCCGTTCGAAACGGATCGAGGCCGAGCCGTTCTTGCTGGTGTACGGTACGCGCGGATCAAAGAACAACTGATGCCGCACGATTGATACGCAGCGGAGCTGGCCCGCAAGGCGCTCAACGATTTCGCGCGCCAGGCTGTTCGTGCCCGGCGTCTCCAAGGTGTCGGTGTCATCGATGCCAAGATAAATCACGAGGCCAACTCACTCGTTGATTGGCTCACTCCTGAATCCTTGCCCCGCGGTGACCAGTGAAACCAAACCAGCCCACTGATCAGCCCCGCCATCAATCCGCAGAGCGGATAACTGAGCGCGGCGATCGAGAGCCACGAAGTTAGTTCGCGGCCGCCGCCGAGATTCACGCCAAATGACTTAGCCGTCATTTTCAAGGCAAAGGCGAGCAGATTGACGACCAAGCCAGCAGCAGCGAAACGGAGATAGAGCAACCAATTCGCGCGAGCGTGTGTCACGGCAACATCCAACGCTGGCCCCAACAGCAACAAGCTAGTCATGCTGCCCAGGCCATTCCTCTGATCGAATAGCGCGAGCACACTGGCCGTCGCGCCCGCACCAAGACTCATGATGCTGCCGGAACCGCCGCGAGGTACCATCGCCAGCCCCAGCAGAAACGGCAACACGGTGCGCAGAATGGCGTGACCCGGGATGCGCATGCCCGGCGGCTTGAGATCGACCAGCACGGTGAACGCGGCCGCGCCGCCGCCGATCAGCAATAGCAGGAGGGTCGATAGTATCCGTTCCTGTTGCAACGGCAACGGGATGCGTGATGCGCTGGGCCAGGCGGAAAGTTGCGGCGAAGCGAGAGAGGTCGACATGGAAGTGCAATCTCAAAGACAACCGGTGACTGGAGCCGCCAAGGCCCACCCGCTGACGTGCCTGTTGCACTCCAGGACGCGCGAGATCATCTGCCGGGGAACGTACGAGCGAAGGTGTACGATAGCAAACCGCGCGAGCGATTCAAGGCATTCTCGATACGGAACTATTCGCGACAGCCCGTTTTTTGGGGAGGGCTGGGCGGGCGAGGTTCCCGCCGCTGGAAGATCTGCCTGCACTTCCTCGTCGCAGGGCAACGAGCAACTAGCCCGACGCGTAAGCGAGCGCTGCAGGTTGACGAACCAAGCCTAACTCTGGGTTGATGGGTACAGCTGAATTGACTTCAGCCTGTGGGTACTCACAATGGGCTTACAAATCCCGGTCAAAAGACCTCTCTCTCTTGCGAGCCGCTGGTCATGCGTCACACGGTTTACATTTGTCTGTTCGTCGCGACTGCCAGTTTGTTGGCGTTGGCCCCAGCGGCGCATGCCCAGTCAAAGACCAATCCGTTCAACGAGCCGCTGAATAACCCCGGCGAACTTGCCAAGGGCGAAGACGGCCAGCCACTGAACCTCGACTTTGAAGATGGCACGCTGAAGGGTTGGACTGCCACCGGCCAGGCATTTGAAGGGCAGCCAATCAAAGGGGAAATCGATCCCAAGCGGCCGTTTGGCGAAGGTAAAAAAGCGGATCACACCGGCCAGTATTGGATCGGCACGTTTGAAAAGTTGCTGGATAAGCCGAAGGGAACACTCACATCCGCGCCTTTCAAAGTAACCCAGCCATTTGCGAGTTATTTGATTGCTGGCGGACGCCATAAGGAAACGAGGGTCGAACTCGTCCTCGCCGCCGATCCCGCGGGTAAGGAGTCGAAAGAAAAGATCATCCACACAGCGCATGGCGTCGACACCGAATCGCTGCGGCCAGTCATCGTCGATCTCAAGCCGCATCTCGGTAAGGCGATTTTCATCCGTCTCGTTGACGATCACACCGGCGGGTGGGGACATATCAACTTCGACGACTTTCGCTTTCACAAAGAGAAACCCAGGTTCCGCGAAGCAGCGCCGGCACCCAACGCGCCGCTCGTGAATGCTCCGGCGCTGGAGCAACTCTATCCCCATGCGGGACTCACTGCTGAAGAAGCAGTGAAGCAAATGATCGTCCCGCCCGGTTTCAAAGTGCAAGTCGGCGCTGCTGAGCCAGACGTAAATCAGCCCATTGCGATGGCCATCGACGACCGCGGCCGCGTGTGGATTGCCGAAGCCTATGAATACCCGGTCCGCGCGCCGGAAGGCAAAGGTCGCGATCGCATTCTGATCTTCGAAGACACCGACTTGAACGGCTCGCTCGATCAGCGAACCGTCTTCGCCGAGAAGCTGAATCTCATCAGCGGCATCGAAGTCGGTTTCGGCGGTGTCTGGGTTGGGGCGGCTCCCTATTTGATGTTTATCCCCGACAAGAACGGCGACGACGTCCCCGACAGTGAGCCAATCATCCTGCTCGACGGTTGGGGCCAGGAAGATACGCACGAAACGCTCAACAGCTTCATCTGGGGCCCCGACGGTTGGCTGTATGGCTGTCACGGTGTGTTCACCAAAAGCGAAGTCGGCAAACCCGGCACGCCAGCCGATAAACGCACCAAGCTCAACGCGGGCGTGTGGCGGTATCATCCCACGCGTCATGAGTTCGAAGTCTTCGCCCACGGCACGAGCAATCCGTGGGGACTCGATTTCGACGAGCGGGGACAAGCTTTCGTTACGGCCTGCGTCATTCCGCATCTCTACCACATCATTCCCGGCGCTCGTTATCAGCGGCAGGCCGGCCAGCATTTCAATCCGCACACCTACGACGACATCAAGACGATCGCCGAGCATCGGCACTACGTCGGCAATCAGTGGAACAACGACAACCGCCGCCAAAGCGACGAACTGGGCGGCGGACACGCACATGCCGGTGCGATGGTCTACCTCGGCGGAGCCTGGCCGAAGGAGTACCATGGCAAGCTGTTCATGAACAACATCCACGGCAATCGGATGAACATCGACACGCTGACGCCGAAGGGGAGCGGTTACACCGGCACGTTCCATCCCGACTTTCTCTTCACCCGCGATCAATGGTCGCAAATGCTCTACATGACCTACGGCCCCGACGGCCAGGTCTGGGTCATCGACTGGTACGACCGCAACCAGTGCCACCACAAAAACGTCGACGGCCACGACCGGACGAACGGCCGGATTTATCGGATCGTGTATGGGGATGCGAAGCCGGTGAAGGTGGATTTGCAGAAGTGCTCGGATGAGGAGTTAGTGGAGCATTTGAAGAATCCGAATCATTGGTATCAACGGCATGCGCAGCGGGTTTTGCAGGAGCGGGCGGCAAACAAGAAACTCAACTGGGAGGTCGTAGACAAGCGCATCGGCGAGTTGATCGACAAACCGGAAAACGAGCCTGGGGCGCTTCGCGCCCTATGGGCATTGCAAGTGACCCGACCGTTAGATGATGTCCTTCCTCGGTTGGGTCCGTTGCTGCAACACGGCGTAGTGAAGTCTGCCAGCGCAAGGGCCTGGCTCATTCGGCAGCGACTCGAATCACGATCTGCACTCGACGAGAGCGAACTTGCAGCCCTGGCGCGCGTCGCGGTGGATGATTCCACCCTTGAGATCAGGCTTGCGATCGCTGCAATGTTGCAGAAGCTGCCCACCGACCAACGCTGGTCTATTTTACAGTTTCTACTCTCTCACGCCGCCGATGCCAAAGATCACAACCTGCCGCTCATGTACTGGTACGCGCTCGAACCGCTCACGGATGTCGATCCAAAGCGGGCTCTCGCGCTGGCTCTGTCCGTCGGCGATCGTTTCCCGCAGATCAAGGAATTCACGATCCGCAAAATCGGCAGCGCCAAGCCTGAGGAATCGTTGGCGCTGCTCATCTCTGGCCTGGCGGAAGCGAAGGATGATTCAACCTCGCTCACCTTCTTGCGGGCGATTCGGAGTTCTTTGCAAGGACGGAAGAACGTCAAACTGCCGGAGCAATGGACCGCCGCCAAGAAAGAACTGGAACAGAATCGCGAAGGCAACAATCCTCACATTCCTTGGAACTTGCTCGCGGTAGAAGCAGTCGCAGGCGACGAAGCTGCCGCGATAACATTGAGCCAGCGGCTTGTTGAGAGCAATGCACCGATCTCACTGAAACGAGAAGTTCTGACCGCCCTCGTACATGCAGCTCGGCCCGAACTGGGCGAGACCCTCGTTGCCCTGCTGAACTCGAAAGACCTGCGCGCCGATTCCATTCGCGCGCTGGCTTCGCTTGATGATCCAAAAACGCCGGCTCGGTTGCTCGCGGTATACGATAAGTTCTCACCGGACGAACGGCGAGACATTCTCGCGACGCTCTGCAGCCGGGCGAGCTATGCCAAAGAACTACTCGCGGCGATTGAAGCTAAACGATTGCCTGCGAATCATCTGACCGCCGACCTGGTAGTAAATTTGAAGAACCTGAAGGACAAAGGCCTCCAAGCCCAGCTCGAAAAGGTCTGGGGCACAACGCGCGAATCGGCGGCTGACAAGCTGCAGCTCATTACGCAGTACAAGAGTCTGCTGACATCACCACCGACGGTTGCGCACGACGTGCAACTTGGCCGCGCAGTGTTTGCTCGCACTTGTCAGCAATGCCACACGTTGTTTGGCACGGGTGGCAAGGTTGGTCCCGACCTAACCGGCTCGAATCGGGCGAATCTGGACTATCTGCTGAGCAACGTCATTGACCCAAGCGCGGTGATGGCGAAGGAATATCAGCCCACTGTTTTGTTGTTGGCGAATGGCCGCGTTGTCACGGGCATTTTGAAAGAAGAAACCGATGCCACGGTCGCGGTTCAATTGCCAACGGAACTCTTAACGGTCGCCAAATCCGAAATCGACGAGCGCAAACTGGGCGACAAGTCGATGATGCCCGATGATCTGCTCCGCCCGTTGTCGCAGCACGAAGTTCGTTCGCTGCAGGCGTATCTCGCCAGCGCGGGACAAGTGCCGCAACTTGCCAACAACGATACCGTGGGTTCGATCTTCAACGGCAAGGACCTCACCGGTTGGATGAGCGGCGACATGAGCTTATGGAGCGTCGAGGACGGCGAAATCGTCGGCCGGACGGCGGGACTCAAGCGGAATTATTGGCTCACGAGCCAGTACTCGCTCGCTGATTTTCATTTCTCCGTCAACGTGAAGCTCGTCAAGAACGAAGGAAACAGCGGCATCCAAATCCGCAGCATTCCGATCGAGCACGACGAAGTAAAGGGCTACCAGGCCGACGTCGGCGCGGGTTGGTGGGGCAAGCTGTACGAAGAGCACGGACGAGCACTGCTGTGGAAGGAAAGCGGTGAACAACATGTCAAGCTTGGCGAGTGGAATAAGTACGACATCCTCGCCGTCGGCAGCCGCGTGCAAACTTGGATAAACGGCCAGAAGTGCGTCGACCTCGACGATCCGCAAGGTGCGCGGCAGGGCGTGTTCGCACTGCAGCTTCATTCCGGCGGCGCGACGGAAGTGCGCTATAAGAATCTGCAAGTGAGCATTCCCACGAGCAGCAAGCCGAGCGTGGGCTATCCCGCGTCGAAGCCGAATGCTGATGGCAAATCGGCCGGCAAGATTGTGTTTAAGAAGACGACGCTCGATCAGCGGTTCCGCAGCGAAGGAGTCGCGATGGGCGATTTCAACAACGACGGCAAGCTGGATATTGCGGCGGGGAGTGTTTGGTACGAGTCACCCGACTGGAAGATGCACGCGATCACCAAGGAACCCAAGGAATTCAACATCAAGACGTACGGCGATACGTTCTGCAATTGGGCCGAGGACTTCAACGGCGATGGCCGCATGGATCTGCTGGTCGTCGATTTTCCCGGCGCTCCGACCTGGTGGTTCGAGAATCCTGGCAACGATGAAAAACCTTGGGAAAAGCGGCGCTGCGTGCCGCAGACGAACAACGAGAGCCCACAATACACCGATGTCGACGGCGATGGTCAGCGCGAGCTGATCTTTGGAGAAGCCTCAGGCCGCCTCGCACTCGCGCGGCCGAGCAAGCAGGCGAATCTCGATTGGAAGATTCAATTGATCGCGGCCGAACCGAATCCGAACATTCAGAAGTTTTATCACGGCCTGGGCATCGGCGATGTGAATCGCGACGGCAAGCTCGATCTGTTCACGCCGCATGGTTGGTTCGCGCAACCTGTCGATGCAGCGGTTGCCGCGAAAGATCCTTGGGAAATGAAGCCGGCAAAACTCGGACCGGCTCAAGCGCAAATGTATGCCTACGATTTCGATGGCGACGGCGATCAGGACATTGTCGGTTCGAGTGCGCACAGCTTTGGCCTGTGGTGGTACGAAAACAAAGAGGGCGAATTCGTGCAGCATGAGATCGACAAGACGATCGCGCAGACGCATGCCCTGATCCTCGCCGACATCAACGGCGATGGATTGCCCGATCTGGTCACCGGCAAACGGTTCTATGCTCACAACGGCCGCGATCCGGGCGAAGACGATCCGCCGGTGATTGCCTGGTATGAACTTTCGCGCGAAGCGGGCAAACCGAAGTGGACGCGGCATAAGTTCGACGACAACAGCGGCGTCGGCACGCAGTTCGAGGTGCACGACATGAACGGCGACGGCCTGTTGGATGTGATCGTGGCGAATAAGCGCGGCGTGTTCTATTTTGAACAGACGCGAGAATAGCGAACAAATTGCGCAGCAATAAGACTACTCCCTCGCCCCGGTACTCCGGGGAGAGGGGTTGAAGCAGAGTGGATGATCCATTTGCGGTTCAGCCCCTCACCCTAACTCTCTCCCCTGAGTACAGAGGAGAAGGGATAAGAAGAAAAACAATCAAGAGAGGGATCTATGTCCAAAACGCGAGCCTCATCACAACGTTCCGCCACCGTGCGTCTCGCCGATGAACAAGGTGCCAGCGGCAAGGTCCGGCAGATTTTCGACGATATCAAGAAAACCAAGGGAATCGATTTTGTTCCTAACTTCTGGCGGGCGCTCGCTTCCTCGCCCGATCATTTGGAAATGACCTGGCAACGGCTCAAGATGCTGATGCATCCGGAAGCCGCCGGCCGCACTAGCAAGCTCGATCCCAAAGTGCGCGAGATGATCGCTCTTGCCGTGTCGGCCACCAACGGCTGCTCGTATTGCGTCAATTCGCACACCGCTGCCCTGCGAAAGCTAGGACTCGATACGGAAACGCTGGGCGAAGTGCTGGCCATCACCGCGCTCTTCAACAGCACGAACGCGCTCGCGGACGGCTATCAAATTGAACCCGACGTATTGCCGCCGCAGGACTAAGAAAACGAGCACCCCATGCTGAGCACTGGAAGAGTACTTTACAACCTTGGTTTGACTCTGATGGTGCTGTGCATCATCGATGTGGCTTTGCTGCGTTTTGCGAAGATCGACCTCACGCAGAGTCGCTACAGCTCGCTTGTCCTTGGCGGCGGCGGAATCATCTTGCTGAATGTGGCCCGGTTCATGCCCGGGCCTGTGCCGAAACACGATGAAGAGGAATGAACATCACGAAGTTTGGGTTTGCAGCAGCATTTCAAGATAGCCCCGCCGTTCCTGCTGCGTGAGCTGCAGCCGCCCGGCGAGTGCGAGAATCGCTTGCCGAGCAGCAGCGAGTGCTGCTTCGTCGGCTTGAATCTCCAGTTCGACATACTTTCCTACACCGGTTACCTCATCGAGTGCGACTTCGACGGACCAATCTTGCCACTGGAACATCCCCTTTGTACGAACTTTGCGCACTTCGGCCACGCGTCGAAAGCTGAGGACTTCAAGCAACTGTCCAAACTGGGCAAGTCCTTCGTTGCCGGGCGCGATCGGCAGTTCGATTTCGCGACGGGTCTTAGTCGCGGCGTCGACTTTAGGGCCTTTGTACGTGATTACATTTTGGCCGCCGATTTGGCGCAGTCGAACGGCTTCGTCGGTGACTACGAAATCGCGGGCCGGATGATTGAAGTAGCAGTCGACTTGTTCCTCGGCCGGCTGCCAGGCGATGTCGAACTGGGCAAGTTCGTGACGGAGCGCGGTTTCATCAGTCAGCAGAAATTTGAGTTCGACTTCGAGCATGACGTGTCCTGAAAGGGTTGGGCGAAAGTTACTACATCACCCGCAGCCGTTCCCACTTCGCTTGAAAACCGGGCCGGTCGAGGACTTCCGGATTGACGATGCCGCGGGGCCGCTGGCCGCGAGCTAAATCCAACATTCCCTGACACGCCGCGCGGCCAATGTCGCGGAAGAGCTCATCGGTCCAGGCAATCGAATGCGGCGCCAACAGTACATTGTCAAGTTCTGCCCAGCGCGGGGGCGACAGCAGCGGCTCGGTTTCAAAACAATCGAGGGCCGCGCCGGCAATACGGCGTTCTTGGAGCGCGAGAAAGAGTGCGTCTTCGTTCACGATGCCGCCCCGCGCGGTGTTTAACAAATAAGCCGTGGACTTCATCAGGAGGAGTTCGCGCGTTCCGATCAGATTCCGCGTCTTGTCGTTCAAGGGGCAATGCAGTGAGACAAAATCGGCCTGTGCCAGCAACTCGTCCAACGATACCAGACGCCCACCGATCGCCGCGACAGCTTCGGCCGAAACAAAGGGATCGAAGATCAGTGGCGGCTGCATGCCAAAACCGCTGAGCATGTTCACGACAGCGCGACCGATGCCGCCGAAACCGACCACACCCAGAGTTCGGTCGCGGAGTTCGCTACCCATGAAACGACTACGGGCATCCCATTCGCCGGTGCGGACGAGTTGGTCCTTAGCTCGCACGTGGTGGGTTAGCGCGAGCATCCAACCAACCGTCGCTTCGGCGACGGAATGATCGACGGCGCCGACCGTGATGTAGAGGAGCACATCGGCCGCAGTACAGGCGGCGACATCGACGCTATCGAAGCCGACGCCGAAGCGGCCGACGGCGAGCAATTCGTCGCACGCCGCTAAGCTGTGCGTCGTCACGCGCGGTGAAAGGACGATCACGCCGTTCGCACCGGCGAGTTGCTGCGGCCCGATCGGCGAGTGATGAACGTCGAAACACGCGACTTCGTGCGCCGTCGATTGCTGCAGCAAATCGAGGCCGATGTCGCGATAGCGCAACACTCCCGCAGCATCGTAAAAGTCGGCCGTCAGGGCGACACGAAATTTTTTCATGAGGGCTTCGACTTTCTTCTCCACCTCCTCTGTCATTTCAGGGGAGAGGAAACTGAAATTCACAGCTGCCACCGATGATCTCTGCCAACAACATTAAGCGCTCCACGAAGCGAACGAATTAGGAGCCCCGCATCACTGCCGAGACCAATCAGCCGGAAACCTTGGGCGCGGCGTTTCAGCAAATCATCGTGACTTGTCGCTAATAGTCCGCAATGTTTTTTCGCTTTGCGTAGCGTCTCTTTCATTTGCAAAATCTGTTCGGCAACGCCGGCCCCTTCCCATTGGCCGCGATGACCAGCCGTAGACGAATAGTCAGCGGGGCCAAACCAAAAAAGTTCGGCTCCATCCACTTCGGCCATCAGTGGCACTTGTCGCAGAGTGCGAACGGTTTCGATGATGGGCACCACGAGCACATGTTCATTCGCTTCGGTCGTATGTTCGGGCAGCGATTGTCCCCACAAGGTTGCCCGCTCGGCACCGATGCCGCGCTGTCCTTCCAACGGATATCGCGCCCAACTGATCGCCTGCCGCAGTTGTTCGGCGGTTTCGACCCACGGAATCACCACACCATCTGCGCCGCAATCGAGAGCCCTCTTGATGAGGCCACCATTCAGTTCAGCAACTCGCACGAGCGCGACCGTGTTGCTGCGAACTGTTGCGCGCAGGTGCTGCACGATGTCTTGCCAATCGAGGTGCCCATGCTCGGCATCGATCACGACAAAGTCGAGTTCCGCAGCGACGGCCATTTCCGTGATGCTCGCGGATTCGAGCGTGACCCACAGGCCGTAGGTTGTTTCTTCAGTGGCCAGCTTTTGTCGCAGTTGGCGAATTGCGGCGGTTTTCATGAATGACCGATGGAGGGTGGTTGGCGCACACAACAACGCAGTCGGGTGATTCTGCGTGCCAACTTGCCGGGCGTCAAGTTTTCCTAGGAATCGTCGATGTAGAGGACCGACTCAGGACGACGATAACCGGCTCGCGCTGGCTTCTCCGGTTCCAAGTATTGAATTCCTGGTTCTTCTTCTGGTGCACCGAATTGATAGCCACTGAATCGCACGACGGCTGCAAACAATAATACCCACAGTGCGCCGACGAAATTGATCCAAGTCAGAATCCAGCTTTCGCCCGTGGGTGAAGGAAAGATGATCTTTTCGGCAAGCGACATTTCGAAGCTAGTCACGATAATGCCGAAAACGGTTCCAGAAATGCAAGCAGCCACGACTCTGCTTTTGAGCAAGGCACCGAACAACAGCGGTAAGCTGATCAGTACCTGAGCACACAGCAGCAGGGCGAGAAGCAAGACAACTTCCTGCTCAAATTTCGGCAGCCAGCCGTGTGCGATCAGCAAACGACCGATGCCCAAGAGGACTGCCACAAAAGCAGTGAAGATCATTAGTTGACCGATGCCGAACTGCCGCTGTTTGGAGTCGTTGGCGGCGACTGCTGATCCCTGATGACGAAGTTGCAGCCCAAACAAAGCCACAGCCAGCCAAATGGGCACCTGGCCGACGCACCAAAAGCCGGCAGTCGTCAGTACAAAGACGAAGGTGTGAGGATCTTTTTCACGAACGGCGAGCGGCAACGTGATGGCAGCTCCCATCAAACACGCCCAAACCAACGACATCGGCAAGCGAAACAGCAATTTGCCCGGCCCCAAAGCGGCCCAAGCCGCCGCTAAAAGCGAGTGTTGAAAGGCGGTTCCAAACACCAGGCCGAGCACGAATTGTCCGTCGCCTCCGGGGAGCGAAGCGAGGACCGAAAACGCGACCAACAACCAGCCCGCAACGATCAGCGGCATTACTCGCCAATAGACCGCTGTGGGCACTGGAACGACGGGAATGATCATAAGCCGACCGAGAAGGTTTGGCGTTTGATGAAGACAGCGGCTGTTATCGTGATAACCCAGCCGCCGTCAAAACGCCAGCGCGAGAACGCGAAGCGAAGGTCGCGCTGCATTGTGTGCCGCGCTGCTCAGTTGCGTTGCCGGCTGGACACCAGCAACGGCCTCGGCTTGCTAATCGAACCCTCGTTCTGCTTAACCCTGCCCGCATGCCTTTTCCATGTTTTGCTTCATTTCTTCCGGCGTGTAATCGAATTGGTGATGGGCGATGGACCAATTGTGGCCGAAGGGGTCGGCAACGATGCCGTAGCGATCACCCCAGAAGGCATCCATCGGCGGCATGATGGACGTACCGCCAGCAGCGAGAGCCTGGTTATAGATCACGTCGGCATCTTCCACTGCCAAATGGATTGTGACCGGCGTACCGCCGATGACCTTGGGGCCTTTGATGTTCCACTCGGGATTTTCGTCGACCAGCATCACATTCGAGTCACCAATCTTCACGCAGGCATGGATCAGCTTGCCATTGGCCGCCGGCATGCGCATTTGTTCCACGGCATTGAAAGCCGTTTTGTAGAATTCTATGGCTTCGGCAGCGCCAGCAACCACCAGGTGCGGCGTGACGGTGTGCATTCCAGCGGGAACACGTTGTTTGGCGGGTGTGGGCATGGTGAGGCTCCTAATAACTAGATGAAAGACAAACTCTTGGACCAGTCGTTCGGCCGGCGACGAAATCGACAGCCGGCATCTGATATTCAACAAAAAACAGCGGCACGTGTGAAATTCGAATCGATCAGATTGGAATTCGGAGTAACCACTACCGAGTCATGCGAATTACCAGGCCAATACCGATCCCAATCGCAGCTCCGAGTAGCGCGCCAACAACGGCCGGTCCCATGCCGAGCAGCAACACGGCGATTAGGGGCGGCATGATTGCTCCCTGCAGCGGAATCAAAGTGTAAAGTGCGATAACCTGCCCCAGATAGATGCCCAAAACTCCCCAAAGCGAGCCGCGTGGCCGAAGTAACGCAGCGATCAACCCAGCGACGAAGAGCCAGACGGAATAGTACGGATTCACATCCCAAGCTTCGCGCGGTGCGGTAACCGCCCAAAGCATGATGCCCGCAGTCAGACCGATGCCCAGCTGCACACACGCGATGGCAAATTTAATTTCCTCTGCAAAGGGCGGTGGTTGTGTCACCGGTCGAACGGGCAACTCGGTGGTTTGCGGCGATTCGTAGGGGTTGATTGCCATAATTGCATTCTATGGGGAAAGATCGCTCGGCATACTCTTTGCCCACATCGGATTGGCAGTATTCGACTCACCCATTGAGGAGCCACCGTCAATGCCCGCGAAAACTCAACCGAAAAAAGCAATCCGCCCCGCCCAAGTGCAACGCCGCCGGCCTGGACTCGAAGCCAAAATGACGCCGCAGCCCGAAGCCAGTCGGCCGCAGGTGGCTGGCACCGGCAAGTTGGCCGGGCAAGTCGCGATCATCACCGGCGGCGACAGCGGCATTGGCCGGGCGGTGGCCATCGCGTTTGCCAAGGAAGGGGCGAATATCGCGATCATCTATTTCGACGAACATGAGGACGCGGAAGAGACAAAGCGACTCATCAACGAGCAAGAGCGCGAGTGCTTGCTGCTGCCCGGCGACATTGGCAAGGAGAGTTTCTGCAGCAAGGCCGTCGCCGCAACGATGAAAGAATTCGGTCGCCTCGACATTGTCGTCAACAACGCGGCCGAACAACATCCGCAAAAATCGATCACCGATATTTCCGCCGAGCAACTCGAGCGGACCTTTCGCACGAACATCTTCGGCATGTTCTATCTCACGAAAGCCGCAATGCCGCATTTGCAGGAGGGCGCGCGGATTATCAATACGACTTCCGTAACTGCCTACCGCGGCAGTCCGGGGTTGCTCGATTATTCGTCGACCAAAGGAGCCATCGTCACGTTCACGCGTTCATTGGCGATGCAACTCGTCGAGCAAGGGATTCGCGTGAACGGCGTCGCGCCGGGGCCGATCTGGACGCCCCTGATTCCTTCGACGTTTCCAAAGAAGAAAGTCGCCAAGTTTGGTTCGGATGTGCCGATGGCCCGGGCTGGCGAACCAGCGGAAGTGGCGCCGTGCTTCTTGTTCTTAGCAACCGAGGACTCGTCGTATTTGACCGGGCAAATCCTGCATCCGAATGGTGGTGAGATTGTGAACGGTTAGTCGCCGATCGCTCCCCGATCGGTGAATGGAGTCTCCACCTCAAATATCCGACGAAGCGAGTTGCGGTTCAAACTCGCTCGGCCACCGCGGCGGGAACGGCGCGGAGTACCGCTCGTTCCCTTTGACATTGGCGATTCTCTGCCCGATTCATCGATCGCCGAGCGATCGGCGACAATCACGGCATCAACCGAAACGGCACTTCCAATTTCAATTCGGTGTCACTTGCAGCCCACATCACTTGCAACGGCGTTGTTTCCGGCTTCATCAGCACGGGCGGAATGCGAACCGGCGAACCAGCCGACTCGATCGTGCAGCGATACGACCCAGGCTGCAACTGCAAGGCTCCCTCAGCTTTATTCGTGACAAGTCGAAACGAACCATCGGCCGCCGTCACGGCAAACCCAATCGCTTGTGGAAAACCGCTCTGCATTTCGTAAACCGTCACCTGCATCTCAGCAAGTTGCAGTTCACCCGCGCGGAGCACGCCGGGAGTTCCGCCAGTGATCGGCTTCGGTCCGCCGCAACCGATGAGAGAGACCGCAAGCAAGCCGACAATGACAGTGCCGACGACATGCACCCGCGGCGTACTCAAGCCAAGCCAATCGCGCACCGGCGGAATGCGTCGCAGCACGATTCGTTCGCAGAGCAACACGATCAGCAGCGAAGTGCCAAACAGTGGCAGGTAAATCCCGAGCAGCACCACGATCAGCAGCAAACCGAAAGAAACTCGCGGATTCAGGACCGCTTTCGGTGCGCCGAGCGTGCCCGCGTCTCTTCTCCGCCACCAGAGGACCAAACCGCTGAAGCAAACGAGCAGCAGGCCAAGCACGGTCAGCAAACCGAGCACTTGATTCGGCCAGCCGAAGAGGGCGCCTTCGTGGGCTGCAATGCCGACGCTGACAGCCTTGTCGATCCAATGCTTTTCACGAAATCCATCGCGGCTGACGATCGCGCCGGTTTCGCCATTGATGGTCAGGTTCTCGCGGTAAGGCCGATTCGCCGTCATCGACTTCACCGACCAATTTTTGCCCTCGCCCGTTGGCGGCGCAATGAGAATCGGATGGGCGAGACCCAGTGGATACACGGTGGTCACCAGCAAGTCGACAGCGGCGAGATCTGCAGCCGTGAGTTCCTTTGCAGGCCCGCGATTGCGTCGCGAACCGCCGCCGTGATCGCCATGGCCCGCATGTTCGCCAGCGGCTGACTTTTTCTTTTCCGCAGTTTCGCTGGTGTTGCTCCATTCTTGCTTAGCAACGGCGGTGCCGGTCAGGCTGCGGACTGCTTTCAAATAATTGCCCCACGATTTCGCCCAGGGTAAACCGCTGACAAGAAAAAACAGTGTAAAGCCGGAGAGCCAAATGCCGGTCACGCTGTGCAGGTCGCGCCAGAAGATTTTTTTGCCGCTCATCATTCGCGGATACAACACGCCGCCGAGGCCGGGGCTGTTTCGCGGCCACCACAAATAGAGCCCCGTGAGAATCATGACGATGGTCCACGACGCGGCCAGTTCGACGATCCTTGAGCCGGAATCGCCCATCAGCAGTTCGCCATGAATGCGAAAGATCAACCGGCTAAAGCGCTCACTGTCGGGGAACGTGTGCAGCACTGCGAGTGTGACCGGATGAACGTAAACACGGATCGCGGCCCCTTCTTTGTTCCGCACAATCACGCGGGCGGCTGAAGTTGTCGTGCGCGGGATCTCATATTCCTTCAGCGTGGAATTGGGCACGGCCGCGAGCGCCGCTTGGATTTGCTCTGCTGCGGGTTTCGCTGTGCCGCCGACGATTGGCAGGTTTTCGAACTGCCGTTCGCTGTATTCTTCGATCTGCGGTCTGAAGAGATAAATGCCGCCGGTAATCGACAGGATGATGACAAAGGGAATGCTGAACAGGCCGGCGTAGAAATGCCAACGCCAGACGGCGCGATAATCGGGCCAGGATTTGGATTCGGGAGTGGACGCTGTAGACATTATTAAAACGAGATTGGATGGAGGGATAGATCGCACGTCAGCCCCTCACCCCAACCCTCTCCCCTGCGTACCGAGGAGAGGGAGTTTTCACGCACGCTGCGCGTGCAGGAGCTAGGACAGCGGTTGCGACAAAGGCAGAAAGAATCAGAACTGCTGCGTTGCTTCGCCGCCGTCGCCGCTGTGCAGACTGCGGTGGACGAGCGTGTCGATTACGTTGGGCAGGAAGCGGACGGAGCCGTCGCCCATCGCTGCCACCGCGCCGCCGGCGTGATAGCTGCGCGGCGCGAAGAAGCCGGTGAAGTGAATCACCACATCCGGGATCGCGCTGTTCGGCGGCGTGTAGCCGTTGGTCAGCGTGCTCATCGCACCCGAATGCGCCCACGAGGTTCCGCGCCCGCGCAAAGCCGCGCTCGCGGCACCGCGCCAACTGGTCTTCTGCGGCCAAACCGCCGCCAGGTCGGGATTCTCAATCGCCCCACTCGGGCCATTCGACCAACCGCCGCCGGAACCGCTCATCCCCTGCGTGGCCATCAAGGTGGCCGTGACGCCCGACGAACCATTGAGCGTCGCTTGATACGGCGCTTTAGGCAGCACACCCGCAGTCAGCGTGAAATCAGGACCAACGCTACGCACCGTTTCGCTCATCATCACCGTGTTCGAGGTGCCGTCGGTGATGTCGCCAAACCGCACTCCAGAGTTCTCAAACACAAAGCCGTCGGTCTTCCAACGCAGATCGTAATGCGTCTTTGTCCCGCTGCCAAAACTGACCATGTAGTTGGTGCCAGAGTACGTCGCGCCGCCGGTTCCTTGATTCAAGATCGGCGCCGGATCGCTCGGGCAGAGAGCCACTTTCAACGGCGTGGCAAACGCGGCCGCGAACAGCGGATTCGGCACGAGCGCGTTGAACGGCCCCGTGAACGCCGGTTGCTTAAAATCGAACTGCGCTTGCAAATTCGATTGTTCGATGAACGGCAGGATGCGGGCTTGCGGCGAAAAGCCCTGCGAGTTGGGTTGATAGTTCTGCGCATTCGTCATGGGGAATGCGAGAAACGTATCGTGATAGTTATGAGCCGCGAGGGCCCACTGCTTCAGCTGATTGGTGCACTGCGCACGGCGGGCCGCTTCGCGCGCGGCTTGCACGGCCGGCAATAGAAGCGCGACCAGAATGCCGATGATCGCGATGACGACTAATAGTTCGACGAGCGTGAAGCCACGCCGTCTATAAGGAACATACATAAAAGGAAAACTCCCGTCGGTAGGACGAGATCCGTACGGCAGCGCTGGCGCAATTCAAAGCGAACAAACGCGCAGGCGCGAACGAACTTGGACCTCGGCAGAAAGGTAGGTAGGAATCAACAACGCGAGGGCGTTGACCTACACCGGCCGCAACAGCGGCTCCGCGACGAGAGAAAAATAGATGGGCACAACTTCACTCGTGAGTTGCACCGCGGGAGGATCGATTTGCAGCACCACACGCACAGGTGGCTGCGCGACGAAACCAGCTTGAATCCAGTCAACACCCGTGCCGCTGCATTTGTGAGCGTTGATCGCGAGAATCCAGCGGAGCTCTTTAGCTTCTTCTGTCGCCTTCACGCCGGCCGCTTCACAACAACTGGCCACCTGGGGTTCGCTAGGTTTGCTACAACAACTGGCCTTCTTCGCCGTCTGGCAACAACTGTTCTTCTTCGCCACCACAAACTTCGCCGCGAACGTGAATTGCAATTTCTCCGCCGGCGTCAGCACCGCGACCTTGTCAGGATCGATGTTCCGCTTCACCGCCCACGCGACCCGCTCTTGTTTCGAATGACAACAGCAATTCGTGCGACAGTCTTCAGCCGTCTGACAGCCGCAGCGGCTGAACTGGCAAGGGAAGGGCTGCCCCGCTTTGTTGGCAACTTGCCACACGGGATAGCCAAATTGAGCGAGGCCGAGCGAACCGATCATTAACAGCGCAGTCAATGCGCGCAGCGAGAACTGCACACAGGAACATTGCCAACGAACTAATCGCAGAAGTTTCATCGCTCCCAAATCTAACTCGCCGATATCTGCCGCACAATGTTCCCTCCTCACAAACCGCGTACAATACCGAGAGAGCAACATCCGCAAAATCCCTCTTCCTTCGGAGCTCCATTCCATGGCCACCGCGACCCCCTCAAAAAAAATTGCTCGTCCCAAAATTCAGCAGACGACCTGCTTCATCGATGGCCAATGGATTCCATCACAGAGCGGCAAGACGTTCCCGACCCACAACCCGGCCACCGAAGAACTGATCGCCGAGGTCGCCGAAGGGGACGCTGCTGATATCAATGCCGCGGCAAAGGCGGCCCGCAAACAGTTCGACGGCGGCGAATGGAGCCGGATGGATGCGCGCGACCGCGGCAAGTTGATGTACAAGCTGGCCGACTTGCTCGAAGCCGAAATCGATGAACTCGCAGCGCTCGAATCGCTCGACAACGGCAAGCCGTTTCGCGATGCTCGCAACGCCGACCTGCCGCTGACGATCGATTGCCTCCGCTATTACGCGGGCTTTGCCGACAAGATCCATGGCAAGACGATTCCGATCCGCGGCAATTATTTTTGCTACTCGCGGCCGGAACCGGTCGGCGTGGTCGGACAGATCATTCCTTGGAATTTTCCGATGCTGATGACCGCGTGGAAATGGGGACCCGCCCTGGCAACGGGTTGCACCATCGTCATGAAGCCCGCGGAGCAAACGCCGCTAACTTGCCTCCGCATGGCGCGGCTCGCGCAGAAGGCCGGCATTCCGGATGGCGTGATCAACGTCGTTCCCGGTTATGGTCCGACGGCCGGCGCTGCGGTGGTAAAGAATCCGCTGATCGATAAAGTTGCCTTCACCGGTTCGACCGAGGTCGGCAAGATCATCATGCGTGACGCGGCCAATACGATGAAGCGCGTCACACTCGAACTCGGTGGCAAGAGTCCGAACATTGTGTTCGACGACGCCGACATCGATGCCGCCGTCGCCGGTTCGCACTTCGGCCTGTACTTCAATCAAGGCCAATGCTGTTGTGCGGGCAGCCGACTGTTTGTGCAGGAAAAGATTCACGACAAGTTCGTGGACGCGATCCTCTCGATGAATAAAGTCCGCAAGCTGGGCGATCCACTCGATCCCGACACCGAGCAAGGCCCGCAGGTCGACAAGGAACAGTTCGACAAAATCCTCGGCTACATCGACAGCGGCAAGCAGGAAGGGGCCAACCTCCTCTCCGGCGGCAAGCGCTTCGGCGAAAAGGGTTTCTACGTCGAGCCGACGCTGTTCACCAACGTGAAAGACGAAATGAAGATCGCTCAGGAAGAAATCTTTGGCCCCGTGATGTCGGTGCTGAAGTTCAAGAGCCTGGACGAAATCGCCGCGCGAGCCAACAACACGCTCTACGGTCTGGCCGCCGCCGTCTGGACCCGCGACATCCAAAAGGCCCACGCCCTCGCCCACAAACTCCGCGCCGGCACGGTCTGGGTCAATTGCTACGACGTCTTCGACGCCGCGGCACCGTTTGGTGGGTTCAAGTTCTCAGGTCAGGGACGTGAGTTGGGTGAGGAAGGGTTGAAGGGGTATCTGGAAAATAAAACGGTGACGGTGGCGATGGGGTGATATGAGTTCGATAGATTGTCAAACGAGTTGATTGAGCTCGTTCATGTAACCGCGGCGCTGGGCCAAAAAATACGGATTACCCATGTCGCTTCCGCTGGTCTTGTTGGCTTCGGTGGCATCGTTTGAGAAGCGCCTTCAGGACTGCATTCACCGTTTCCGATCCTTGAAACGCCGCTGCTACTTCAGGATCGAGATCGATCCCCGGGTGCGCTGGTCACGCAGCGACCCGGGCTAATGGCTGTGATCCCTTCGGGATCGCTAGAAAATCGCGATGCAATTCAACATCCGAGATTTGCTGGACACGCTAGCCATTGTCGCGATGCTATCCGCAGCGGCTCGAACATACGTCCACTCGTTCAGGCAGCGCCATAGACACCAATACTATTCAACTGTATACTACTGTCGATTCTCTGGCAAGTGTGGTCAATAGTGTTCGTGCTGCATTGGGGAGGGCGACGCTCAAGAGGAGCCTTGAGCCGCGAGTTGACGATGGCGCGCCGCGGCGGCTCGGCGGGAGCCTCGCCCTCCCAAATTCGAGGCATTGCGAAGAGCATCGCCCTATTTTTGTGAACCGGAGCCATGGCTGAGTGTTTGATTGTTGGTGGGGGCGTGATTGGGTTGTCGCTGGCCTGGCAGTTGGCGATGCGCGGGAGGAAGGTGCGCGTGCTCGATCGGCAGCAGGTTGGGCGCGAGGCGAGTTGGGCCGGCGCGGGGATCTTGCCGCCGGCAAGTCGCGAGGCGTTGTCGCATCCGCTGGATCAGCTGCGTGGGATGAGTTTTCAGCTGCATCGTGAATGGGCCGAAGTGCTCCGCGCGGAGACGGGCATTGATACCGGCTATCGCTGCTGCGGCGGCATCTATTTGGCGCGATCGGCCGGTGAGACGGCAGCGCTGGCGGCGTGGGCAGCGTCGTTGCGCGAGGAAGGGGTGGCGGTGGAGCGGCTGGGAGTGGGAGAGAGTGGGAGAGGGAGAGGTGGGGCAAATCAGTTGCTGTCCTCGCCCCCGCCCCCACTCGCCCCCTCCAAAGAGGCATTGTCAGCGGGGTCATCAAGCCAGCGCAGCTCCCCCCCCAAAAACACCGCACCAAACGCGATCACCCCCTCCAAGGAGTTGTTATCAGGCGACTTGACGCAAACGCGTCAAGAACAGCGCCAAACAAGCGAAATACTGCCGAAATCGCTACTTCAGATCGCGCCAGGAATCGTTATCAAACCCGTGATCGGCGGCTTGCCGGTGCGGGGGGCGTGGTGGTTGCCCGACGAGTGCCAGTTGCGCAATCCTCATTATTTGCAAGCCCTTGCACGCGTTTGTGAATTGCATGAAGTGGTGATTTCGACGGACGTCGAAGTACGGGATTTCGTGGTATCAGGCGGGCAAATACGGGCTGTTATCGCCGGTGATACTGTTATCAATGCCGACCAGGTTTGCGTGACCAGCGGAGCTTGGACCGGGCAACTGTTGCAGAAGCTGGGAATGACCATTGGCGTGGTGCCGATTCGAGGGCAGATCGTCCTCTTTCGCTGCGAACGGCCACCGGTCAGCTGTGTCATCAACGAAGGTCCGCGGTACCTTGTGCCGCGGGAGGATGGGCATCTGCTGGTCGGGTCGACCGAAGAGGAGGCCGGCTTTGACAAGCGGACCACGGAAGTGGCGATCGCCGATTTGATGGAGTTTGCGCGGTCGTTGTTGCCGGCCCTCGACCATGCCGAGGTGAAACAAACTTGGGCCGGTTTGCGCCCCGCATCCTTTGACGGCTTTCCGTATCTGGGAGCGATTCCCGGTTTATCGAACGCGTTTGTCGCGGCGGGGCATTATCGGAGCGGATTGTATTTGTCGCCGGGAACTGCGACCGTGATGGCCCAGTTGATGTGTGGGGAAGCGACGAGTTTGGATTTGTCGGTGTTTCGGGTGGAGAGATAGTTCAAGCTCAAAGAAAAAGTAAAACTCCATCGCCCCGGTACTCCGGGGAGAGGGGCTGAAGCGGAGTTGCTAAACCACTTGCAAGGCAGCCCCCCCTCTCCCTAACCCTCTCCCCGGAGTACCGGGGCGAGGGGACAGGAAATCGAAGATGGAACAGGAATTGAAAACAGCGACGAACGGCGACATTCAGCAGCGGCTGACGCTGTTCGATACCACGTCGATAATCGTCGGCATCATTATCGGTTCGACAATTTTCAAGATGTCGCCGACGATATCGGCGTCGGCGGCAAGCTTTGCAGCGTTTGTTTACCGAGAGGTTGGTACTGAACACCTGCGGCAGATGACAGCCAGCGAAGAGTATTGGACTCAACTTGCAGGCATTGCCGCAATCTGGATTGTCGGTGGCTTGATCGCGCTGCTCGGCGCGCTCTGTTATGCCGAACTGGCGACTGGCTTGCCTCAAGAAGGCGGCAGCTATGTTTACCTGAACGAGGCCTTTGGTCGCCGCACTGCATTTGCTTTCGCCTGGACCGAGTTTTGGATCGTCCGGCCGGGGAACATCGGCGCAATTGCGTTTGTCGCGGCGACATTTGCGCTGCAGTTGCTGCCGACGAGCGCGCTGTCGTTGCTGGGGTCGCGGCCTGAGACGGCGTTAGCGCTGTTGTTCATCATCGCGCTGACGGTGATCAACTCGCTTGGCATTCAAATGGAGCGTTGGACGCAGAACTTGCTGACGGTGGCGAAGGTTGTGGGGCTGTTGATCGTCGCGGTGACCGCTTGGACCTGGCTCGAGCCTGTACACGCGGCCAACCAGATTCCGCCGCCGGCCAGTACGAGTCTGTCGTTCGCGCTCGTGATGGTCATGTTCGCTTATGGCGGCTGGAGCGATATGTCGAATGTGGCGGCAGAGGTTGAGAATCCGCGGCGAAATATATCAAGAGCGCTGCTGCTGGGAACGGGCTCGGTGATGGTGATTTATCTGGCGCTGAACCTGGGTTTTGCCCGCGGACTGGGGTTGAGCGGCTTGTATGATTCGCGGAATGTCGCCAGCGATGTGCTGCAAAAAACATGGGGGCCGTTGGGCGATCGGCTGGTTAGTTTGCTGGTGGTGGTGTCGTGTCTGGGAGCGATTCACGGCATGATGTTCACCGGCGCGCGGCTGTTTTACAAACTGGGGAGCGAGCATCCGCTGTTTGCCTGGCTGGGCGTGTGGAACGCGGGGCTCGATGTGCCGTTACGTTCGTTGCTGACTCAGTCGGCGGTCACAGTGGCGCTGGTGTCGATCTTTGGCGCGAGTGCCGCGGCCTTTGATCGGCTGGTGATGTTCACCGGGCCCTTTTATTGGGGATTTATCTGCCTGGTGATTGTCGCGCTGGCGGCTTTGCGGTGGCAGAAGCGACTGCCCGACGATCGTTATCGAGTGCCGGTGTTTCCGCTGCCGCCGTTGCTGTTTAGCGCGGCCTGTTTGTGGATGGCTTACTCAGGGTTGATGTATGTGTGGTCCGCTGGCGGCCGTGAAGGGTACTGGGCGGCGGCAGTCGTCGTTGTCGGCGTTGTCATTTTAGCGGGCGATTGGCTTTTGTTAAGAAAAACAGCCAAGGAGCATGACCAACAAGGGCGGCCATAGTCACGCTGAGAAGTGCACTGCGATTTTTTTTCGAAACTTTCAATCAAAAGTCAGAATGACCATTGACAGCACGCCAGCATCCCCCTTTAATTCCGCGCTACGACGAAATGTCGCTGTCAGGGAAAGCTGGCCACGGATATCCAGCGTTGACACGGCATGAGTTTGATTGGTGTCCGGTGGTGAGCACCGGGCACGAGTTGATTTCTTAGCAATGTTTTCTTTTTTTCAAGCCAATTCGTGTTTGGAACAGGAGCCGGCCGCGGTGAGCGGTTATGGCGTTCCTGCCGAAACCGCGAACTTCTTGGCTGCGAACCGCCGCGTGTGCGATTCGGCGTCGGACGGCAAGGAGACCGTTCCCGGCGTATCTCAACTGGCTCCTGAGGATTACCCTCGGTATGAACAGCTCCGATTGCGAGCAAACGTTGACGGCCGTCGACCTGGAAGAACCTCCGGGTAGTACGTACCACAACATATCCAGTTTCACCTTAACCATCTCTCCCCCGCACGCAGCTTGTACCACGCTCGAGCAGCGGACCACCGAATCGCCGCCGCCCGTCGCGTTCAATCGGCGTGCGCGCACGACTTCGCGAACCAAGGCCTTTCGGAAGCGATTCTTTCCGGACGTGGGCGACAAGGACTGGAACGATTGGCGCTGGCAAAGCCGCCATCGCATTCGCACGGCCGATAAGTTCGAGCAGATGCTGGAGCTTTCGGACGCCGAGCGCGAGGGGCTGTCAAAAGGCGGCAACCTGCTGCCGGTCGGCATCACGCCGTATTACCTGAGCCTGCTGGACCCGCGCGATCCGCTGCAGCCCTTGCGGAAGACGGTCGTCCCTGTGAAGGATGAGTTCATCCGCACGCCGGGCGAAGCCGACGATCCGCTCGGCGAAGATGGCCACAGCCCCGTGCCCGGTTTGGTGCATCGCTATCCAGATCGGGTGCTGCTGCTCGCACTCGACTTTTGTTCGACGTATTGCCGTTATTGCACGCGTTCGCGCGTGGTCGGTCATGGCGAGATCATGCCGAACGAAGCTCGGCTGGAGAAGGCGTTTGAATACATTCGCCAGACGCCGACGATTCGCGATTGTTTGATCAGCGGCGGCGATCCGCTCGCCCTGAGCGACGAGAAGCTCGATTGGATGCTCGGTAAGTTGCGAGAGATTCCTCACTTGGAGTTCGTCCGCATCGGCACCAAAATGCCTGCCGTGCTGCCGCAGCGGATCACTCCTTCGCTCTGCCGCGTGCTCAAGAAGCATCACCCGCTGTGGATGAGCATTCACTTCCTGCATGGCGAAGAGTGCACGCCCGAAGCCTATCAGGCCTGTGCCCGGCTCGCCGACAGCGGCATTCCGCTCGGAGCTCAAACGGTGCTGCTGAAGGGCGTGAACGACAGCGTGGCAGTGATGAAGGATTTGTTTCATCGCTTGCTGATGATGCGCGTTCGGCCGTACTACATCTATCAGTGCGACCCGATCAGCGGTTCGGCCCACTTCCGCACCAGCGTGAGCAAGGGCCTGGAGATCATCGAGGGCCTGCGCGGCCACACCACGGGTTATGCCGTGCCGCAGTACGTGATCGATGCTCCCGGCGGCGGCGGCAAGATTCCGCTGCAACCGAACTACATCGTGGGCCGCGACGGCGATGATCTGTTGCTGCGGAATTATGAGGGGCAGGTCTATCGGTATCCGGATCCGGTGTAGCGCCGATTGATCCAAGCGGCGAACTAAATGAGATTAGGGGCGTCTTTAAAGACGCCCCTCGTTTTTGGTGGATGGAAGTAGCCATGTCCCTTGAAGTGCTGACCGACGAATTTCTCTGCATCCGCTGCTCGCGGCACATGAAGACCTGCTGCCAAACAGCGGATATTTTCACCACGCTCGGCGATGTGCGGCGGATCGAAGAATTCACCGGGCAGACCGGCTTCACGGAGTTTCGTGTTCCGAGCAACCCGGCCTACGCCGATCAAGATGACGATCCCATCTGGCGGGACAACGTCTTTCGCCCCGACGGCACCCGACGCGTTGTCAAAAAGCAAGCCAACGGCGATTGCACATTTCTCGGCTCCGCCGGTTGCGTACTGCCGCTGGAAACGCGGCCGCTTATTTGCCGCATTTATCCGTTCGATTACACGGCCGACGGCATTCTCGACGAACTGTCGGAAGGTTGCCCGACGGAACTATTGCGGCCCGGGCAGGGGTTGATCGAAGCACTCGATATGAAGTTGGCCGATGGCCAGCGGTGGCATCGGCAACTGTACGACGAGCTTCCCTTGGAACACGCGAAGGGAACATCGTAGACCGAGGATAGCAGACGGCCGCAATTTCCGTCAGAATAAACCTGCTGACGAATGTGTCTCGTCCTCCTCTTCTTCAGGCCGACATGAGTGTTGCGACCGGTTCCGCTCCTCGACCCACTGCTGGGGAGCCTGCGCCCGCGCAGCCAACCACCTCGCAGCAAGCGGCCATCAGCCAACTGGTCACCAAGCTCGAAAACAACATCAGCTCGGTCGTCCTCGGCAAGCCTGAAGTCGTTCGCATGTGCCTGGTGGCACTTCTCTCCGGCGAACACGTGCTGCTCGAAGATGTACCCGGTGTCGGCAAAACGCTGGTGGCGAAGGCGCTGGCGAAAAGTGTCTCGGGACAGTTCTGCCGGCTGCAGTTCACACCCGACTTGCTTCCCAGCGATATCCTCGGCAGCAGCGTCTACGATGCCAAGGAATCGCGATTTGTCTTTCACCGCGGCCCGATCTTCGCCAATATCGTGCTGGCCGACGAAGTGAACCGGGCTCCGCCACGTACTCAAAGCGCGTTGCTCGAAGCGATGAGCGAAGGGCAAGTTTCGGTCGATGGCCAAACCTTGAAGCTGCCGTCGCCGTTTCTCGTCATCGCGACGCAGAATCCGTATGAATACGAAGGGACGTACGCGCTGCCCGAGAGTCAGCTCGATCGGTTCCTGGTGCGAATTTCTGTTGGATATCCGGCCGCTGCCGACGAGCGACAAGTGTTGTCGAGCCATCGCTTGAAAGAGCCCGTGCAAGACCTGCAGCCAGCCGTGAACGGCGAGCAGATCTTGCAACTGCAACAAGCCGTGCGGCAGGTGCGCGTTGATGATTCGCTGGGCAACTACTTGTTGGAGATTGTGCATCTCACGCGGCAGTGCGACGAACTGCGCGTCGGTGTGAGCACCCGCGGGGCGCTGAGTTTGTATCGTGCTGCTCAAGCAATTGCGATCATCGAAGGGCGGTTATTTGTGATTCCCGAAGACATCAAACGGCTCGCTCCGGCAGTGCTTGCTCATCGCGTGCTGCTGAAAGGACTGGCTCGGACGTCGCAACGTGAAGTGGCGGAAGGGATCATTCTGCGATTGACAGATCAAGTGGCTGTGCCACGGTAAACGAATGGCTTCGCCCGCTTTTCTCCGCGCCCGACTCACTCGCGAGGGTTGGTATTACCTCGCGGTGCTGTCGTTCATTGTGGGCGGGGCAGCGCTTTGTCATGTGAATCTGCTCGTGATCCTCGGCGGCATGATGCTCGCGCCGCTATTGATTAATTGGCGGCTGGCTCTCATCTGCATGCGTGGCTTGACGATTCGTCGCCGGCCAATTCGGAGCGTCCACGCGGGACAGCCGCTGATCGTGGAGTTCGAAATCACCAACCGGCGGCGGTGGTTGGCAGCGTGGATGGTGGCCGTGGAAGACCGCTGGCAGCGCAGCGATTCGGCGCCGGCAGCGTCGTGTCGCACGGTTTGGAGCAATTTTCGCTACTGGTTGCATCAGCTCATCGCTCCGCGAGCGGTGACGAAAGCAATGGCGTTTGTGCCCTGTATTGAACCAGGCGAAACGGCCAAACTGAGCTATGAGCTGTTGATGTCGCGCCGCGGTTGCTATTCGCTATCGAGTTGGCATGTGCGCAGCTGCTTTCCTCTCGGCCTGGTTGAAGCTGTGGTGACGATCGCCGATCCGCGCGAAGTGCTGATCCTGCCGCGCATCGGGCGGCTGAGCGCCGAATGGACGCAGCGGATCGCAGCTGCAGTGAGCGGCGAAGGAGAGCGGCAATTGCGACATCGCGCCGGCGATGGCGAGTTCTTTGCCGTGCGGCCGTGGCAGACCGGCGACAGCACCCGCTGGATGCATTGGCGCACCACCGCTCGCGCCGGCAGGCCGATGGTCCGTCAATTCGAACGGGAAACGACGGCCACGGTCGCTTTGATTCTCGATCCTTATTTGCCCGCCGAACCAACGGCTGGCGACCGTGCCCGCTGCGAAGCTGCCATCAGCTTTCTCGTAACCGCACTGGCTGATTTGGCACAGCGCGACGTCTCGCGACTCGCGGTGGGCGTAGCAAATGCAGAACAGCAGCTTTGGATCGGCAGCCGCTCGCCGATGTTTCTGGAAGAAGTGAATCGCGAACTGGCTCAGCTGCGCAGCGTCGCTGCTGATCATCGCCACGAGATCGAAGCGTCGCTCGAAGAACAATTGCCCGAAGCCGCCTGCGTGCTGGTGATCAGCTCGCGGCCAGCTGGTGAAGCGAATGCCAGCGATTCAGCATTCGCTGGCAAACATACGATCAGCGTGGCAAGCCAAGAGTTTGCCACGCTGTATTCGATTGAGTAAGCGTCGTCCTAGACGATCTCGCCCGCTTCCACAAAGAGATCGGCAAAGCGCTTGAACTTGCGGTTCTTCCAGGCACCCTTGTGGTACGCATAACCGACGATCAGCGGCATCGCGAGGGTCGCTTCGCTGTAGACCATCTGTTCGAACGTCGTATCGACCTTGCCCCAGCTGCTCGCTTCTTTCAGCGTGCTGCTGCTGAGAGCGCCGTCGCGCACATCGGCGATGGTGACTTGCACGGCGTATTTGTGCATCGCGGGATACTCGTGCTCGCCGTGGTCTTCTTGCAACAGAATGTCGGCCGCGACGACGATGTCCTGCGCGTAGTTCTTCGGCACACCGCCGCCGATCATGAACAGGCCCGTGGTCGGGTTATTCATCTTGATCTGCGTCAGTTCATAAAAATCCATCGCGCTGTCGAACGAGATCGGCTGGCGGCCGGTCTTCAGCCGTTCGTGAATGTGAGCCACGATACCAAGCCCTGCCGAGCAATCGGAAAACGCCGGGCAGAAAATCGGCACGCCGCATTGGTACGCAGCGCCGATGATCGAATCGGTCTTGGCATTCGTCTCGAGATACTCGCCCATCTTGTTGAGGAAGAACCGCGAAGTGTAAGCGCCGGCCGGCAGCCCATCGGCGATCTTGCGAGTCGTTTCGTCGCAGATCCGCAGCTCTTCTTCGTCGATCAGCGTGTCGTAAATCCGGTCGATGCCGTGATCGCGCAGGATCGCATCGTCCATGCCGCTCTTCAGGCGGTCTTCAGCGATGTAGTGCTTGAAACCGAGGGCTTCAAAGAAGTCCTGGTCGACCATGTTGGCGCCGGTGCTGACAATGGCGTCGACCATTTTGTTGCGCACCATGTCGATGATCACTTGCTTCAAACCAGCGCTGATCAGCGAACCGGCGAGGCACAGAATCACGCCGCAGTCGTGGTCGTTCAGCATGCGGTCGTAGATGGCCGCCGCACGATGCAGGTCGCGAGCGCTGAAGGCCATGCTTTCCATCGCTTCGACGACCGGCACCACATTGTGCTGCTTGATGTCGATGTGTTCGATGGTCTTCTGCAGGAGGTCTTGCTTGGAAGGATTCCAGGTCATTTCAATTGTCCCTTCGTCAAATGGCCGACAGATATTTTTCAGGCCAAGTGGAGATATCCGCAGTCGCCTCAGAAATTCCCGGCAGGATCTGCGTACAGTCACGAATTGTAGCGCAATGTCCCCGCGAGTGAAGGGGCAGCGCCGAAGAATTCGCAACTTCAAACTGCTGACGCCACCGCGACGTAAGCCATCTGCCTGCGAGAGGCCGTTTCATCCTACTTGTCCACTTTTGACCTCGATTGTTGGACAGCAGTATGCAGCCAAACCCGCAAACGGCGCTAGGTACTGTCCAACAATCTCGCTAATTGTTGGACAGTGGCCTGTTTGCATAAAAACCGACTTACGTCGACGACGGCAATTGGTTCGGAGGGGCGAATCTAGCAGACGGCGACTCTCGTTCGTAGCGCAGTTATATTGCCACTCGTCCAATCATCAAATTTCTAATCGAAACGCCATGAAAACCCGCACGGAAATCGCGCTGAGTAATCGCTGGCGTGGCGTCGTCGGGTTCATTGAGAACTGGATTGGACCATTTGAATCCGATCAACAAACGACGTCGGCAGACCTTGACGCATTGCTCGGGACGAATGGGCCGTGTCTTTCGGAAGCAATCCAAGAATGGTGCATCCTCACCGCGAACTGGAGCCAAGGTGGACTGAATGTTTGGATTCCGCAGTCAGCACTTGCCGAGCATGACGGCTTGATCAACGTACTTACGGACGTTGAAGGAATCTGCCGCTGGAGTGTGCGCAGCAAGGACATGGCCAACGATGACCCACCGGTCATTTTCCTTGATGAATCAGACGGTTTTCAACATTTCTCTGCATTCGTTGCTGCGATGGTCGTCAGCGACTTCTTGTTTGCAAATGATCGGGCCGGCGAAGCGATCGAGTTGAAAACCGCTGCTCTCACCGAACTGACTTGTTTTGCCTCCGCAAATTGTGGCGGTTTCTACGCAGATGCTGCTCTGGATGCTGCAACGCTTGTCGCTTTCGCATATCCGAGTGGCGAAGTTTACGGCAAGTCAAGAACGCCAGCTGGTGCCAAATTGCTTGCACGACTTCGCAAGTAGCCTACTTGTTTTGCTGAGAATGCATGCTTTAAACCAATCCCCAGGAGAAATCACGATGATCCGCTTTGCAACTTCGTTGACCTTGCTGCTCGCCTTCGCCTCACTCGCCACTGCCGAGCAATTCGTCCTCTTCGACGTGACCTTCACCTTCACCAAAGAAGACGCCGACAACTCCAAGCCCAGCAAGTCACACTTTTATGTGAAGGGAGACATGCTCAACAAAGATCGGCCGAAGGATTGGACGTCGCCGATCGATTATCGCAACGGCACCGTGCATATTCGCGCCGAAGTATTAGAGAAGCCCGCCGGCGACGAGCCGACGATGTGGACACTCTGCTACATCCCGAACAAAGGTCAAAAGAACGGCTATGGCTGCGTTGGCACCAAGCTCTACAAAGAAAAGGGCGTGTACGATTCCGACGTGTCGATGACGAACTTCTGGCAGCACGATTCAATCGTCTGGACCGAAGGAATCAAGCAGATGGACCTGGTGATCAAAGATGGCAGCGGCGGCAGTGGCCATGCCCACAAGCGGCCGGATCACGAGAAGTTTTTCCCGACGAAAATGCGGATCACGATGATTCAGGTTTCCAAAGGGGCGAAATACGATCCGAGCCTCGTACCGAATCTGCCGGCCACCACGAAATGAAAGTCACGGCGTTTGCTGCCAACGATGCGTGTGAATTTTCCACAAACCCTTTCTCTTTCGCGCAGGGAAGCGATATCTTAGAAGCAGCAAAGCGGGCGATGTTTTGCGATCGGTGGTTGTGACACTCTCCACAGAGAAGCTCCCTATGCTCCGAACTCGGTTGCCACGCCCAGGTTTTACCCACGCTGCGTTTACCCTCGTCGAACTGCTCGTCGTCATCGCCATCATTGGCGTGCTGGTCGCGCTCTTGCTGCCAGCCGTGCAGGCCGCCCGCGAAGCAGCGCGGCGAATCTCTTGCTCAAACAACATGCGGCAGTTGGGGCTGGCCTTTCAGAACTTTCATGACACCCACAGTTGCTTGCCGCCAGGCAAAGTGACGAGTTCGAGTTATCCCAATCCCGTTCATCAAAAGTTCAGCATCCCCAGCGGCCCGGAACATGGCTGGGCCGTGTTCTTGCTGCCTTTCATGGAAATGGGGAATTTAAACAACGCGTATAGCTTGAGTGTCGACTGGAATGACGGCGTGAATTTGCCGGTCGTGCAAACGCATGTCAAGATTCATCAATGCCCATCGAGCCCAATACAGAAGCGGATTGCCGGGACCGGAAAAAAGGAAGCTTGCGGCGATTATGGCGCTTTGACGTCGGTTGAAGGAGCACTGGTCGACACAGGTTTTGTCGATGCGATCTCCAAGTCGACCATGAATGGAACGTCGATGCTCGACGGTGTGCTCCGCACCAATCAGCTGCATCGCTTTGCGGATGTCACCGACGGTCTGTCGAACACCACTTGGGTTGCCGAAGACGCCGGCCGGCCGAACGTTCATCAGGGAAACTTCAACAAACTGACCGGCAGCACCAGCGGCAGTGCCTGGGCAGATCCCGAGAACTCCTACACGTTGCATGGCTACTCTGCCGACTGCGTCACTTCGCCCGACAAGTGCGCCATCAACTGCTGTAACCGCAACGAGATTTTTGCATTCCATCCCGGCGGTGCTCACTGCATCATGGGCGATGCCAGCGTCCGCTTTCTAGCCAAAGGGATGGACATCCGCTTGGTGGCGCGAATGGTGACCAAAGCGGCCGGCGAAGTTACGGAGTAACTGTCGCGCGACCGCGTTTCAAGCTGACAATTATTTTCCGCCATTGCTTTCGTAAACACCGTTTGAGCTTTCTCCCCCTGTCCGCTGCAGCCCCCAAGCTCGTACAATGGCAGGATTCGGCACGGAGGAATCTGCAGAGGTTAACGAGGGCTCATGCCAGCTTCGGATATTGTCATCAAAGGGGCCCGCGAACATAACCTGCGCGATGTTTCGCTGGTCCTGCCACGCAATCAACTCATCTGCCTCACAGGCGTTTCGGGCAGCGGTAAAAGCAGCCTGGCATTCGACACGCTCTATGCCGAAGGGCAGCGGCGATATGTCGAGAGCCTGTCGAGCTACGCCCGCCATTTTCTCGGGCAAATGCCCAAGCCGGACGTCGATTACATCGGCGGCCTGAGCCCGTCGATTTCGATCAGCCAAAAAAGCAGCGGCAACAACCCGCGCTCGACGGTCGGCACGATCACCGAAATTTACGATTACCTGCGCGTCCTCTTTGCCCGCGTTGGCCAGGGGCATTGTCCCAAGTGCGAACAGCCGATCACCGCACAATCGCGCGAAGAAATTCTCGCCCGCATTCTGCAGTTGCCCGAGGGGAGCAAGCTGAACATCCTCGCGCCGCTCATTCGGCAGCAGAAGGGTGAATACAAAGACCTGTTCGAAGACTTGCTCAAGCAGGGTTTTGTCCGTGCGCGAGTTGATGGCACTGTCGTGCAACTCAATGCCAGTCAGTCGCTCGATCGGCAGATGCGGCACGATATTGAAGTGGTGGTTGATCGGCTCACGCTGCGCGCCGATATTCGGCCGCGACTGAGCGAGGCGGTCGAGACTGCGCTGAAAATGGGCGGCGGCAATTTAATTGTCGCGCTCGATGCCGCGGGCGAAGCAAAAACTGCGGCAGTTCCGGTTAACGACGAAGAAGGCGAAGAAGCCGCCGAGGAAGAAGTCTCGGCGAAGTCGGCCAAGAAACAACGCCGCGCCGCCCGCGCGGGTGACATGTTGTTCTCGTCGGATTACGCCTGCACGAAGTGTGGTCTGTCGTTCGAGCCGCCGAGCCCGCAGCTGTTCAGTTTCAACAGTCCGCAGGGGATGTGCGCCGATTGCGACGGCCTGGGCGTGATGTATTCGCTCTCGCCGGAGTTGCTGGTTCCGAATCCGAAGTTGTCGTTCAAAGAAGGTGCGCTCGAGATCATTGGCCTGTGGCATGAACTGGGTCGCTGGCGGCGGCATATCTATCAAGGTGTCGCCGACACCATGGAACGCAAACACAAGTGGGACGAAGGGACACTGCTGGAAACACCCTGGAACAAATTGACGAACGAGCAGCAGCGAATCTGGCTCTACGGCACCGGCAAGGAGCACATTACATACACGTGGCGCGGCGGCCAGTCGCCCATGATGTATGGCGGCAAGTTCGAAGGGATCATTCCCGAATTTGCCGGCAAGCACAAAACCAGCAAAAGCAAGCTGCAGCAGAAGCAGCTCGAAAAATACATGAGCATGGTCGGCTGCCCGACCTGCCATGGCGAGCGTCTCGTGCCGCAAGCCCGCGCGGTGCGGATCACAACATCGGCGGATGGTTTTGAATCTAATCCGGTGCGCACGCTGCCGCAGATTTGCAATCTCGCGGTCAGCGATGCGTCGGCGTTCTTCGCCGGTTTGCAACTGACCGACACGCAGCAGATCATTGCGGCCGAAGTGTTGAAGGAAATCCGCACGCGGCTGGGCTTTTTGATCGATGTGGGTCTTGATTATTTGTCGCTCGATCGCACGGCGCCGACACTTTCCGGTGGTGAATCACAGCGTATTCGCCTCGCGGGGCAGATCGGCAGCGGCCTCGTCGGTGTCTTGTACATTCTCGACGAACCATCCATCGGCTTGCACCCGCGCGACAACGATCGCTTGCTCGCGACACTCCGCCGCTTGCGCGACATGGGTAACACCGTCATCGTCGTCGAACACGACGAAGACACGATCTGGGCAGCCGATCAAATTCTCGATTTCGGTCCCGGCCCTGGTGTGCGCGGCGGTGAACTTGTCGCGCAAGGCAAGCCCGGCGAAGTGCTGAAGGCCGAGCGGAGCGTTACCGGCAAGTTTATGAGCGGCGAACGTAAAATCGCCGTGCCGAAAACCCGCCGGCCGCTCACTGGTAACTTTTTGAGGATTCTCGGCGCTGAACAGAACAATCTGAAAAACGTCGACGTCGACATTCCACTCGGTTCGTTCGTCTGCGTGACGGGCGTTTCCGGCAGCGGCAAGAGTTCGCTGGTCAGCGACATCGTCGTTGAGACATTGCATCGCGATTTGAACAAAGGCGAAGGCAACCCCGGCAAGCATCGCGCCATCGAAGGGATGGAGCATCTCGACAAGCTCATTGCCATCGATCAAACGCCGATCGGCCGCACGCCGCGGAGCAACCCCGGCACTTATATAAAGCTGTTCGACGAAATCCGCGATCTGTTCACGCAGATGCCGGAAGCGAAACGCCGCGGCTTCAAGCCGGGTCGTTTTAGTTTCAACGTCGAAGGGGGCCGCTGCGAAGCCTGCGAAGGGAACGGCAGCACGAAGCTTGAAATGGACTTCCTCGCCGACGTCTGGGTCACGTGTCCGGTCTGCGAAGGGAAGCGTTTCAGCCGCGAAACGTTGCAGGTTCGCTTCAAGGATAAGTCGATCGCCGATGTGCTTGACATGGACGTGCAGCAGCTGCTCGATGTGTTCGCCAATGTGCCGAACATTCATCATCGGCTGCAAACGCTGCACGATGTCGGCCTCGATTACATCAAGCTCGGCCAACCATCGCCGACGCTCAGCGGTGGCGAGGCTCAGCGCATCAAGCTGGCCCGCGAACTGGTGAAGAAGAGCACCGGCAAAACGTTGTATTTGCTCGACGAACCAACGACCGGTTTGCACTTCGCCGATATTCAACTGCTGCTGAAAGTGCTGCACAACTTTGTGGATGCCGGCAACACGGTGCTGGTGGTTGAACACAACTTGGATGTGATCAAAACCGCAGATTGGGTCATCGACATGGGCCCCGAAGGTGGTGCGGCCGGTGGTCGCCTACTCGCGGCGGGAACGCCGGAAGACATTGTGAAATGCAAGGAGTCTTACACGGGTCGAGCGCTGAAGAAAGTGCTCGATGGCTCCGCGGCAAAGGAAGCGCGGGAGAAGGCGTATGCGGCGCTTCATCCAACCGAGGAAAAGAAGAACGCGAAGAAGAAGTCAAAGCCACCTGAAGTGGTGGCGCAAGGTCGACCCGAACTGGCGACGCACATCGTCGTGCGTGGTGCCAAGCAACACAATCTGAAAGACGTCAGTGCGCGGATCGAGCGCGACAAGATGACCGTCTTCTGCGGCCCCAGCGGCAGCGGCAAAAGCTCGCTGGCCATGGACACCATCTATGCAGAAGGTCAGCGGCGGTACGTCGAGAGCTTGAGCAGTTACGCCCGGCAGTTCGTCGCGCAAATGCAAAAGCCGGTCGTCGATCACATCGATGGTTTGTCGCCAGCGATTGCGATCGAGCAGAAGAATCTCGGCCACACGCCACGGTCGACGGTTGGCACGGTAACGGAAATTTACGACTATCTGCGAATCATGATCGCGCGGCTGGGCCAGCTCTATTGCCCTGCGTGCGACATTCCCGTCGGCACTCAGTCAGCCGATCAGGTGGTTGATACGATTCTCGCCGAAACGCCTGGCGCGAAACTGTTTTTGATGGCGCCCGTCGAAATCGAAGTCGGCCAGCAGTATGAGACGCTTTGGGAGAGCCTCCGCGCGAAGGGCTACAACCGCGTGCGGGTGAACGGCACTTCGCACGCCCTCGATTCGGTGCCGGAAATTGATCGCCGCCGTAAGCACAAGGTCGAGGTTGTTCTCGACCGCGTGATCGTGAAAGAAGAAGCTCGCTCGCGCATCGCAGGGAGTGTCGAGCAAGCTCTCGCGCTCGGCAAGGGCGTGATGCACGTTGCCTACGCGCAAGACGAAGTGCCCGAACCGAAGTGGAAGGTCGTTCCGCACAGCCAGCACCTCGCGTGCAAAGAGTGCAATCGCAGCTTCGAGCCGCTTACACCGCACAGCTTTTCGTTCAACAGTCCGCTGGGTTGGTGCCCGTCGTGCGAAGGCCTCGGCGTGCAAACCGGAGCAAATCCCGCGGCGCTGTTGTCTGATCCCAAGCTCACACTCGCTCAGGGCGCGCTCGCGCTATGGCCCGATCTCACGAAGCCCTACGCGCAAGCTATGCTCGAAGCGCTCGGCGCGGGAACCGGTGTGCCGCTCGATGTGCCCTTCGATCAGTTGCCACACAAGCAGCGGCGGACGGTGCTCTACGGCGCCGAAGAACAATGGTTCGATGTGCTGCCGCCGGGCGCGACCGCAAAGAAGACCAAGCCGCTGTTCCGCTTTCAATTCAAAGGTTTGTATCCGGCGCTCGAAGAAGCTTCGAAGCTTTCGCCGCTGCTGCGCATTCGACTGGAACAACTCGTGGCAGACGTTGAATGCTCCACGTGCGGCGGCAGCCGGTTGCGGGACGATGCGTCGGCGGTCAAGTTTCGCGGGCATACGATTGGCGATATCGGCCGCATGCCCCTCGCGCATTTGCAGACCACGATTGCCAACTGGAACCTCAGCGAGCGCGAACGGAAAATTGCCGGCGAATTGCTGCGCGAAATCACGGGCCGGCTGGCGTTTTTGCTTGACGTCGGCTTGGACTATCTCTCCCTCTCTCGCCCGGCAGCAACGCTTTCGAATGGTGAAGCACAACGCATTCGCCTTGCCAGCCAACTCGGCAGCGGCCTCTGCGGAGTGCTCTATGTGCTCGACGAACCGACGATCGGCTTGCACCCGCGCGACAATACGCGGCTGCTCGGCGCGTTGCATAAACTTCGCGATCTCGGCAACACCTTGATCGTGGTGGAGCACGATCGCGAAGTGATCGAGCATTGCGATCACCTGCTCGACTTCGGCCCGCGAGCTGGTCGGCTGGGCGGCGAGATTGTGGCCGATGCCAATCCGAGCGAACTCGATTCGCAGCCGCGTTCGGTCACTGGTCCTTACTTGAGTGGCCGGAAGGCGATTCCAGTGCCGATCACGCGGCGGGCAGGGCAACCGCTGACAGCAGCCACACTCGCCGATCCGTTGGAGAATTGGGAAGCGACGCCCAAGAAAGCGAAGAAGGCCGCGCCGAAAAAGGAGGCAGCGGAAGACCGCCTGAAGGCAGGCCCCCAACCGACGGCGTACATCGAGATTCTTGGCGCGCGGCACAACAACCTCCGCAACGTCAACGTCAAGATTCCGCTCGGTACGCTCACCGCAGTTACTGGTCCCAGCGGTAGCGGCAAGAGCACACTCATCGAAGATGTGCTGTACGCTGCGAGTGCTCGCTTGCTCCATCGCGCGGCAATCATTCCAGGCCAGCACGACAAGATCACGGGCCTCGAGCACGTCAACAAGATCATTCGAGTCGATCAACAACCGTTGGGCAATTCGCCGACGTCGAATCCCGCGACGTACACGGGCTGCTTCGAACTGATCCGCACGCTCTTCTCGCAATTGCCCGAAGCGAAAGTCCGCGGCTATTCCGGCCGTCGCTTTAGTTTCAACGTTCCCGGCGGCCGCTGCGAAGCCTGCGAAGGAAACGGCCAAAAGCGGATCGAGATGCACTTCTTGCCCGATGTGTGGGTCGAGTGCGATGTCTGCCGCGGCAAGCGCTACAACCCCGAGACGCTGGCCGTCATGTTCCACGGCCATTCGATCAGCGATGTCCTTGACATGACCTGCGGCGACGCGTTAAAGCTGTTCGAGAACATTCCCAAGATCCGCCGCATCATGCAAACGCTGTGCGACGTCGGTCTCGATTATCTCACGCTCGGTCAACCCGCGCCGACGTTATCTGGTGGTGAAGCGCAGCGTGTGAAGCTTGCAGCGGAACTTTCGCGGCCTGACACCGGCCGCACGTTGTATCTGCTCGATGAACCAACGACCGGGTTGCATTTCGACGATCTCGCCAAGCTGCTCGAAGTGTTGCAGCGGCTCGTCGATCTCGGCAACACCGTGGTGTTGATCGAGCACAATCTCGACATCATCAAGAGCTGCGACTGGCTGATCGACATGGGGCCCGATGCGGGCGAAGGTGGCGGGCAAGTCGTAGCCTTCGGCACTCCCGACGAAGTGGTCGCGCGCCACCTGGCGATGACCGGTGATACAAGCAGCGGCAAGAAGAGTGCGAAAAAGAAGAACTCGCCACCGCCTGCAGTCATCGATGCGAACGACAGCGGGTTGTATTCGCACACTGCTGCCGCGCTTGCGCCGGTGTTGCTCGCAGGGCCGTTCGCCGATCGACAAAAGTACGATCCACAGCAGCACGAGCAAGAGAAGCAAGGCGATCTCGACATCACCGAAGTCGGCAAGACAGTGAAGATGCCGTGGGAAGTCGACGGCCGTAAGTGGCACACCGAATCGCGCGTCGGCCGCACGGGCGAACCCTGCAAATGGGACGGCCGCATCCTCGCCGAGGTTGTCGATAAGGTTCACGAGCTGGGTTCGTTTAGCGAGACCGATTGGAGCGAGCGAAGCGTTGTCGAGATCGCCGCGGAAAAGAAAAGCGACGGCTGGTTCTTCCACGCGATCACCGGCGAAACCTGGCTGCTGAAGCTGAAGTTCCGCGTGTATAAGGGAACGTTCAAGCGCGAAATGCTGCAGGAGCGCATTCAGCTGAAAACATTGAATGAGCTCGCCGATCTGCCGATCTACGGCAACGAACCTCGCGTGAAAGTGAAAACGCTGCAAGGTCCGTGGCAGGAAGTCGAGATCCGTGTGCATTCGTTCGAAGAAGTCGACACGCCGGAGTTCTGGCAATTCATCACCGACGCGGTTGCGGGCTTTTTCAAGTTCACCGAGAAAGCGACCGTCGCGCCGGAAGATGTTTCGCCGTGGAAAGTCCTGGGGCAGAAGTGGCACTTGTTGAGGAAAGGATTTCCGCCGGGCCGCACTGTCGAATGGAAAGCGGAGACGCTCGAAGAGCTCTGCGAGTTGCTCAAAGAAGTGGCTCCAGACAGCGAGTTCCTGTGGAGCAATCAGCAGCTGGTGCGAATTCTCGTGCCGCAGCAACGCGAGCCCTGGGCAACCATCTACACCAAGCGACCGCAGTCGCTGCTGCTCGTGCTCAATGGCCCCAAGGGGAAATTCGCTCTCGGCGGCATCACCAACCTCGGCTCCGCGCGCGAGTTTGATGACTTGAGCAAGGAGCGCGATGTCATCAAGTTGCATTTTGCGAACATCGAACAAGTTCATCAGCCCGAGTTGCGGCAGTTCCTGACGCAGCACCTAGCCTCGCTGGGCACTTCACTGAAGGAGATCGCCTCGTGAGCGAACGCTTAGTTGCCCCGACGTTTCTGTTTCGCTTTGCGGCGCCCTGTTTGTATGCGCCCGACATCTGGTCGACGAAAGGCGCCGCGCTCACTCCCAAGCATGTGCTGCCGTGCTTCGGCGAGCTCGAAGGGAAGAAGATTCATACGGAAGTGCGCGCGGGCTGGAGCGAAGCAGGCCTGGCTTTCATTTTTCAGATCAAAGGCAAAACGCAGGCTCCCTGGTGCCGTGACTCACGCATCGACGACAGTGACGGCGTGCAGATCTGGATCGATACGCGCAACACGCAGAACATCCATCGCGCGGGCCGCTTTTGTCATCGCCTCGCACTGTTGCCGCTGGGCAGCGGCCGCAAACTCGATGAACCGTTGATCGCCCTTCTCGCCATCAATCGCGCAAAAGAAAGCCCGCGCGAGATCGATCCGCGCCAACTGCAGATTCGCTGCGAACGGAAGCACGACGGCTACATTCTGCAAGCGTTTCTGCCGGCAGCCACGCTGACCGGCTTTAACCCCGCCGAGCAACCAGCGATCGGTTTCACGTACGCAGTCATCGACCGCGAACTCGGCACGCAGACCTTCACCGTGGGGCCGGAGTTTCCGTTTGCGGAAGACCCGAGTTTGTGGGGAACGTTGAACCTTGCGAAATGAGATAGCTTGGATTGCGAAGCAATCCAAGCCGCGGAGCGGCAAGAGGCATCCTCATCACGGCCAGCGCTTAACGGTCCGCAATATCCTCAACACTCCACCCACTCAATCGGCATCCCCACCGGCCGTCGCTCAAGATACCATCGGGCCGAACTCCACTTCCAATCCACCGCCTGAGTAACCAGGCCCGCTCTGGTTGGATTCAAATGCATGTAGTCGAGTTTTTCTTCTGCTTTGGGTGCATTGTCGATTTCAAACGAGTGGTACTTCGGCTGCCAGAATCGCTTGCCGAATCCGAACTCTTGAAAGTAGTTGGCGGCCTTGGCCGCATACCATGCGCGAATTTGCAGGCTTGAGCGGCGTCTCCATTCATGCATGAAGTAACGCAAAGTCTGATCCGGCGGCAACCAGATCAGTGCGTGCACGTGATTGGGCATAATTACAAAACCGGGACACTTCAAACGGAGCTCGTGGCGCAGAGTTCCCAAAACACCGAGCAAGATCCGCTTCGGCTGATCGAGGTCGAGGAGCCGACGACGGCGATATACGTTGAACGTGATGAAGTGGAGATAGTTGGCGCTGAGGAGTATGTCGTTGGCAGGCATAGCCGGAATTTTTATGTGCTTTGACAGCGATCGCAAACGTTTTTGTGGAATTCCGGTCGGCGTAGGGCGGTGTTAGGATGTCGTGTTCTGGCAAGTTGCTGCCGGCGATGGTGATGCCTCTTGCCGCTGCGCGGCACCGATTGCGTGCGCAATCGGTGCTCACCTTTTATGAAATCAACTCCCCATGATCCTCGACCACCTCTCTCGAGCTGACATCTATTTCACGCTCGGCCTGCGATTTCGCAAGGGCTTTGAGTTTCTGCGCACTGCGGATCTGCTCAGCTTGCCGCTGGGCAAACATGAGATCGAAGGGGACAAGGTTTTCGCGCTGGTGCAAGATTACACACCCAAGCCGCGGAGCGTAGGGAAGTTTGAAGCGCACGAGCGCTACTGGGATATTCAGTACGTAGCCCGCGGTGAAGAGCGCATGGGCTGGGCTGCTCGGTCTGCCCTGACAATCAGCGAGCCCTATGACACGGCCCGTGAAGTGATGTTTTTTGAAAGCTCAATCGACAGTGGCCTCGGCGAATTCTTTCGCGTGGCCGAAGGTTTCTTTACGGTATTTGGCCCGCACGACGCCCATATGCCGGGCGTCGCGATCAGTGATGGGGCTGTCTTTGATCACTACACCACCGGCCATGCGGTCCGCAAAGTAGTGGTGAAAGTCGATCCGGCCTGACCGCCGGACCGACAGGCTTATCAGTGCGCGGAAACGAATCACGGCGTAATGGCGCGCCAAGTATTGCGCACCGGCTGAGCTGGATAATAAACCTGCCGAGTGCCGTAGATACTGCGACCGTAACGGGCAACGACCACTGGTTGAGCATAAACCGGTGCGGCGACAACCGGAGCGGGCGCATAGTAGGTTGAATAGACGGGAGCGACCGGAGCGTAATAGCTGGCAGTTGCGACCGGAGCAGCATAAACGGGTGCCGGAGCGTAGTAGGCCCGACGCGGACCAACCACAACCGGCGCAGCGTAGTAAGCCGGGGCCACCGCAGGTGCATAGTAAGTCGAATACGGCGTGCCATAGACATATTGGGCATTCGCCGTCGAGGCAAAACCGGCCAGCAACAAAGCTGCCCCCAAAGCCAACGCAAGATTCTTCATGAGCAGGACTCCTGTCAAATTGATCGGGCTCTCCACGTAACCGTGATTCTAAACCAGCAAACGCCGGGCCGCGAGTAATGTAGTGGTCGCTGGTCGTCGGATCATTGTATGCCCGCGAGTCTTCCGAGTTGTGAAGGTTCGCCCGATTGACCCTGCGGCTAGCGGGCGATATCTTCAAAAGCGCGAACCCGGGCGAATCTCGGGTTTTTTAGGGCGAGGGCTTGTGATAAGATTCACAAAGTCGACCTGAACTTCGCAACCGCTTGGAAAATCTGGGGTTATGGAACTCAAGCTACTCCCCATTCTGTTGTTCGCCGCAGCTGCCACTGGCCTTGCGCTGGTGATGCTCGTCGCTGGTTCCCTGTTGGGTCCCAAGCGGAACTCGGCCGTCAAACGCATGCCCTATGAAAGCGGCATGGATCCGATTCACGACGCTCACAAGAAGTTCGACGTGCGATTTCACCTGGTCGCGATTGCGTTCCTGGTGTTCGATGTGGAGCTCTTATTCCTCTATCCCTGGGCGGTCGCCAGCCGTAATCCGGACGGCATCGATGCGGCCGTGGCCAGCGCAACTGCTGCCGGGGCCAGCCTTTCTCGCGGCATTATTTTCGCCGAAGCGATGGTCTTTATCGCCTTGCTCGCGGTGGGCCTGGTTTATGCCTGGCGGAAAGGGGTTTTCCAATGGCGCTAGAGCATTCGCCTGACCTGCCCGAAAATGTGGTCGTCACCAAGCTGGACGAACTCGCCAGTTGGTGCCGCAAGAACAGCCTCTGGCCGATGCCCTTTGCCACCGCTTGCTGCGGCATCGAACTGATGGCGACCGGCGCGAGCAAGCACGACCTGGCTCGTTTCGGTGCAGAAGTGTTCCGCTTCAGCCCGCGGCAGTGCGATTTGATGATCGTCGCCGGCCGCGTGGCGATGAAAATGCTGCCCGTGCTGCAGCGAATCTGGCAGCAGATGCACGAACCCAAATGGTGCATCTCGATGGGTGCCTGTGCCTCGACTGGCGGCGTGTTCGATACCTACGCCGTTGTGCAAGGGATCGACCGCTTCATTCCCGTTGACATGTACATCCCCGGTTGTCCGCCGCGGCCTGAGCAGTTGATTCAAGCGATTATCGACCTGCAGGACAAAATCCAGGCCGAAGGGACGATCGGCGGCGCGGAGTTCGAAACGGCTGAGCGTCAGGCGACCAAGCGGGCGCTGCAAGAATTGCCCATGTATGGATCGACGCCTTATTTTCACCCGGAATCAACCCTTCTGAAAAAATGAGTCGCGCCGAAAAGGTAGCCCGACGCGTAAGCGAGGGAGACCTGGGTGCCAATTTTCAAATACAGATCGATCCAACCTCAACTCGCCAACCTCGCTTACGCGTCGAACTAGCAAAAGATGCCAGCCACACCTGAAACTATCACCGCCATGGAGAGCCGCTTCGGCAAGGAGCAGGTGACGACGTTTCGTAATGAAACGCGGGTGGTCGTGCCGCGGGCCGATTTTGTCTCGACGATGCGAATGCTGAAAGAAGCGCGCTCATTCGATTTGCTCGTCGAAGTGACCTGTGTCGACTATTTGAATTATCGCGATGCAACCGATCGCTTTGGTTTGGTTTATATCCTGGCCAACACGATTACCAACGAACGGTTGACGGTACGGGTCTTTTTGAATGAACCGGATCTGAAGATCGACTCGATGGCGCCGCTGTGGAATGGCGCCAACTGGCTCGAGCGCGAAGTGTATGACATGTTCGGCATCGAGTTCGTCGGTCATCCCGATCTGCGGAGAATCTTGATGCCGGAAGAGTTCGCGTCATTTCCGCTGCGGAAGGATTACCCGATGCAAGGACGTGGAGAGCGACATAACTTCCCGGTGCTTACGAGAAATCAGGCTTAACGTCAAAACAGCTTCCGCCCCTTTCCCCGGATTACCGGGGCGAGGGAGTTCAACCTACTGACTCCCGACCTCTGACTCCCGACTCCCGCCCCATGTCCATCGCCACCGAAAATCCGACCGCGGCCAAGCAGGACTACCTGTGGACGCTGAACTTCGGCCCGCAGCATCCGGCGACGCACACCACGCTGCGCATCGTGCTGAAGCTCGATGGCGAACGCGTGGTCGATGCCACGCCGGACATTGGCTATCTGCACAGCGGGTTTGAAAAGCTGGGCGAACATCTCGATTACAACCAATACGTCACGATCACCGACCGGATGAACTATATCTCGCCGGTGGCCAACAACGTGGCCTGGCATGGAGCGGTCGAAAAACTGTTGGGCATTGAGATCACCAACCGCTGCAAATACATCCGCGTGATTGTCGCCGAATTGGCCCGCATCAGCGATCACTTGCTCAGCACCGGGGCCATGGGCCTCGACACCGGCGCGTTCACGTTTTTCCTCTACGCGTTCTATCAGCGGGAGGTCATCTACGACATTTTCGAAACGCTGAGCGGTCAGCGGTTTCACCCGAGTTTCACCCGCGTCGGCGGTTTGTCGCAGGACTTCACGCCGCTCGTCATCGAAAAGATCCGCAAGTTTTTGAAGACGTTCCCCGACACGCTGAACGACATGGAACGGCTGCTGAACCGCAACCGGATCTATATCGACCGCACCAAGGGCGTGGGCGTGCTCACCAAGGAAGAGGCGACAAATTGGTCCGCGACGGGGCCTGTGGCTCGCGCTAGCGGCGTGACTCGCGATCTACGCAAGGACGAGCCGTATCTGGCCTACGCCGATTTTGATTTCAATGTCTGCTGCATGAAAAGCGGCGACTGCTTTGCGCGTTATTTCGTGCGGCTGGCTGAGATGAAAGAGAGCTTGAAGATCATTCATCAAGCTTTGGAAAATCTGCCCGCGGGTCCGGTCAATGTGGGCGTCGATGAGCGAACGACGCTGCCGACCAAGTCGCAGGTTTATCAAACCATCGAAGGGACGATCACGCACTTCGAGCTGGTGATGCTCAACCGCGGCTTCACGGTGCCGAACGAAGAAGTCTACAGCGCGATCGAATCACCGAACGGCGAACTTGGTTTTTATGTCGCTGGCGATGGGAGCGACGTGGCGTATCGGGCTCGTTGCCGACCGCCGTCCTACATTCACTTCGCGTTGTTTCCCAAGTTGATTCGCGGGCACACTTTGTCTGACGTCGTCGCCGTGCTTGGCAGTTTAAACATCATTGCTGCGGAGCTCGACCGCTAATGGCAGAACGCATCCTTACCGACGAAATGATCGCCGCGATCAAGGTGTTCATCTCGCGCTATCCCTCAAAGCAAGCGGCGACGGTTCCGGCGCTGCACATCGTCAACGAAAAGCTCCGCTACGTGCCGCGGCAGGCCGTGGTCGAGATCGCCGAACTGCTCGAACTACATCCTTCGCAGGTGCAAGACACGCTTACGTTTTACGGCTACTTCAAGCAAGACAAGCCGGGCGGCAACTGCCGGGTGTGGGTTTGTCGGTCGATCGCTTGCGCCCTGCGTGGCGCCGACGATTTGCTCGAACATCTCGAACACAAGTTGCATGTGAAGGCCGGCGAAACGACGAGTGACGGTCGGATTTCGTTGGAGTATGCAGAGTGCCTCGGAGCCTGCGAGCATGCCCCATGCATTCTCGCCAACGATGATTTGCACAAAAGCGTTTCGCAAGAACAAGCCGACAAGCTGATGGCAGAGATCAAATAAATGGCTGAATTCGAACCAGTCCTGCTCGCTAATGTCGGCAAGCCCGATAGCTGGACCCGCCGCGCTTATGAAGCGACCGGCGGCTACCAGGCCGTGCGCAAAGTCATCGGCAAACAGGCACCGAAAGAGGTCGCCGAAACGGTGAAGAGCAGCGGTCTGCGTGGCCGCGGCGGCGCTGGTTTTCCCACCGGCCTCAAGTGGACGTTCTTGCCGCAGAATCATCCGGGGCCGATTTATTTCTGCCTGAACGCCGACGAAAGCGAACCGGGCACCTTCAACAACCGCGTGCTGATGGAAGAGGATCCGCACCAGGTGCTCGAAGGGATGATGATCAGCTGTTACGCGACGAATTGCAAAACCGCGTATTACTTCATGCGCTGCGAATATCCGCTCGCCTATAAACGAACGCTTGCGGCCATTCAGGAGTGCTACGACGCCGGTTATCTCGGCAAAAACATTTTTGGCACCGACTATTCGCTCGATATCTTCCTGCATCGCGGGGCCGGGGCTTACATCTGCGGCGAGGAAACCGGCCTGATCGAAAGCCTCGAAGGGAAACGAGCCTGGCCGCGGATCAAACCACCTTTCCCTGCTGTCGAAGGCGCCTTCCGCAAGCCGACCGTCGTGAACAACGTCGAGACAGCCGCTTGCGTGAAGCACATTTTCGATCGCGGCGTCGATTGGTTCAAATCAATCGGCGTGCCACCCGATCCCAATAACCCGCGCGACGCCGGCAGCTACGGCCCCAAGCTGTACTGCCTCAGCGGTCACATCAACAAGCCCGGCTGCTACGAAGCGCCGCTGGGCATCACGGTGACTGAGCTCATCGAACAATACGGCGGCGGTATTTGGAAGGGGCGCAAAGCCAAGGCCTGTATTCCCGGCGGCATCAGCATGGGAATTCTCAAGGCTGACGAATTCCACTGTCCTCTGGACTTCAACGGCCCCGGCAAGTTCGGCTGCCTCGGTCTCGGCACGGCGGCGGTGGTCGTCATGGACGAGACGGTGCAGATGGTGGATTACTTGATGAACAGCGCACGCTTCTTTTCGCACGAGAGCTGTGGCCAGTGCACGCCTTGTCGCGAAGGAACCAGCTGGGCCACTCGGTTGCTCACTCGCATCAAGGCTGGCAAAGGTCGTTTGAAAGATCTCGACCTGCTCGCCGAAATCGGCGACACGATCGGCATCATGCCCGGTACCACGATCTGCGGTTTGGCCGACGGCGCCGCCTGGCCGCTAAAGAACACGCTGAAGAAGTATCGCGGAGAATTGGAAGAATACATCAAGCGCACGAACCCCGATGGCTGGGCCAACACCGAGCCGGTCCGGGCGTTGCAGTTGCTGAGCATTCACTAACCTACGAATTGTAAAAACTAGGCTATGCCAGTCGTCATTGTTGATGGAAAAGAAATCGAGATCGGCGCGCAAGAGCGGCTGAACGGCATTCAGGTCGCTCGGCGGGCTGGCGCGGAAGTCCCGCATTACTGCTGGCATCCGGGCCTCTCCGTCGTCGCCAGTTGCCGCATGTGCCTCGTCGAATGCGGGCAAAAAGATGCCGCCACAGGCAAGATCGCGATGCAGCCACGACTTGTTCCTGCCTGCCAAACGCCGGCCAAAGATGGCACCGTCTTCGTCACGAATAGTCAAAAGGTGATCGACGCCCGCGCGATGGTCGAAGAGGATTTGCTCCTCCGCCATCCGGTCGATTGTCCCATCTGCGACAAAGCGGGCGAGTGCTCGCTGCAGGACTATCACTTCGAGCATGGCCGCGAATCGCGTCGCGCCGACATTCAACCCTTTAGCAGTCGTCGTCGTGATCTGGGTGACACCGTCACGCTGTTTGTCGATCGCTGCGTGATGTGCACCCGCTGCGTGCGGTTTACGCGCGAGATCAGCGGCACCAATGAGCTGATGGTAATCAACCGGGGCGCTCACGAAGAGATCGACGTCTTTCGTTACGAGAACGGCGAGATCCATTTCCCGCTCGAGAACAAGCTATCGGGCAATGTCTGCGATCTCTGCCCCGTCGGCGCGCTTGGCGACAAGGACTTCTTGTACAAGCAGCGCGTCTGGTTCATGAAGAGCCATGAGAACGTGTGCGCGGGTTGCAGCACGGGTTGCTCGATCAACGTCGAAGAGAATCAAGATCACGTCTACCGCCTCAAGCCGCGGGAAAATCTGCACATCAACCAATGGTGGATGTGCGACGAAGGGCGCTATGGCTGGAAGCATGTTCACGACGAAAGCCGCGTGACGGAGATCCGTCGCAAGTCGCCGGTGAGTGGTAACGGCAGTTACACCAATCTCGAATGGCATCTGCTGCCGGCCGAACTCGATAAATCGCTACGAGCTGCTGGAACGCTCGGCGTGGCATTGTCACCGCATTTGACGGTGGAAGAAGCGTATCTGCTGGCAACCTATATTCGCAGCCTCGATCCAAATGCGATCGTGGCGATGGGGCCGATTCCGGTCGAAGGAAAAGACGAAAAGTTCAAGAATGGCTTCGTCATTCATGCCGAAAAATGTCCGAACCGTCGCGGCGTGGAAGCGGTTGCTGCCCACTTCGCCGGCAAGGTGATTGGCTGGGAAGAGTTTCTAAGCGAGGCTGGTTCGCTCGGTGGCGTGTGGCTCAGCGGTGGCTACAAGCACGACTGGAACAGCGATGCGGATGTGCAAAAGCTGGCGGATGTGAAGACGCTCGTCGTGCAAGACTGCTTTGCGTCCCCCTTGTGGAATGCCGCGACGTTTCAACTGCCCGGCGGCACTTTCGCTGAACGCGAAGGGTCGTACGTCAACTATCAAGATCGGCTGCAGTCGTTCCGCTGGGCGGTCCGGTCGCCAGCCGGTGTGAAGGTCGAAGGGCAGCTCTTCTGGCAACTCACGGGCGGCAGCGGTTTGTTCCGCGCCAAGCAAGTGCTGGGTGACGTCGCTCGCGAGATTGGCTATTTCTCGGCCGCGATGGGCGAGATTCCCGACGTGGGCGTCGATCTGAAAGTAAATCAATTGGCGGGAGCAGCGAGCTAGGATGACGCAACTCCTTATCGAAACCGGAATCAAAATTGCCATCATCCTCGGCGGGTTGATGACAGCGGCAGCGTACTTTGTGCTCCTCGAGCGCCGCATGGCCGCGTGGGTGCAAGACCGCATCGGCCCGAACCGCGTCGGCATTCCGGGCACCAAGGTCCGGCTGTTCGGCCTTGGTCAACCGCTGGCCGACGGCATCAAGTTCATCTTGAAAGAAGAGTACACGCCGGCTCACGTCAACAAAGCGCTCTATGCCATCGCGCCGGTCGTGATCCTCACTGCCGCACTGACGACGTTTGTCGTGATTCCGATGGGGAGTTTGATTCCTCGCCTCCAATACAAGTCGGTCGATACCCAGCACAATATCGAAATGATCGCTGCGCCGGGCATCGATGTCGGCCTGATTCTAATTTTCGCCCTCGGCAGCATTGCCGTGTATGGCGTGATTCTCGGCGGCTGGTCGAGCAATAACAAATATAGCTTCCTCGGTGGCCTGCGAAGTTCGGCACAGCTCATCGCTTATGAACTGCCACTGAGTCTAGGCATTCTCGGCGTGGTGCTCGCGGCGGGTTCGCTCAATATCGATGACATCACGAAGGCCCAGGCAGTGCAAGGCTGGTATGCCATTCTGCAGCCACTGGGCTTTGTCGTCTTTCTGATCGCGGCGTTTGCCGAAGCATCGCGGTTGCCGTTCGACTTGCCCGAAGCCGAGCAGGAATTGATTGGCGGTTATCACACCGAATACGCCGGCATGAAGCTGCTGCTGTTTCTCGTTGCCGAGTTTCTGCACATGATCGCGGCGTCGTTCCTCATCGTGCAGTTGTTCCTCGGTGGTTGGCACATTCCATATCTCACCGGCGATCTCGACAACGAAAAAATCACTTGGCTGATTGCTCTGTTGCGCATCGCGGTGCTGCAAGCGAAGATCTTCGGCGTGATTGTGTTCTTCATGCTCGTCCGCTGGAGCTGGCCGCGGTTCCGCTTCGATCAGTTGATGGCCCTCGCGTGGAAGATCATGCTGCCCCTCGGCATTTTGAACCTGGTCGCTGTGGCGGTCGTGCAGGAGTTCACCAAGTCCGGCACCGTGAATGGAACGGTCATCGCCATCGCGGTTGGCTGGACGGTGCTCATTGCGGGTTGGCTCGGCATCGCCATCAGCAATCCACTCGTCACCGACAACCGTCCGCGACGTGACCTCTCCGTCGCCGAAATCGACCCCCAGATTTAAAGCAGCAATCAGCAATTTCCAACAAGCAATTCGCATGAAACCCGACGACCCCAACATCACGTGGATCGAAGAGCCCAAACTGGGCCTGGCGGGGATGTTGTATCTGCCGCTGTTCGTTCAGGGGCTGACGACCACGTTCAAGCACCTGTCGAAGTCGCTCGGCGGCGGCGTGGTCACGGTCAGCTATCCCGACGAAGAGCCGACCATCGGCAATCCGCTGATCTATCGCGGTGTGCATCGCTTGAACAAAGATGAGCAAGGCCGCGTGAAGTGCGTCGCTTGCTTCCTGTGTGCGACGGCCTGCCCGGCGCATTGCATCGACATCATTGCGGCCGAAAGCCCTTGGCCGGATCGCGAGAAGTATCCGCAGAGCTTTGTGATCGACGAACTGCGGTGCATTTACTGCGGCATGTGCGAAGAAGCCTGCCCCGTCGATGCGGTTGAACTGACGAGTCTCTATAACCTGACCGGCCGCAGCCGCGAAGAAATGATGTTCGACAAGGAAAAGCTCCTGAGCGTGTATGACGCGACGAAGGACAAAGAGCCGATGAAATCTCCGGCGCTGGGAGGGACGGCGACATGAGTTCTTTCCTTCTCGCTGCTACCGACAAACTGACTTTGAAAGATATCGCCACTTGTCCCACTTCCTGGGCGCTGGTGTTGTCCGTCATCGGTTTGTGGTTGCTCCTGCCGCAGGCGATTAAACGGGGCCGCACGATCGGTGGCTTGCTGCTGGTGATCGCACTCGGACTATTTGCAGCCGATCTTCCTTGGCTGGCGAATCCCGCCGCGCAGGGCGTGTTTTGGCTGATGTCCGGTGTTGCCCTTGTCGCGGCGATTGGCTGCGTCACTGCTCAGAGTCCGGTTTATTCGGCGCTCTGGTTTGCTTTGTCGTTGCTCGGCACTGCCGGATTGTTCTTTCTCGACGGTGCTCAGTTTTTGGCAGTCGCAACGATCGTCGTCTATGCCGGCGCCATTGTGGTGACGTTTTTGTTCGTCCTCATGCTCGCGCAGCCTGAAGGTCATGCTTCGTACGATCGCATCAGCTGGGGCTGGTTCCCGGGAACGATCTCGGTGATTGTTGCGGGTGGCATCGTCGCGATGATGACACTGACGCTTGCCGGATTGAAAGATCAAGCCGTTGCTGCGGGTCGCAACTTGAATGCTCGCGAAGCGTTGGCTACAGCCGCACTCAATAAAGATCCCCAGGCCGCAGCGCCCGTCGCGGCCCAAGAAATCAACGACGTACTCCATCCGCATCACATGGCCCGCTTAGGCGGTTACTTGTTCTCTCGTCACTTGATTAGCATCGAAGTCGCCGGCACCTTGCTGCTCGCTGCGCTCGTCGGCGCTGTGGCAATTGCCATTCAAGGAAAACAACGCGATCGCGTGGAAGAGGCTCTTACTAGCGGAGCCAAAACATGAACGAAATCAGTTTGCTCTATAACTACTTGATTGTCGGCAGCCTGTTGTTTGTCATCGGGCTGATCGGCTTTCTCGTGCGGCGGAACATGATCGTCATGTTCCTGTGCGCGGAAATGATGTTGCAGGGTGTGGCCGTGTGCCTCGTTGCCTTCGGCCGATTTCACGGCAGCCTGGGCAATCCCACCGCGTGGGACGGGCAGACGCTGGTAATCTTTATGATCACCGTCGCGGCCTGCGAAGCAGGCATTGCGATGGCGCTGATTCTGATGCTCGCGCAGCGAACAGGTAATCTCGATTCACTGGTGTGGCAGGATCTGCGCGAAGAAGGTCAGCCCGCTTATGTCGATCAACAAGTGCCCGAAGAACGGGCCGAAGACCAGGTTTGGCCCACGCTCACGCCCGCCGGCCGCGAGCCCTTGCCCAACGTCGACGAACAAACGCATCGCAGCCGGGTGTAACGCATGGACACGATCACGCTCTGCCTCATTCTCATTCCCGCGTTGCCGCTGGCCGCTGCGATTATCATCGCGCTGTTCGGCGCCCGCGTGCTCGGCGAAGCCAGTCACTGGCCCGTCGTGATCGCCATCGGCGGCTCGTTTCTCTGCAGCCTGCTGCTGATTCGCGAGATCACCACCGAACAAGCCAAGCTGCCAGCAGGCGCTAAGGGTTACGAAAAAGTCGTCACGCTCTGGACCTGGGCGAACGTGCCGAATGCTTATGACCTGCAGCCAACGGTTCCTGCCGCGGTCTCAGCGCCGGCAATTGAGGGCCAGTCAACCCCATCCGATGCTGGCTGGAAGGACTTCCGCATCGACGTCACGCTGCGGGCCGATGGCTTGACGTCGATGATGCTCTCGATGGTCACGTTCGTCGCGACGCTCGTGGCGATTTTCGGCGCGGGATACATGCATGGCGACCGCGGTTACTGGCGGTTCTTCGCCTTTGTCGGCCTGTTCGTCTTTTCGATGACGATGCTGGTCTCGGTCAGCAACTTCATTCTGCTGTTCGTCTTCTGGGAAGCGGTCGGCGTCTGCAGCTATCTGCTCATCGGCTTCTGGTATCAAAAGCCCGAAGCGGCCGCAGCAGGGATGAAAGCGTTTCTGGTCAACCGCGTTGGCGACTTCGGTTTTGCGTTGGCGCTGTTTTTGATTTGGATCACATATGGCACGCTGAACTATCACGATAGTTTGCGCGACGGCACGACGGATTCAGCGGAGATCGCAAAAGTCGTTGCGATGTCAGAAGCTGAACTAGCCCAGAATTATGTAGATCCTAAAGTGCGTGAAGGTAAGACGCTGGTCCGCGGCGTGCTCGGTCAGATTCGTTTGAAAGACGGTTTGTACGTCGGCGGCGGCATCGCCACGGCGATCTGCTTGCTGTTGCTCGTCGGCGCTTGCGGCAAGAGTGCTCAGTTTCCGCTGCATGTCTGGTTGCCGGACGCGATGGAAGGTCCAACTCCGGTCAGCGCGCTTATCCATGCCGCGACGATGGTGACGGCCGGTGTGTATATGGTCACGCGCTGCACACCTCTCTACATGATGTCTCCGACCGCGCAACTTGTTGTGTCATGCATTGGTGGCTTGACGGCGCTGATCGCCGGTTTGATCGCGCTCACCCAATTCGATCTGAAGCGAGTACTGGCGTATTCCACTGTCAGCCAACTCGGGTTTATGTTTCTTGCCCTTGGCGTGGGCACGTTCTCGGGCATCACGGCCGGCATGTTCCACTTGTTCACGCACGCGTTTTTCAAAGCGTTGCTGTTCCTCGGCGCCGGTAGCGTGATGCATGCGATGGGACACATCATCGATATGCGTCAGTTCAGCGGTCTACGGAAGCTGATGCCGTATACGCACTGGACTTTCCTCTTTGGCTGCCTGGCGCTCGCGGGCATCGTGCCATTTGCTGGTTTTTGGAGTAAGGACTCGATCCTCGGCGCGGTGCATGACAAGGTGCACGAGCTCGAGCACCTGGCTCATCCGCACGAACACGAACATCATCCGCCGGAAAGTGCGAGCGACAAACCTGGCAACACACCGCTCGCAGCTCTCAGCCCTGAGGAACTCGCGCGGTTCGCGTTTGTTTACAACCTGCTGTATTACTCCGCGTTATTCACGGCATTTTTGACTGCCTTCTATACGTTCCGCGCGTTCTTCATGACGTTTTACGGTGAAGAAAAAATTCCGCCGCAGGCCGGACATCATGCGCACGAATCGCCGCCCCTGATGACGGGGCCGCTAATTGTGCTGGCTGTATGTGCATTGCTGATCGGTGTCGTTTGGCTGCGTAATGGCGCAGCGACGAACATTCTCGCCGATTACATCGGCACCGCCCCTTCGCTGGCCTCGGGATTGGTCGCAACAACGCGGCTGGCGCATCCGGAGTTCCACATGTCAGTCGCGGCGATCAGCTCGGTTGTGGCGCTCTCCGGCATTATGCTGGCGTTGTATTTGTATCTCGGCTCGCGGACGGAAGTTGATTACCTGCGCGGCCTGTTTGAACTCCGCGGCGTCGAACGCTTTACCGATCCGCAGTGGGTCTTGCAGCTCGAACGAATCTGGTGGATCGGCGGGCCGGTTCGTTGGCTGCGTGGTATCGGGCTCGGATTCGTTGTTTCTATGCTCGGCCTGTTGCTCGGCATCGTGTCGCTGCTGCTCGCGATTCCGCTGCTCGTGTTTCAGTTCATGTCGCCGTATCGACTCTCGCAAGGCAAGTTTTACTTTGACGAGTTGTTCTACGGCTTGATTGTGTGGCCGCTGAAAGTTTTGGGCGTTGTCTTTTATTGGATCGATCGCGCGATCATCGACGGCCTGGTGAATTTGTTTGGCTGGATTCCGCGCGAAATGGGCTCGCTAATGCGGGCGCTGCAGATGGGGCTCGTGCAGTTTTATGCCGCGGCGATGGTTTTGGGCGTGGTGATTTTGCTCGCAGCCCGCATGCTTTGGGCAGGATAAGGAACTCATGGATACGCTGAGTATACAGCTGCTGATTTGCATTTTTCTGCCGCTGCTCGGGGCTGCGCTGATGTGGGTCGTGCAACCGCTCGGCCGCAACGCCGTGCGATTTGTCGCGCTCGCAGTCACGCTGCTCACGTTGGTTGTGGCGATCAGTTTATGCACCGGATACGTGCGCGAAGCCGACAAGAATCCCGGCGCCGCGCTCGACGGCAGCATCGCTAAGGTCGACTATGCCTGGCTGGCTCCCTCGATCGGCACTATCGACGTCAAGTTCAGCGTCGCTCTCGATGGCCTGGGCGTTTGGATGTTCGGCCTGTCTGCCTTGCTCATGGTCACGGCCGTACTGGTGAGTTGGGAAGCGATCAAAGAGCGCGAAGCGCTGTTCTATGGAATGCTCTTGCTGCTGGAATTTGGTTGCCTCGGCGTGTTCACTTCGCGCGACTTGCTGCTGTTCTACATCTTCTTCGAGTTCACACTCATTCCGCTCTTCTTCCTCATCGGCATTTGGGGGAGCGAAGAGCGGCGGTATGCAGCCATCAAGTTCTTTCTGTTCACACTCGCGGGCAGCATGCTGACGTTTCTCGGTTTGCTGGCGGTCGTGATGTGGGACTATCAACATCAGACAGCGCCGAACCGCGTGCTGGATTTTGACATTGCCTCCCTGGTCGAACGAATGGCGGTGCATCCGCTGCCGCCGGTTTGGCAGTTGACGATCTTCATTGCTCTGTTCGCCGGCTTTGCGATCAAGGTGCCGCTGTTCCCGCTGCACACCTGGTTGCCGCTCGCTCACGTGCAAGCGCCAACGGCAGGCTCGGTCATTCTGGCCGGCATTCTGCTGAAGATCGGCGTGTATGGCTTTTTGCGATTCAGCATTCCGCTGCTGCCCGATGCCACCGTTTTTTGCATGCCGTATTTGCTCTGGCTGTCGGTCGCGGGCATTATTTACGGCGCGCTCGTCGCGCTTGTGCAAACCGACATGAAGCGGCTGATCGCTTATTCGTCGGTCAGCCACTTGGGCGTGTGCATGCTGGGTCTGTTCGCGCTCAATCCGCTCGGTGTGCAAGGGAGCGTGCTGCAGATGGTGAACCACGGCATCAGCACGGGTGCGTTGTTCGCACTCGTGGGCATGGTGTACGAGCGGTATCACACGCGGCAGATCGCCGATTTGAGCGGCCTGGCCTATCGCACGCCAATGATCGGCGCTGCGATGGTCTTCTTCACGTTCAGCAGCATTGGCGTTCCCGCGCTGAATGGCTTCGCGGGCGAAATCATGATTCTCGCCGGCATGTTTCAGCGAGCCTTTGCTCAAGCACCAGTGGTGATGAAGGCACAGTGGATGGTCATTTCGGTTCTCTCAGTCAGCAGCGTGGCCTTGGGCGCCTGGTACATGCTGTATCTGGTGCGGCGAGTGTTCTTCGGTCCTTTGAAAGAACCGGCCGATGCCGCCCACCATCACATTGAAGATATGAACCTTCGCGAAATGGCCGCCCTCGCGCCACTCGCCATTCTCGCGCTCTGGATCGGTCTCGCGCCGCAGCACTTTTTGCAGCCGATGGCGCCCGCCATTGAGCAAGCGTACAAGTCTGCCGCAGAACGTGTGGGCCAACCTTATCAGGCCGCCGAACCGCGGGCCGAAATGCAGAAAAAACCGGAGGCGATTGCCCGTGTACGTTGAAACTAGCACGCTGGGCCTGCTCGGCCCGGAAATTCTGCTGATCGTCATCGCCACACTGCTGTTTGTCGGCGGCGCGTTCTATCGCCAGCGCGAAACCTGGTCGCTGGTCGCGCTCGTGTCGTATGTGGTTGCCGCAGGGCTGATTTTGTATCGCAGCAGCAGCGAAGCGCAGATCCTCAGCGGTCCGATCAGCGCCAGCGGCATGAGCACCTGTTTGCGGTTGCTGGCGATTGTGCTCGGCATTTCCTACACGCTCGTCGCCTCGCAATCGACGGACAAGTTGCTGGCGACCGAATATCTCGGCTCGCTGATGTTGATTGTCCTCGGGTTGATGTTGGTCGCCGGCGCGAATGAACTCGTGCTGCTCTTCCTGGGCTTCGAATTGATTTCGATTCCAACTTACGTGCTGCTGTTCCTCGGCCGCCGCGATCGCGCGACGGGAGAAGCCACGATGAAGTACTTCTTCCTCAGCATCTTGTCGTCGGCCTTGCTGTTGTTTGGAATCGCATTTTTGTTCGGCATGGCCGGAACGACGACGATTCTTGGAACCGCGCAAGCGCCGGGCATCCGCGAAGTATTGCTCAAGAACGCGGGTAAGGATGGCGAGGAAGTCGCCGGGGCGGTGACGGTCGATGGCCAGCCTTTGGAAAACGCCAAAGTTCGTTTGAAACCGGCTGATGGTGCTGGCCCAGTGGTCGAGGCTGTAGTTGATCGCGGTCGCTTTGTGCTGCCGAACACGACGCCCGGCAACTATCGTGTGGAAGTCGTAGTACAAAACAGCCCCATCCATTGGGCGCCCGCCAATACCGCCGCTTCCAAATCACTGCTCGCTCTGGCCCCGATTGCCTTGGTGCTGTTGCTCGCCGGGCTGGGTTTCAAATTGACGGCCGCGCCGTTTCACTTTTATGCGCCCGATGTTTATCAAGGAGCAACGGCGGCCAACGCCGGTTTGCTGGCCGTCGCGCCGAAGATTGCCGGTGTCGTTGGCATCATTCGTCTGGTGGTCATCGCGCTGCCGATTGCGGCGGACTATGCCTGGCAACTGGCCCTCGTGCTCGCCGTCATCACGATGACGATCGGCAATGTCTGTGCCCTGTGGCAACGGAACGTTCGCCGGCTGATGGCTTACTCGGCCATCGCGCACGGTGGCTATTTGTTGCTCGGTCTGGCGGCGGCAACCGGTGCGACAGCCATTCCAGGACTGAGCGCTAGCGGCGGCGTGACGGCGATGATCTTCTATGTCGTCGTTTATTCGCTCGCCTCACTGGGCACGTTCACCGCGCTGGCTTATCTGGGTTCGCAGCGGCGGGAAGTGCAATCGGTCGACGAATTGGCCGGCCTGGGCAAGACACAGCCGCTGGCCGCAGCTGTGATTGCGGTCTGCATGTTCTCGCTCGCGGGCCTGCCGCCGCTCGCGGGTTTTTGGGGCAAGTTCAGCCTGTTCATGAGCGCGCTGCAAATCACGCTCGGCGAAGGCGTTGACCGCGGCGTTTCGCTGGGTTTCTTGTTTCTGCTGATCGTAGGCGCATTGAATGCCGCGATCGCTGCTGCGTATTACTTGCGGCTGGTCAGCGTCATGTTCTTTCAACCGGCAGCCGAACCAGTGCCGGCCGGTGGTGGTCTCGGTGCACTCGTCGCTTCGACCCTCTGCGGCATCCTGGTCGTGCTGGCGGGCGTGGCTCCCGGCTCGATCATTCACCTGGCCGGTCAATACGAAGAGCAGATGCTGCAGGCGGCAGCCGATCCCGTGGCTCCACCCACCACACTGGTCCACAACACCGCACTTTCGAACCCTCCGAAGTAGGCAAAATCCAACTGGAATTTCGCCGCTGCTGGCGGGGGCTGCCAGCAGCATCAAAGCTTTACCAGCCGGTAGCTCTTGGCTGATGCGGCTAGGGTTCGCAACCGGCAGTGATTCCGCACCTGGATCAAGCCGAACCGCCGCGCTAATTCGGATATCAGCGCGGACAGAATCAGTAAGCAAAATCGTTGCCGCAGACTGATACCCCTTGTTAGTGTGTGAGAAGTCTGCGCCGAGGTTCTACGCGCGCTCCCAGGCTACCGGCCTCGGCCTTCTCTATCCAAACAAAATCGCAACAGGGGCGAGTGGATCGATGGCAACGAAATCCAGCGCGCGGTTAGGCGGCTCTTCCACGAAACGGCAGCGGCGGTTGTTCCTCGAGTCCTTGGAGTCGCGGCAACTCATGGCCGCCGACTCGGTGATGACTTGGAACGAACATCTGAACGAAGTTGTCCAACTGGACAATGTTCAGCGCGGCCCAACGAAGTCGTCGCGAGCTTATGCCATGGTGCAGATCGCCGTTTACGACGCGGTGAACGCGATCACGCAGACCCATACGCCGTTCGCGCTCACCACCACAGCTCCGCAGACGGCCAACATCGATGCGGCCGTTGCCTCGGCGGCGCGAAATGCGATGCTGGAACTGTATCCAGCACAGCAAGCTTTGATCGATGGCTGGTATCAAGCCGACATCGCCGGCATCGTTGACAACCAGACCGACATTGATGACGGCGTCGCCATCGGTGAATTGGCCGCCGACTTGATTGTTGATACGCGCGATCTCGACGGATCGGACCTCACCAAGACCTACAGAGTCAACAAAGCCGTCGGTCACTGGCGGCCCGATCCCACGATCCTTTCGTCGCCGCAGATGGCTCTCGATCCGGCCTGGGGCAACGTCAAGCCGTTTGCGATCGACAGCAAAACTCAGTTCGTGCTGCCTCCGCCGCCGGCTTTGAATTCGGTCGCGTATGCCACGGCGCTAAACGAAGTAAAATCGCTCGGCGCGTTGAACAGCGCCACGCGGACGCAGGATCAAACCGAAATCGGCCTTTTCTGGGCCTATGATCGGCCGAACTTCGGTCCGCCGCTGGTGCTCTACAACGAAAGCTTGATCGAAATTGCCACAGCCAAGGGTAGCTCGGTCGAAGACAATGCCCGCTTGTTTGCGCTCGCCAACATTGCGATGGCTGACGCGGGGATTGCCATCTGGCATTACAAGTACGTGTATGATCTTTGGCGGCCGATCTCCGGCATTCGCGAAGCTGCTAAAGACAACAACCCGCTCACAACGGCCGATCCCACTTGGGTGCCGCTCGGCGCGCCGGGCAACGGCACGACCATCCCCGACTTCACGCCGCCGTTTCCGGCTTATGGTTCGGGACACGCGGGATTTGGCGCGGCGTTGTTTCAAACGCTGACGAATTTCTACGGCTCGGATAGTTTCAACTACACGCTGCATTCGGACGAGGCCGGCGGCCTCACCCGCAATTACACATCGTTCAGCCAGGCTGCGGATGAAAACGGCCGCAGCCGCATTTATCTGGGCGTGCACTGGGAATTTGATAACGTCAACTCGCAAGCTCAAGGCCGGCAGATCGCCGACTTTGTGACCGATCGCATGTTCCAGCCAGTCGGCCAAGGGGACACCCTGGTTTCGCTGCGCAAGAACGGCGGCGGCCTGCAAACGGTTTCGCTCCCTGACGATGTCGACCTGACAATTCGCCGCAACGGCAGCAACGTGGTGGTCACCCGGCAAAGTGACAACAGCGTGATCTTCAGCTGGCCGATGGCGCAGATTCAAAACATCTCGATCGACAGCCGCAACGGCGCTGCGAACAACATCGCCGTCGACTTCACGAATGCGCTCACGACGCCGTTCACGATCGATATTGCGAGCGAGGTCGCCGACGGAGACTCGGTGACGATCGTGGGCACGACCAAAGCCGACTTGTTCAAACTGAACGACAGCTTGCTGCAAGTGGGCACGATCAGCCCGTACATTTACCTCTCCGAAGTAGAGACGGTGAACATTTTCGCGCGGGCCGGCAACGACACGTTCGAAATCACGGGCGATCAGGTCGATCGCATCGTCCAGTTGCGAGGGGAAACGGGGAACGACAACTACAAACTGGGCTCGACTGGTGGCACGCTTAACATCATCGACACTGTGGGAACTGAGTTGATCAGCTTTGCGACGGCCACCACGGCGGTCGAGCTCGACCTCGCGCTCAATGCAGGGGAATCGCAAGCGGACGCGGGCGGCAACACGGTGACGATCACCGGTCAAATCGAGAACCTCGACGGGTCGCCGCTGGACGATAATCTCTCCGGCAACACCCTGGCGAATCGAATTCAAGGGCTCAGCGGCAATGACATCCTGAAAGGCGCGGGGGGCAACGACACGATCACAGGGAACGACGGCGACGATGTCATTCTCGGTGGCGTCGGCCTCGATAAACTTTATGGCGGCAACGGCCGCGACTTGTTGATCGGCGGCACGCAAACCGATTTGCTCTACGGCAACGCCGGCGACGATATTTTGATCGGCGGCACGACGACGCACGACGGCAACGAAGCGGCGCTGCTGCTCCTCATGGCTGAATGGACCTCGGCGAACTCGAATCTCGATCGTGTCAATAACTTAAAGAACGGCACGGGCGTGGCCCCCAAGAACAACGGCACGACCTATCTCGATGCCACCACGGTGCTCAATGACGGGGTGATTGATTCACTGTTCGCGAACACTGGCGACTTTGTGCTGAAGTTCAATCCCGACCTGCAACGAGCCGGCTAACGCATCCTGCCGGCAAATCAGCCCATCGATTATCATGCAGTCTTCGCCGAGCAAGTTGCCGGGCGAAGACTGTGTCTTTTTGGGGGACGGGCTCGTCTATGGATTCGCGTCTGGAAATCGTGCAGAAACAACTGGAATTTGCCCGGGGCTATACCCTTTCGCTGCTGGCGGATATCGGCGAGGCCGATTGGTTTGCGATGCCCGCTGGCGCTTCGACGCATCTCGCCTGGCAACTGGGGCACATCGCGATGGCCGAGTATGGTTTGGTGCTGTTTCGGCAACGCGGCCGGCAACCTGAAGACTTGCAGCTGATGTCGTCGACCTTTCGCAAACAATTCAGCCGTGGTTCCACTCCGGAGCCCGACGCCGCCAAAAATCCGCCGATCGAAGAGATCCGCAAAACGTTCGACGCCGTGCATCAACAGGCGCTGGCGGAACTCCCTTCATTCACGTCGGCCTCGCTCGAGGAACCATGCGACATGCCGTATGCCGGTTATCCGACGAAGTTCGGCGCGCTGTTGCTGGCTTCGCATCATGAGTTGTTGCATGCCGGGCAGATTGGCATGCTGCGGCGTTTGTTGGGGAAAGCGCCGGTGCGGTAAATCAGCATCTTGGCCAAACATCCGATGAACGCATTTTCCAAAACTCAACTGCTCAAAAATCTTTTGCTCCTCTGCGTTGTTTGCTGCAGTGTTGGTTGTGGGGAGCCAAAAGAGCAGCTCATTCCCGAGCCTACGTGGGAAGCGCAAATCGCTGCAGTCAAAAAGGGCGAGTCCGATCGGATTGATGTGACGCAGCCAGCCATCGGCGATGAACAGATTCAGCAACTCGAGGGCTTGGATCAGTTGCGGGAACTGCTGATCGAAAAAGGAAAGATGACGTCGGCCTCATTGCCAGTGTTGACCAAATTGCCGCGGCTCGAGCACGTCAAACTACGCGGCGCGGTGATCGATGATCAGGGCTTTCGTCACCTCTGCGCCATTCATTCCTTGAAACGACTCAACTTGCCGCAGGCTGATCTGACGGACGAAGGGCTACTGGCGATTGCCAATCTGAAGGAGCTCGAATCGTTCCGCTTCGGTAGCCCGCGAGTGACCGATGCCGGCGTGGTGCATATCGGCAATGTGAAAACGCTCCGCTGGCTGCATTTGATCGATGTTCCCCTTACCGATAGTTCGCTGGATCTGATCAGCCTGAGTTTTCCGCAGCTCGAATCGCTCTACATCGACGGCGGCAAGTTCAGCGACAAGGCCTGGGACAACCTGTTTGCCAAGCGGCCAGGTTTGCACGTGCACGTCGATCAAAAACATCACGATCGTGATCCGCATGGGCATTCGCATTAGCGCTTGGACCGAAGTTGTCATTCACGAACCGTACAATACTGGGTCACTCGCTATTTGACAATTTGCTACGTGTTCGTCGACAAGTTGTGATAAGGGCGTCGATTTTTCCGGTGGCTGAAATGGGGTGCGTGGTGAATAATTCGGGCGTCTTTCAGGCGTATTTCTCGGCAGTGGCGATGATTTGCCTCTCAAAAATGGGCGATTAATTCACCAAACACGATGGAAATCCGATGCCAAAAAATGAGGCTTAAGGGTGTTGCTCGCTACAACCGCTTCCGCCGGCTGAGTATATTTGAGCCATCACTCACAGGGAGATTCTTCGAAATGAAACGTGCTGTACTTGCTTTGAGTTTATTGATCGCCGTGGCCGCAGTGGCCTGGGGCGCGTTGTTCCGCGTGACGGGCACCGGCGGCGAGATGATTGTTTCGGCCGAAAAGTGGATCGAAACCCTCTCGCCCGAACAAAAGGCGAAGGTGCTCATGAGCTACGACGCTCCCGAGCGCGTTGATTGGCACTTCATTCCCAAGGCCAGTCGCAAGGGGCTGCAGATCAAAGAAATGACCGAGCCACAACGTAAGGCCGCTCACGCTTTGCTGCAAAGTGCGCTAAGCCAGGCTGGTTACACCAAAGCGACCAAAATCATGTCGCTGGAAAAAGTGCTTGCCGAGTTGGAAAAGAGCAAGGTCGGCGGCAACATTCGCGATCACGAGCGGTATTACTTCACCATCTTCGGCAAGCCGGCCGACGATTCGAAGTGGGGCCTGAGCGTCGAAGGGCATCACACTTCGATGAACTTTGTCGTCGATAAGGGTCGCGTGGTTTCGTCGAGCCCGGTCATGTTCGGCACGAACCCGGCGATCATGAAGGACGAGCATCTCGCCGGATTCGCCAAGGGGTTGCGCGTCCTGGCCGCGGAAGAAGAGCTGGCGTTTGAGCTGTTGCACTCGCTGTCGGCGGAGCAAAAGAAAGAAGCTGTCATTGCTGAGAAGGCGCTCGAGGAAGTTCGCAACGCGGGCAAACCGCAGCCACCGACCGACGCAGCCGTGGGGATTGCAGTCAGCAAGTTGAACGACGCGCAGAAGAAAACGCTGTCGGCCTTGATCGATACCTACGCCAAGAATGTGCCCGATGATGTGGCCAAGGAACGGTTGACCGATATCGAAAAGAGCGGTTTTGAGAAGGTGAAGTTCGCCTGGGCCGGAGCGGACAAGCTCGGCATTGGTCACTACTACCGCATACAGGGCGAGACGTTTTTGATTGAGTTTGTGAACACGCAGCCCGATGCGGCCGGCAATCCGGCGAACCACATCCATTGCGTGTGGCGCGACATGCGGGGCGATTTCGCGATTCCGATCAAATAGGTTGGCCGCAATTCGCTAGAGAACAACCGACGCGACGGACGCTGGTGGCAGTTGCCAACTGGTGTCCGTCTCGTTGCTTTTCGGTCGGTTGTTGTTTCGGCCCGGCGGTTGGGGTGCAGCGCGGCCGCCGCTCATGGCCACGCCAATTGCAATGGCCGCGAGCAGCAGGAGGACCGCTGCTCCACCGGCAATCCAGACCCAAACGGGAACACCAGCGCCGGCAACTTTCTTGGTTGCTGTTGGCGGCGTCGCTGGTGCGACACCCGCCACGGGCGGGTTGTTAACAAGTGGCGCTGCCGGGGCCGCTGCCTTTGCGGGTGCGGGTTTTGCGGCCGCAGGAAATGCACCGCTGGTATTCTTGGGAAGGGCAACGGCCGGGAAGGATGGGCTCGAACCCGACTTGGCCGGCGCGTTCAAAAAGTTGAAACTGCCGGTTTCCGTCTTCTTTGCCGGTGCAACTTTGGCAGCAGCCGCGCCGGGGATTTTCACATCGCTGCCTGGCTTGGCTTCGGCTGCGGGTTTCGGCGCGGCCGGCGCATCGAGCGATTTCGCCTTGGGGAGCCGCGGACCGGAGCCCTTGGGCAAATTCTTGCTGCTGTCGCTTTGGCCTTTGCCGCTTCCTTTATCGCTGCCGCCGGTAATTTTTCCCGCATCGGAATCGGCCACGATGCCCTTGATGGTTTCCTGGCGTTTCTTATCGGCGAGCGTATCGTCGTCGACGGCGGGAGCCTTCCGCACGCCGCTGCCGACGCCAGGCCGCTTGAGGGCTTTGGACGAACCACCTTTGCTTCCCGTGCCACCGACACTGGGCGAGCCGTTGACCGGCTTGAGCGCTCCGTTGCTGCCGCCAACATCGGCGCGGAAACCATGGCTGGCCAACCAGCCTTTGAGCGCATCGGAAACATCCTTCATCCGGGCATAGCGGCGTTCGGGCCGTTTCTGGATCATCTTCCAGCAAATATCGGCCAGGTCACGCGGCACTTCGGCCCGTTCCTTGCGAATGTCTTCCGGCATCTCGCGCTGATGCTTGGCGATGCGCTGAGCCAGCGAACCATCGGTGAACGGCGCGTGTCCGGTCAGTGCGAAGTACAGCGTGCAACCCAGACTGTAGATGTCCGCTCGTGAGTCCACCTTATGGCTATTCACCGCTTGCTCGGGCGACAGATAATCGGCCGTGCCGAGCACGTTTTCGTTGTGGGCGACCGTCAACGACGACCGCTCTTCGTCGGCCAAGAGCGCCAGACCAAGGTCGAGAATCTTGACGGTGCCTTTGCTGTCGATGAGCAAGTTTGCCGGCTTCACATCGCGATGGATCAAGCCGTTTTCGTGAGCGTATTGAAATCCGTCGGCCGCCTGGGCGATGTAATTGCAGGCTACTTCGAGCGGCAGGGGTCCCTCCTGCTTCACAATATTCTGCAGGTCCCTTCCCTCGATGTATTCCATCACCAGGTAATGCGTGTCGCCATCGTTGTCGATGTCGTACGCTTTGACCACATTGTTGTGATCGAGCGAAGCCGTTGCCTGGGCCTCGCGCACGAAACGCGCGAGGTACGACGAATCGTTGACGCGGCCTTTGGGCAGGACTTTGATGGCGCGGAGGCGATGCATCAGGATGTGCTCGCCGAGGTACACGGTGCTCATCCCGCCGCTGCCCAGCAGTCGCAGCAGTTTGTATTTGCCGAGGATGAAGCCTTTGTACTTCTTGTCCATCAGCTTATCGACGTGCCACTTGGTGATCACACCATCGTCGATCAGGCCTTCGGCTACACGATCAGCGTCGTCCGGCAGACTGCCGGAGTTTCCTGCGCGGAGCTTGTCGAGCGATTTGCGCAATTGGTCAGGCTCGGCCAATTTGCTCTTCTCGACGTACTCCAGAAAATTATCGACGCTCAGTTTTGCCATAACTCCGGCGGAACCTGCGATTGCTCGTCGGGTTCATTTTTGAGGGGACCGGGCACACCCAGCAAAGGACCGGGTACTCCCGGCATAAGCACTGCGTGCTGGCATCCGCTAGTGATGAGTATCGGCTGGCCTGCATCGGGAGATTGCGATGCTACTCAAGCTAGCTACTCATCCGCCTCAGGATTTGGTTCCGCTTTACCTCCCCTGGATTTGATTAATTCGAGCTGCCTGTTCCGATTGGCAAGCCCGTTTCAAACGGTTCGTTCAAGGCGCAATCCCAGACTCAGCCGAGCAGCCAGCAGCGGTCGAGACAAGGAATTATTTTCCGCTGGAAAAAAGTTACACCCCTGCGCGGGGCGAGTAAAGCTGCCAAGTTCGATTTTACTCCCAAATGCGGCAAATCAATACTCCGAGCGAGTTTCTGACAAAGAAAGAACTCTTGAGGAATGTCGATTGTAGGGGCGTGAAATCGTGCTGATCCCTACTTCTGCGGAGGTGGCAAATAACCCTGCGGCGGCGGCTGATAGGGTTGCGGCGGCATGTAGGGCTGCGGCCGAGGTGGAATCGGGATCTGACCGGACATCATCAGGTAAGCTGTCGACCAAACCAGCGAAATCAACGGAATGGCAAAGAATAGTCCCACAAAACAGGCCATTTCGCCCAGCAACGCAAAACCGTAGCTGACCAGCACCAGGACAAACGTGGTCAGTTTATTTCCCTCGGTGATCCGTTTGGCCAGGTTGAAAGAATCCATCACCTTACACTTGCGATCGACAACCAGGTGATACGAGGGCCAGAACATGAGGAGCAGAAACACGAGCGGAATGTAGAGCGGCAGCGCGGCGATAATCATGATCGGCGTGGTGATCGCCATCCAGCCGAGCACCGGCAGAAACACATCGCCGCCGCTGAATAGTTCGCCAATGGTGACCTCCTGCCCGCGCGACAGTTTGATGCACATCAGCGCCTGGCCGATCCCTAAGTAGGTCTGCATGGCAATCATGGCCAGATAGGCGAGCACCAGCACACCGATGGTGATCGCCGGTTCCTCGAGAGGCGCTGTCCCGAGCACGGCGACAAACATGATGCCCATAAACGGCAACATGATCACCACAGGCAACAAGGTCATGCCCATGAGCACGCCAAGATTCCGCTTCCAAACTTCGATGGCATGGTTGACGATCGGACTGACTTCGACGATCTGATGTCCCACCATTCCCGGCGGCGCTAGCTGCTGCTGGTGATAGCCACCTTGCGGCGACGCATAGGGATTCGTCGCGCTCGTGATCACCGGCGGCGAATACGGTGGCGGCATGGTCGCCTGCGTATTCGGCAACGGCTTGGCGTCGTGAACAGCAAAGGGATTTCCCGGAGTTCCCGCAAACGGACTGCCGGGCGGCGGTCCGGCAAACGAGCCGGGAAGAGCAGGTGTCGGTGGCGTTGGCGCCGGTGGCGTTGGCGCCGGTGGAGTTGGCGACGCGCTGAAATTAAAGCCGGCCTGCGGCGGCGGTTCGAGTAGCGAAGCGCCGACCGAAATCCCAGGCACCGTAAGTATCGTTGTGCACTTTGGGCATTTCGCATTCTTGCCAGCAGCGGTATCGGGCACACGCAACTGTTGCTGGCAACTGGGACATAAGAATTCGATGGACATGATGTCGCTGCCAATGGCTCGAAAGTCTGTCGCGAACGCTTTCGTACTATTCATTGCTGGACGCTGCCTGACCATCATACCGCGAATTGACGGCGAGTATTCGCTTTTGCCGCCTTCATCTTGCCGACTTCTGTCAGGCCCACTTCGCGAACAAACTGCTTCACTGAACTGCCCCTGGCAAGTTGTCAGTCAGCCACCCACAATGAGAGCATGGAGTGCGTTGGCGTTTTCATGCTGTTTGCTGCGATTGTCGTGCTCGCCCTGTTTGGCGTTTTCAGCCAAACCGCGGCTCGCTTCGAGCGCTGGAATAGCGCGCTCGCCGCAGTCAGTCACCGCTTTGGCGGCGTGCTGAGTCGTGGCGGCTGGTTCAGCAATCCTTCATTGCGGCTCCCTTACGGCAACACCTACTCGCGGCTGTCGGTCTACAGCCTACCAGGAACCGCTGGCCGCAAATGCTTGGAAATGATTGTGCAATGGTCCGATGTCACCATGCATATGGCTCTCGTGCCGCGCGTCTCGCGGCGGCAGATTGCCATCGACCTGCGCGGCCTCAGCGAGATCGAATTCGACTGGGATGATTTTCGCCTCCGCTGGAATGTTTGGGCCGATGAAGGCGAAGAAGCTCGCCTGCTGCTGAGTGCCGGTGTGCGCGTGCAACTCGAACGGATCAGCCGGTCGCCGGAAGCGGCGGAAACACTCGTGCTGATTTATCCCGGCTGGCTGGTCGTGCGCAAGGTGTGGGAATCTTCTCGAGCGCATGACCTGGAGCAGTTCGTTGAAATGACGCTCGGCCTGTACGACCAATTGCAGTTGACCAAGACCGAGGGAATCGATTTTGTGCAGAGCGATTCGCCGCAGATCATCGAACATGCCAGTTGCCGGATTTGTGGCGAAGAGATGCAAACCGAAATCGTGATCTGCCGCCGCTGCCAAACGCCCCACCATCGTGATTGCTGGGAGTATGCGGGGGGCTGCGCTACGTATGGCTGCCGTGAAACAGTCTATCTCGTACCGCGGCGCGCTATGCCGACGAAAACGCCCGAAAAAATGCCCGAGCCGCTGGATGATGTGCCGCCTGGTCGGCCTGGCAAACCACGTTGAATGTTGTCTTTCGCTTCGCGAAAGAACGCATCTTTTCGTGGCCCGTAAAACGAGAAAGCAAGTTCGGTTGTTAAGACGCGTCTTTTCGCGGAGTGAAAGCCGACATTGGGAGCCTGCAGGTGAATAACGGTCTCGATCCCACGCCGCTGGTTTGCTTTGGTGCGATCTTCTTAATCGGCTTCGTGATGTTTATCGCGGCGGTCTCTAGTTCGCTCCATCGTGGCGCGCTCGACGCAGTGGCGAAACGCTGGAAGGGCTACGTCGAGCCGGGCGGTATTTTTGGGTACGACCAGGTCGTCATGCAAATTGGCGATGCCTTCGCGCGCCTGACCTATTCCAAGCGTGGCAAGAATGGGCGCAACACTCATTTGGCGATTCACTTTCCTGACAAACAACTTCGCCTGGAACTTTATGCTCAAACGCTGCTGCAGCAACTGCGCAAGATGCTCGGTATGGAAGACATCGAGATTGGATCACGCCATTTTGATGATGCGTTCATCATCAACGGCAATCATCCGGGCCTGATACGAGAGTACCTGACCGGCGCTGCGCAGACCGCGATCATGCAACTCGCCAATTTCTCGACGATTGTATCTCCTGACCTGCATCTCACTATCAGCGGCGGCGTGCTGCGAGTGACCAAGCACCGCAGCATTACCAGCGTCGGCGAATTGAACGAGTTCATCGCCCAATTTGAGAAAGTCTTCCACGCGCTGGCTTACAGTAGAGACACCGGAATTCAATTCATTGCCGCGACGCCGCTGCCTAAAGTTCAGGAAACGCAATGCCAGGTTTGTGGCCAGCCGTTGACGGGCAAGGTCGTTTTTTGCGCCAGCTGCAAAACGCCGCATCACCTCGATTGCTGGCAATACCTTGAATCGTGCGCGGTGTATGGCTGCGGGCAAAGTCGTTATGTTGAGGCCCGCCGCTCGGCGTGATGGCCGTTTTTTCTCGAAATACACGATGAACAATCCCGAACCCATCCTGACGATCGTGATCATCTTCGCGATGGTCGTCATTGGATTCATCGTCCTCGGTATCACTTATTCGACTCGCAATCGGGAACTGAATCACTTCGCCAATGTCTGGCGAGGGCGAATCACTCGCGGCGGAGCGTGGGATTTTCCGCAAGTCGTTTTTCAGCTGGGGGACAATCGCACCGTCCTCAGCTATTCGCATCATGGCGATGATGTCCAGACGCATCTCACGATTTCGATTTACGACATTCGCGTGCGACTGGAACTTCGGCCACAAGGAATGGCGCAGCGTCTGGGCAAGTATTTCGGCATGCAGGACATTGAAGTTGGCGCCCCGGAATTCGACGCGGCCTTCGTCATTCAAGGAAGTAACGAGCGCGGCATTCGCGACTTTCTCTCGTCAGAGGTGCGGCAATCCATCATGTCGCTGGCCACCTGTGGAGCGGGCGGCCGATTCGATCTGCATCTGCAACTCGGCGGTGGCAGCTTGCGAATCACCAAGCACGAGCACCTCACAAGCGAAGCCGAGCTTTCAAACTTCGTCCGCAGTTGCTTCGTCTTGTTGCGGCAAATTCAAAAGCCGATTGCGGACGGCATTCAGTTTGTCGAACAGGCTCCGAACCTCACGCTGAAAGATACCCAGTGCCGCGTCTGTGGTGATGCACTTGTTGAAAAAGTGGTTTTCTGCACAAAGTGTAAAACGCCGCATCACCTCGATTGCTGGCAGTACTTCGGATCTTGCGCGGTCTACGGTTGTGGGCAGAAGCGATATATCATTTTCCGGCAGTAGTCGCTGATTACTCAGTCGGGAGTTTCTTAAGCTCGGCTTGCCATTTGGCCAATGCTTCGGGCTTTTCCCAGGCTTCATAAAGTTTGACTAGCTCTTGCGCAGTGGGCAGGAGAATGGTCGCTTTGATTTGTGGCGGAAATTGCTGCGAATCGTCCCAAACTTTTTGCAAATGCTGTTCGGCTTCTGCGTATTGCTTCAACTGAAGCTCCGTCATCGCAAGATTCAGCATCGAGCCGACGGTGCGGATATTCTTCGGGCCAAACATCGCGCTGGCGAGCTTTAACAGATCCGTTCGCATCTTGGCGGCTTGCTCGAAGCGGCCAGCTTCGTGATAGGCCAACGAAAGATTGTTCATGGTCACAAGCGTATCGGGATGCTTGTTGCCGTTCTTGGCCGAGTGAAACTGCAGTAATTCCTCGAGCAGCGGCAAAGCCTTTGCAAACTCTTTGGCTTCGCAATAGCTGGCGGAGAGATTTTGTTTGGACCGGAGCGTATCCGGATGTTGCTCGCCGAGCTTCGCGCGACGCAGTTCCAGAGCCTTCTCCAACAGCGGCAGCGCCCTTTCGTACTGACCTAGATCGCTATAGATGGTGCCGAGGTTTTGCATCGAGCCCAGCGTCTGCGGATGTTCCGGCCCTAGTTTTTCCTTACGCAACTTCAGCACCGGTTCCGACAACGCCAGGGCCTGTTTCAGGTCGCCCTGCTGCTGCAAGATGTTGGCCAGATTGTTCATCGCTTCCAGCGTTTGCAGATGCTCCGGACCCAGTTTCTCCCGGCGACGTTTCAGTACTTCTTGCATCAGCGGCAACGCGCGATCGAGCCGATTGGCGGAGAACAAGGCAACCGCAAAGTTGCTCATCGAAGCGATCGTGTCGGGATGATCGTCGCCGAGAGATTTGCGTCGGCCTTCCAGTGCGCGCTCGTAGAGTGGAAACGCTCGGTTGAGTTGCCCTGTTGATCGATAGAGCAAAGCCAGATTGCTGATCACGCCGAGCGTATCGGGATGATCAGGGCCATGGGCTTGTGCAAAGAGCCGCGCCGTCTCTTCGAGCATGGGCACCGCTCGTTCCAAATCTCCGGCATAGCGATAAGCCATTGCCAGGTTGTGTTTGGTCTGTAGCGAAGTGCGATGGTCGGTGCCGAGTGTCTTCGATTGCAACTCGAGCGTCTCTTCGTAAAGTTTAATCGCATGGCGGAAATCGCCTGTGGCCCGCAAGGCGTTGGCGAGGACGTTGATTTGCTCAAGCGTCTCGGGGTGATCGACACCCTGTTTGGTTTTGCGACGTTCAACCAGGTCCGTCAGCAAGGCAACGCTTTCCGTCTGTTTGCCGGAAAGCAACCAGGCCTGGGCCAAAGCGTCGCTGACTTCTAGCGTGCGCGGATCGTCGGCGCCGAAGAGGCTGGTGTATAGCTCTTGAGCGCGCCGACTTTGTTGGGCGGCGGCGTCGAATTCCCCCAAGCGATACAGCGAAAGGCTGAGCATCTTGCGCGTTGCGGCTTCAACGATCGGCTGATCGGCAAACTTACCTTCGATGCGACTGGCAGCGCGAAGCACGAGGTCGCGGACTTTGAGATCAGGATTCACTTCCAGGCCGACGTCAAGTTGTTCCCCCGCGCCGGCGAGAGCCAACAGATCGAACTGCAGGAACTTATTCACCGCCTCGCTGATGGCAGCTTTGTCACTGGCGATCTTTTCTTGAGCCAGGGCACGTTCGGAAGCGGCTTGCGCTTCCTGCTGACGTTTCTCGGCGAGCGCGGCGGCGGCTTTTGCTTCGCTCTCGCGTTGCGAAGCGAGTTTTGCCGCGTTCGTGGCTTTCAGTTCGCGGTCGGCAATGATTGAATTCGCGCGGGCGTAAACGACGGCCAGGGTGCTGCTGACGAGGACGACCAGCAGGAGCGCTGCGGCAACTCCATACCAAAGTTTGCGGCGGCGTGATTGCTCGACAAGTTGTTGTTGCGACAACGCCCGCTCGGTCTCTGCCCGGCGTAGGCGCTGCTCGACTGTCGCGCGATGGGCAGCGACAGCCTGGGCAACGGCAGTACAGTCGAAAGGACGGTCGGCAGGAGCGGGCGACAAACAGGCGAGCGCTAGTTCCACGATTTCCGGATCTGCGCCGCTAATGCGAATGGATTGAAAAACCGCCGCGAGTTGACCAGTCGCGGCTTGCTGCTTGAGTTCGAGCTGAGTTCGCCCGGTGTAAGGTGGTTTGCCTGTCAGGATTTCGCAAAGGATCGCGCCGAGAGCAAACACATCGGCCCGCGGATCGAGTTCGTCGATCTCACCACGAGCCTGCTCCGGTGGCATGTAGGCCAATGTTCCTTTGATGTCGCCCCGTCGCGACACGAATTGTCGAGCAGCTCCGAACGAATCGTCGTCCTCGAAATCAATGTCTACTTTTTCTGCTTCACCAAGGATTTTCGCCAGACCCCAGTCCATCACCTGCACTTCGCCGAACTCACCGACCATGACGTTCGCAGGCTTCAAGTCGCGATGTAAAATCCGTTGCGAGTGTGCATAACCCACCGCCTGTGCGATCTGCTCAAAGATTTGCAGCCACCGCGGCAGGTCGGCCAGCAAGGAAGAACGCTGCTGCAACAACTGTTGCAGCGTTTGGCCTTGGATTAGCTTCATCGCCAGAAATGGCAAGCCGTCAGCCAGTCTGCCTAATTCGTGCACGGGCGGAATTCCCGGATGCTGCAGCCGCGCGGTAATCTCGGCTTCGTAACGAAAGGCTTCCAGCATTTGAGCTCGTCGCTGCGTTTGCCGTTGCGGGTCAGTTTCCTTTTCCCACTTGGGGAGCAGCAACTTCACCGCAACTTGGCGCTGAAAGATCAAATCGACGGCGCGATGCACCACCCCCATGCCGCCGCGGGCAATTTCCACTCCCAGTTGATAGCGTTCGCTGAGCGAGGGGCCTGGCTTCTCAGGCGACTGCAAAGTGAACTGGGTGGACTGCGAGCTGTCGCCGGTGTCGACCGTCGTCGCTACTCCGCGCTGAGCGCTGTCCGTTAACGATGGCTCCGGACTGAGTGACTTTTCTTCATTCGGCATTGGCTTCTGCAAGTGGCAAGCTTGCGTCCCCGGTGTTTAGCGTTCCCTGTGTGCCGCAGCCAGCGCAAACATTTTAGTAGTGCAGGCCAACCGGTTGTTGCGGCATTAAGAGGGTGGCGCGAATTCGTCAGCCTTTAACTGTATTACTCGCTGCTCAAGGCGGGAGAGAATTTCGAGATCGCTAGGGAACGGCGATTCAATGGCGGGGCGCAGAGGAATGGGAACGTCATCCAAGCGATAGACAGTGCCCGGAGTGTTAATGCCGTATGTCGCCACCGTGAACGCCACCGCCGCAGCGCGCGTTGTCGCGGTCAATTCCGGGTCGAGTGTGACAACGGGGATTGCCGCCAACTGTTCGCAGGCGGCCGGTGGAAAATTACTGAGTGGATCGCTGGCAACGATCAACGCGGCATCGGCTTCTTTGCGGGCGAGGACGGCGGCGGCAGTGTATTCGCCTGGATTGAACCGCGGATAGCCGCGATTGAGGCTCACACCAAACGGATAGCCAGTTCGCCAGGTCACCACATTATCGGCGCCACTCACATTCCCTCGGCCACGATTCGCGCGACAGACGAACCGCGTGTACTTATTCATGTCGCGCGTCAGCGCGAAAATCGCTTCAGTGTTGTTGTGCTTACCAGAGCTCATCGTCACACCTTGGCCATAGAAAATGACTCCGAATTTCGCTCCCTTCATGAGTGCGACGAGATCCTGCCAGACGTTCAGCGGTATGCCCGTTTCGGCGATCGTGGTTTCCGGATTGACTTCGATGCCCATCGCCAAGGCGCGCAGAATCCAGAGTGCTTCAAAATCGCTGCCTGGCTTGATTTGCAAAAAGTGATCTGCTTCCACCGCCGACTGCGATTTCCGCACATCCACCACGACGCACGTACGATCAGCGCGGCCGTTGGGAACGAATAAACCTTTCGGAAACAAGCTGTATTTCGAAAAGTGCCGTGGATGGCTTACCGCGGGATCGGTGCCCCAAAAAATGACGAGGTCGCCGCGGTTGCGAACTTCACCCAATGACGAAGTGACTTCGCCCACGCCCTGAAAGGCCATGCCGCTGGGGCCGTGATAAACGCTGGTTGTCGTATCGAGATTGGCGCCGATCCAATCGGCAATGCCGACGGCCACGCGCTGCGCTTCGGTCGTAGTTTCGCTCAAGCCATAGACGAGTGGGTATTTGGCACCAGCCAAGATCTGCGCGGCTCTATCGATTCCTGCTTCGACCGTTGCCGGATGACCATTAATCAAACACGCTGGACGAGCGGGCGTGGTGTGTCCCAGAAACCACGCGGCGCCCAGTGCACAGGCCCGTTCCGCGGCAATGATCTGCTGTCCTTGTACGGTCAAATCAATATCGTCGCATACGCAGCCGCAGGCAGTGCACGTTGCGTCGCGGACGATCTGGCCAGCGCCATTGCCAAGGGCCGGAGGATTTCCGACCACTTCATCAAGAGACATCGATAACCTGCATCGATGTGCGCGTTTCTAGCTCGCGGGTCGGTTTCCAACTGCAATGCTGCTGAAGAGAAGCACACACAACAGCCGGCGGCGCACTCGCCAACCAGCGACGGGCCGCGGTTCTGCCGCATGGCCGTTTAGGAGCAATTATCTTAGTTGCTCGACCAACGAATGAGGAAGGGGAATGGCTGCTGGCGAAGGAAATACCTACGCCAGTTTCTGCAGCACTTTGTTGGCCGTGGCGCAAAGTTGGGCTGCGTCCGCCGCGGTTGGCGCTTCGGCGATAATTCGCACGATGGGTTCGGTGTTGCTGCCGCGGATGATCAGCCAGCGATCGGGCCAATCGAGTCGCAGGCCATCCAGACGGTCAGTCTGCGCGTCGGCGAAATGCTTTTGCAACGCTGCAAACGCGGCGGGCAGTTTTTCCGCAGCAAGTGGCGTTGTCGTTTTTTGAATGTCATACTTCGGCAGCTCTTGTACGAGTTCGCTGATCTTGCGACCGCGACGGGTGATCGCGGCCAAGATCAAGGCCATACCAACAAAGCTGTCGCGGACATAGCCGATCCGTGGATCGATCGGGCCGCCGTTGCCTTCACCGCCGAAAATCGCGTTCACTCGCTTCATTTCGTCGACAACGTTGGCTTCGCCGACGGCGGAGCGTGAAAACGGGGAGCCATACTTTGCGGCGAGGTCTGCGGCCATGCGACTCGTCGAACAATTGGTTACGACAGGCCCCTTCATTTGACGCAGCACGTGATCGAGGCAGAGCGCGACGGTGTACTCTTCACCGACGTACCGTCCCTGCTCATCAATGACCGCCAGCCGATCGGCATCGGGATCCTGACAAAAGCCGATGTCCGCCCCAGCTGCGACGACTTGTTCTTGCACACTCCGCAAGTTGTCCGCGGTTGGTTCGGGATTGTGAAGGAACCAGCCGGTGGGATCGCCGCCGAGAATCGTCACCTGGCAGCCAAGTTTTTGCAAAAGTGTCCGCCCCAGCAAACTTCCCGCGCCAGCATTGCTATCGAGTAGAACTTTACAACCGCGGGCTTGAATCGCGGCGACGTCGATTGTTTCGAGGAGCAACTGCAGGTGTGGACCGATGGTATCAGGCAATGGCCGAATCGTGCCAATCTTATCGTGCAGGGCCCAGGCGAATTGTGCTGCTCGATAGCGTTCGAGCACTTTCTTCCCAGCAACGGCCGGTATGACTCGGCCTTCATGGTTAAAAAGCTTGAGGCCGTTATAAGGGAGCGGATTGTGGCTGGCGGAAATCTGCACGCCGCCGACGGCCTGATAATGTCGAACCAAGACACCTAACGTAGGCGTTGCCGCAATACCGGCATCCCACACATCCTTGCCGCTGGCAGCCAGGGCGGAATGAACGGCTGCAGCCAGCATCGAACCCGTGGTACGACCATCGCGGCTCACGACGACCGGGCCGGGGGGCAGCGTCGCGGCAAACGCGGCGACGTAGCGGGCGGCCAAATCGGGCGTCAAACTCTCGCCAATCACTCCTCGTAAACCAGAAACACTGATGATTGGCTCGGCCACGGGCAACTCCTCCGTAAGTATCAATGCAGTTAACGCTTCCCCCAAAACCGCCGGTTAGTATAGAATCCCGCCAGGCGATGTTTAAGGCGGCGATCGCAGACAGACAACGGAATGAAACTCTGATTTTCGCAGTTTTTTTTCAGCAACGGGTGAGGAACGGTTATGCAGTTAATGTTTTGGCGGCAGGATCCAGCGGTGAAGCAACCCGCGGAAACGATCTCTCAGGAACTGAGCTTTGGCGAAGATGTCGACGGTCTGGTTGATCTGCCGATTAAAGAAGTGATTGACCGGATCAAGTCGGAGTTCACTGGCGTCGATGAAAAGCCGGGCGTCCTCGTTGGCTGTGGTCATGCGGGACAGTTTCAAGTTTCGTGGAGTTGGCAGTTCTTCCGTATCGAAGGTGCGCACCTCGGGGAAGACGATCGTCAAAAATTCCTCTCCATCGGCCGCGATTTTGGCTGCCAGGCGTACGAGCCCAAGCCGTCAACCTTTCCGCTACGTTAGAAGAGCAAAAAGACGAGCAAATAGCGTCATCGGCTCGCTCCACGACCGATGAATCGGGCAGTGCGCCTGTCCGCTGGAACGAACGATACCCCGCGCCGTTCCAGCAACGGTGCAAAGGCTACGGCGTCAAATACGCCAACAGATCGCGAATCTCTTCAAGCGTAAACGTATCCAGCAGGCCGTTCGGCATCGGCGACACTGGCAACGTCCGATGCTCCGTAATTTCCTTCTTATCGAGTTCGACAATCTTGTCGGGCTGCAGCGGATCGATTTGCAGCGTCAATTTCTCGCTGCGGTAATCGCCTTCGTTGATCACTCGGCCGGTGTAAACTTTGCCACTCTCGGTGAGGACGGTTTCCATCCGAAAGTTCTCGGCGACCGAGAGCGAAGGCTGCACGATCGACTCCAAAATATCCCGCCGACTGAAACGCCGGCTGACGTGCGTCAAATCAGGACCAACGGCGGCCCCTTTCAAATTTACGCGATGACAGCGACTACAGAGGGCATCGCGAAATAGCACGGCACCTTTCGCCGCATCGCCCGCTGGTGCATCAGCAGCATGCAAAGTTGCGAGTTCATCGAGCGTCCATTTTTGCACGTGCCTTCGCGGTGGCGGCAACGGTTCGCTCGCAACTGCTGTATTCGGTTCGATAATATCCGCGAGTGCGAGAACTTCTTCCTTGCTAAAGGTTTTCAAAATCTGCGGCCTCAACCATTTCTCAAACGGCGGCAATCCAGCGCCGCCGACCATCCGCGGAATCTCATTGAGCACGCGTAGTTGCTCGCGGCGCGAATCGAGCGTCCAACCCTTTGTTGCATTACGGGTGGCAAGCAAACCGGCGAGTTGGTCCTCTTGTTTCGCACTTTGCAGCATCTGAGTTGCCGCAATTTCCGGCAATTCTGCGGCATCCAGCTCACCAAGCAACAGTACGAGGCGGCGGAGAAGTTCATCGCTGGTCCCTTCCGGCGCAACGCGAAGTTCTGCTCCTGGTTGTGAATCTCGCTGCAACGTTTTTGCCAGCGCGACTAGTTCAGCAATCAGATGCTCCCTCTCCTTCGCGACCATCTCCGGCGCTGTCTCGCGGCACAAACCAGCAATGCGAAGCCATTCGAACTGCAGCGTGACATTGAGTTTCGTGAGTGGGTGTTGCTTGAGGACGGACAAGAGTAAAGGCACATCGATTGAGCGACGAGCACGGGCTAACGAGAGCTGATAGAACAGGCTACCGCGCTGATATCTCTCTGCGAGGTCTTGTAATTCCTTCCAATTAAATCGACGTTCCGTCTGAATTCGGCCTCGATGGCGGCTGACGGGATCCACTTCGCTGAAAGAATTGTTTGTCGATTCATGCAGCGTTTTTTCAGAAAACTCTGCCGCCGCCAGTTCATGCATTCCTGCTTCCGCACGCTCGGGAGGTTTGCCGGAGAAACTGACTCGATACAACGCACTTTGCGTTTTGCGGCCGCCGGTGATCAGATACATATCGCCATCGGGTCCCGCAGCGACATCGGTGACATTCAGGGGCCGACCTTGCAGGAAAAGTTCTGCAGCGGCGCGAAACGTTTCGCCCCGCGGCGCTAAGTGCACTGCAATCACGCGTCCATACGTCCAGTCGAGAATGAACAGAGCGTTTTTGTACGGCTCAGGAAATTTCAAGTCATAACCAAACATCACCGACGTCGGCGAGCTTCGGCCGATGTCGAGCAGTGGCGGCGCATGATCGGGCTGATCGTGAAACCGCGGCGGAAAAAACCCCGTCGATTCGCGATAGCCGGTGTCGCCACCGGTCATCAGGTGCAGGATGCGCGTCGGCCGATACCAGGGCGTGCCCATGTCGTATTCATTGTCGGCATCGAATGTGAACGGCGCCCCGGAGCGATGGAGATCGATGCCGTACGGATTGCGCAGGCCGGCACAGATCAATTCCCAGTTCTTCCCATTCGCATCGCAGCGGAGCAGCGAGCCTTCGCGGCCTGGGCCTTTGGTTTTGGATTCGTTCAGCGGTGAGGTCAGATCGCGGAAATTGCCTTTCGGCAGTTCCACCGAGTCGCCGTGAATTTGATACAGCGCACGCGGACTCTCGTCGCTGTCGACTGCATTCCTGCGGCGGAACACAAGGTCGTTGCGACCGTGTCCCACTTTGCCAGGAAATTGCCGCATCAATTCTTGCTTTTGAACCTTACTTTCGGCATCGATCTGCAAGCGATACAGCCCCAGTGAGTTGTTCGCGCTCGCGTAGAGCCAATCGCCGTCAAACGCGAGGCCGCGACATTCCTTCAAATCGGAGTCTACCTTCTCAACACGCGCCACCGACTGGCGCGGTTTGTCGAGCGTCAGCCGCAGAAAGCCTTGATCCTCGCGCGAGATGATCATCTGGCCTTGCGAATCAAATGCGAGGCTGATCCATGAACCTTCGTCGACGTGGGCCACGCGCAGTTCGGTCACTTCAAAACCAGGCACGGTCCAAAACTTCGGCACTGCTTTCTTCTTGCTATCCGTCTTGGCTTGTTGCCACTGCTCATAGTTTTCAAATGGCGAGAGCTCGATGCCGCGGCGACCCACTCCCCAGAACTCCGGCAGCACGGGACCGAGATCGGCTCCATTCCACTTCTCATCCGAAAGGAGAATCGTGGCTGGGCCGTTGTGATGCGTCACGACCAACGATAGCGCAACAGCCGGCGGACCACTCACGCTGTTTGCCTGAATCGCGATTTCGTTGTCGCCCCGCTTGAGCCAATTCGTCACATCGAGCGTTTGTGTTTGGCAATACGGCGCGAGTGTCAAAACGCGTGCACCATTAATCAGCACCGTCGCGTGACAATAGTCCGCCGCGAAACGCAACTCGGCAGCTTGAATCGAGCGTTCAAGCGTGATTTTGCGAGTGAGTTGATTGTCGCCCGCCGCCGTCCCCTCCTTTAGCCAAATCCACTGAGGGGGAGTTGCAATTGCGCTACCCTGCTCCGCTGCGTTGGTATTGCAAACTGGTAACCCAGCGCTCAGCAAGAGTGCGAAACAGCTAATCGTTAGCGCGTTATTCATCGTTTGCCTTTGCTATCACTGGAACGCTGGGCAATTTGCCGCCACTGGCCTGAAGCGCAAGCGAAAGAATCTGCGTTGTTCCTTCGCTTACGCTTCGGGCTAGCGAGTGTGAGTGTCTTGGTCTGCATCGGGGAGGCATCTTTTGCTAAACTATCGAATCGCCGATCGCTCAATCTAGCGGGCCTATTGCCGCAAGTCCAAGCACGGCGACTGAACTTGCCGACAGGGAACGAGGTTCGAGGTGGAAATGCGTGCGGATAAGTCGGGCCAATCGAAACTGTCGCTTGCTGCGACCACGCTGGCAAACACATCGCCCGCCGTTTCGTCGCCGACCGTGACCGTCATGGACACGCACGAAGCACTGCGCGTGAGCGAAGCGCGCTTTCAAGCGCTCTTTGAACAAGCCGCGGTGGGCATGGTCGAATTTGATCTCGTCGGGCGTATCAGCCGGGCAAATGAATCGTTTTGCCGCATTGTCGGCCGGCAGATGGACGACATTGTCGGCGTCACCTCCGATCACTACACGCATCCCGCCGATCGCGATCTGGCACGGCAGCATATTCGCCGCATCGAAGATAAAACTGCCCTCCGCGCTGTCTTCGAAAAGCGGTACCTACGGCCTGACGGCGCTGCAGTTTGGGCGCGGGCCACGCTCTCGCCACTATTCGATCACGGCGGCCAGTTGCAGCGGTTGCTGGGAATTGTCGAAGACATCTCCGAGCAAAAAAGTGCGGAAGACCGGATTCGCTTCTTGATGACTGTCAGCGATACCGTGCGACCGTTGTCGGATCCCGACGAGATCGTCGCCGTCACCGCCCGGCTGCTGGGCGAGTTTGTCGAAGCCGATCGCTGTGCCTATGCGGAAGTTGCTGCCGACCAAAATACGATGAACCTGACGGGCAACTACACCCGCGGAGTGAAGAGCATTGTCGGCGTTTACAAGTTCACTGATTTTGGCTCGGAATTGCATGAGCGAATGTTGGCTAATCGGCCGTATGTCGTCTACGACATCGACAGCCATCAGCCGGCCGTCAATGTGGACGTCTATCGTCAGACCGAGATCCAAGCGGTCATCTGCGTGCCGTTGCATAAGTCGGGCCGGTTTGTCGGTTCAATGGCAGTGCATCAAGCTCGGCCGCGGATTTGGACTGCTGATGAAATTCAAATCGTGCAGGCCGTGGCATCGCGTTGTTGGGAATCGATCGAACGGGCACGCATCGCGCGGCAGTTGCGTGAGCGTGAAGAGCGCTACCGCACGTTCGTCGATACCGTCTCGTCGGTGGTGTGGCTGGTCGATTCCGTGGGGCAGATGGACTCGGAAAATCCTTCCTGGGCAGCTTACACAGGGCAAAGCCGGGACGAGTATCTCGGCTGGGGCTGGCTGAATGCCATTCATCCCGACGATCGCGAGCGAACGCTGGCAACTTGGAACGAAGCCGTAGCCGCGGTGAAGATGTATGAAGTCGAGTACCGGTTGCAGCGCCACGACGGCGAGTATCGACACGTGCTGGCCCATGGTGCGCCGGTGCTCCGCGCTGATGGAAGTGTGAAAGAATGGGTCGGCAACTGCACCGACAATCATGCCGAGCAATTGTTGCTCGAACAGAACGTCCGGCTGCTCACTTCCGAACGCGCAGCCCGCGCCGAAGCGGAGCGAACGGGGCGGATGAAGGACGAATTTCTCGCCACGCTCAGCCACGAATTGCGCACGCCGCTGAGTGCGATTCTGGGTTGGTCGCAACTGCTGCAGCGAACGGAAATCAGCAGCGAAGAAGCCCGCGAGGGCTTAGCGACGATCGAACGCAATGCGCGGGCTCAGGCGCAGTTGATCGAAGACTTGCTCGATATGAGTCGTATCATCTCCGGCAAGATTCGCCTGGATGTGCAATCGGCTGATCTGGCGGCAGTCATCAGGTCGGCGATTGGCACCGTGAAGCACAGCGCTGCAGCGAAGCAGATTGAAGTGACCAGCACGCTCGATTCGCAAGTCGGCCCGATCGTGTGTGATCCGAATCGAATTCAGCAAGTTGTCTGGAATCTGCTCAGTAACTCGATCAAGTTCACGCCGCCGCATGGCGAAGTGCAAGTACACTTGCAGCGCGCGAGCAGCCATGTCGAGATTAGCGTCCGCGATTCCGGCGTGGGGATCGCGCCGGAATTTTTGCCGCACGTCTTCGAACGCTTTCGTCAGGCCGATGCCACCACCACGCGGCGGCATGGCGGGCTGGGACTTGGCCTGGCCATAGTAAAGAACCTGGTCGAACTGCATGGCGGCTCGGTAAGTGTATGGAGTGCCGGCGAGAACCAAGGAACGACTTTCAAGATTCTGCTGCCGTTCTCAACGCTCGGCGTGCGTGCCGAAGCGTCGCCCGAAGAGACTCAGCAACTGCACAGTGCGCAGCGGCAACAACCTGCGGTGGCTTGGAATCCGCCCAACCTGAAAGGCGTCCGTGTGCTGGTTGTCGATGATGAACCCGACGCCCGCGAGTTAGCCAAGCGAATTTTGGTGGAATGCCACGCGGATGTCGTCGTCGCGAAAAATGGCCGCGAGGCCCTGCACATTCTCAACCTCTCGCCACCCGATGTGCTGGTCAGCGACATCGGCATGCCTGAGCTCGACGGCTACGAACTGCTCCGCCGCGCTCGTGCGGCTGGCTGCCAGGTTCCCGCCGCCGCCCTCACCGCGTTTGCTCGTGCTGAAGATCGCACGCAAGCACTCGAGGCCGGCTTTCAAACGCACCTGACCAAGCCACTCGAAGCCCGCGACCTCGTAGCTACCGTGGCCAACCTGGCAGGCCGCGGAGTGTGAGCGTGCGCAACTCCGCGACAGGCAAGTGAACTTTCCCGGTGGCAAGCAGGCCGCGATTTAAGCCCCCTGTAGTGGGCCTCACGCGTGCGTTCGACCCACACTACAAACCGCGTCCCTAATCCATCCCTGGCAACCAGAGCTTGCTCTTGGTCTGTTCGGCAGCGGCGGGTTGATTCGGCGTCCACACGCCGGGCGCTGCTGCCGGGGCTGCGGCGGGAGCGGGCATGCCGCCGGGCAGCGCGCCAGGCATGCCGCCTGGTGCTCCACCCTGCGGGCGGATCAAGCCGAGCTGCGCGAGCATCATGTACAAGCCCTGGGCAATGCCTGGCTCGTTCATGTGCCGTGAGCGAAGCGTGTCCATGATCCGCGTGAACTCGGCTTGTTCGCCGCGTAACAATCGCAGGGGAATTTCTTGCAGCATGAACCGGGCGGGTGAACGACCTCGCGCGCTGGCCCATTCCTGAGCTTTGACGAGCAAGTCGAGCGTTTCGGCCGGATCGTTCGATTGCCGTGAGAGAATTTCGAACACATCTTCTTTGTTCGCGACCTTATCGAGCGACGGCCGGCCGATGATTTCGCGGCCCACCTTCAGCACAATCCGCCGGCACGAGACCAAGGTGCCACGCGTGAAGGCTTGCATCACTTCTTCGTCACTGAGCTTCTTGGGATCGACGCGACAGAGCTGCGCGAGCGAAATCAATTGAATCCGCTTGCCCGCTGCTTCGAATTCGCCGAGTTCCGGCAAGCCGAGTGAGCGGCGGAGTTCGTTGAAGATCGGCTCTTCTTGCGGCTGCGCCAGATCCATCAGCAGGATGGTCGCCAGCGTCTTGTTTTGCAGCGCAGGATCCGCAGCACCTTGTCGCAACGACTTTCCTTCGAGGCTGGCTTGCGGCGCATCGGGCAATACATTCAGCAGCAGATGCCGCCGTTGTTCGAGAATCAAACTCTTCCGTTGTTCTTCCGGCGTATCGTCGGGGAAACGCCAGTTCACTGCCAGAATCGACGCATTGCGATTCGTGTAGCTAACGGTCTCTTCCTTTGTGTCGCCCTGCACGTGCGAACCGATCAGGCTCCGCACTGCGTTCACGCGATCGGCATAATCTTCGAGCTGCGGCGCGGTGAACTCGATGCGGGCATCGCGATCCGTTTGTCGGCCGTAGAACAGAATTTCGCCGAGCACCCGTGGAATCGCCTCGCGGGAGATATCAATGCCCGTCGCGGGAATCACGCGATCGAGCACGAAATACGCAGCTTGCGGCGGCGGTTCACCTTCGGCCAGGTCGAGCTCTTCCGGCTTGAGATTAATCGGCTGCAGTTGCTTGTTGCCAGCCCAAGCTTCCTTGAGCGCCGGCGCGTCATTGATGGTGAAGGTCGTGGTGATTTCCGGCACTTGATAGTCTTCGCCGTTCATGGCGAGGAACTGAGCGAGCGCTTCGGCTTCGATCGCTTCGTCGCGCGGCACCGAGGCAAACGCGGCGTACTTCTGAAAGATGGCCGCAGCGATGTCGTCTTCGGCGAGCGTGACGAGCAGCGTGCCGAGATTCCGCCACACCGTCGGTTCGTTGGGTTCGCTCGCCGCAATCGCTTCGAACTTCTTCGCAGCTGCTTGGAAGCAACCGAACTGAGCATCTTTGAGCGCGTCGCCAAACGCGGCGAGTCCGGCGGCCGACAGCGAACCTTCGGCCGGCGGCGGTACGAGATCGCCAAAGGTGTGTGCGACGAGCGGAACCTGGCCGCTGGCGTCGAGGTCCATCATCGCCGAAAAGGCCTGTTCGTCCTTGCCCTGCGTAACTCGCACTTGATACGTGAGATGGCCGCGGGCCGCGAGGACTTCGCCCGTTGCGAACAAAGCCCGGCCAAGCGTGCCGATGGCTTGATAAACCAGGTGATGAATCTTGCCCGGATTGATCTCGAGTGCTTGCTGCACCATGCCGATCGCTTCCAGCACCTTCCCATCCTGGCAATCAAGAATCGCAGCCAGGCCGAGACCGGCGGGATTGGCGGGGGCAGCTTCGCGGAGCTTGGCGGTCGATTGCTTGGCGGGTTCGATTTCGCCGAGGCTCAACTCGACGATCGCTTTGTACATGAGCGCCGAGGGCAACTTGGGATGCGTCGCTAGCAGCTTGTTAATCTGATCGAGCGCGGCAAGCCGCTGCTCACCTTCCATGGCTTGCTGAATTTTTTCGAGTTCATGGCTGACATCGGCTCCACAGCAGAATTTGAGCTTTTTTTCGCTGCCGCAAGGGCACGGTTGATAAGGATCGAGGGCCATTGGTCACTTTCCCGCAGCCGCCAGTCCGGAAACTGATGCGTGCACTCCATTGCGCATGCACCGTCTCAACGGCCGGCGGACGAAATTGTCGTAAATTGTTTCGCCGCAAGCCCTGCAATGTAGCAAAGTGCCCGGCAGGGCGGGAGAAGGGCGGCGAACGCACGGGTTTGGGCGCAACGATTCCAAGGCTCTGCTTTGTTTCAATTTGCCATCACTAGCCTGCAGCGCCGGCAAAGGAATTCGCGTTGTACTTCGCTTGCGTTTCAGGCTCTGGTGAAATGTAATTCACCGCCGATTGAACAACTGAGTTTCCTGGAGTTGGGGAGGTCCACTCGGTCCACTCTCCCAGTCCGCGCCGCCCCTGCTGGTTTTCTTCCCGCCAGCGTCAGATATTGAGAACAACAGTCAGCGGTCTCTCGTCTTATTGCTGAACCGTTTGTTTCGAGAGCGGGAGCATCGTTTTCCGTAGCGCGCATTCCCCTCGCCCGGTCCCAGCCGAAGCCGTCGCTTCCCACGTATCGAAGGCACTGTCATGAACCGAACTACTTGGACTCGTTTTTCCGTCACCGCATTGGTCTTGCTCGGCGTGATTGCCTCCGGCGCCTTGTCGCAGGCGCCCGATCCTGCCCAGGTCCGGGCCAAGGCCCAAAAGGCAATGAACGACGGCAACTTCAAAGTGGCCTACGACGCCTTCCGCACGCTCTGCCTGGAGGGCAAGAACGATGGCAAGGAAGTGGCCAGCGATCTCGAGCGGGCGGTGCAGTGCCTCAACAATCTCGGCCGCATCAAGGAGTTTGACGAACTGGCCGAAGCGACCATCAAGGCTCATCCCAATAATTGGAGACTGAAGCAAGAAGTGGCCAATCAATACATCAATGTACAACACCAAGGATTCCTGATCGCCGGCAAGTACGAGCGCGGCCATCACCGCGGCGGCGGCAAGGTGGTGAACTCGGTCGAGAAAGACCGCGTGCGGGCTTTACAGTTGATGCAAGACGCTATCCCGCTCGCTCAAAAGGACGACAACAAGGGGGAAGTCGCCCAGTTCTTTCTCCGCTTGTCGGAGCAGTTGCTCAACAACCGCGGCCACTACGAAGCCTGGCGGTTGCAGTATCTAGCCGATCTGACGACTCTCCCCGATCTCGACGACGGCTATTTTTACTATCGCGATTACAACGGCGCTCCGGTCGACGAAAAGGGGAACCCGGTTTATCACACGAAGCCGGAAAGCTGGGAAAAAGCCACAACCGATGGTCAGCGCTGGCGCTGGGCCCAAGAACAAGCAATCGAAAATCAGCCTGCGCTGCGGATCGACATCTGGATGCAGTTTGCTAACTTTCTCGAACAACAGTTCGGCGTGCAAACGATGCAACAAGGTGGCTGGGGCCGGCACTTCGGCGGGCCGCAAACGGACGACGATACGAAGAAAGATGAAAGCGGCACGTATGCTTTGCACACGCTGAAGGAAGAAGAAACCATCGCCAAGCTGGCCAGCGGAATCAAGCGGTTTACGCTCCCCGATGAGTTCAACTTCATCAAGCTCTACCAAAAAATTGTGGCCGAAGACAAAGGCCATTACAGCGAAAACGCGATGACGCATCTTGCCCAGGTTTTTGAAAACCGCAGGCAATATCCGACCGCGGCCAAGTATTGGGCCGATAACATCGCCAAACATGGCGCCGGCCCAAGCGATTGGAAGAAAGCCCGCCGCGAACAAATCGTCGCCAACTGGGGCACGTTCGAAATGTCGAACACCCAACCCGCCGGCCAAGGCGCCGTGGTCGACTTCCGTTTCCGCAACGGCAAGAAGGTCAAGTTCGATGCTCGCGAAATCAAGGTCGATCTGCTCCTGAACGATCTGAAGGCCTATCTCAAATCCGATCCGGGCAACAACGTGGATTGGAACAAGATCAACCTCGGCCAGATCGGTTATCGCATCGTTCATCAGAATGAAACGAAGTACCTGGGCGAAGCCGTCGCGGCTTGGGAACTCGATCTCGAACCGCGCAAAGATCACTTCGACAAGCGGATCACGGTCACCACGCCGCTTCAAAAGCCCGGCGCTTACATGCTCACCGGCACGTTGATCGACGGCAACGTCAGCAAGATCATCGTCTGGGTTGCCGACACCGCGCTCGTCCACAAAGTGCTCGAAGGGAAGCAACTCTATTACGTCGGCGATGCTGTCAACGGTGCGCCGATTCCGGAAGCCAACGTCGAGTTCTTCGGTTGGCAGTCGCGGCACTTGGGTGGCAACCGCTTCCAAGTCGTCACGACCAACTTCGCCGAAAAATCAGGCCCCGATGGCATCCTGATTCCCGATCCCAAAGATCTGAAGCAGGACAATTTTCAATGGCTGATCACCGCCCGCACCGATAAAGGCCGCCTGGCTTATTACGGGTTCCAAGGTGTGTGGAATGCGGCCATTCATGACCAGGAATACAACCAGGTCAAAATCTTTACGATCACCGATCGACCCGTCTATCGACCGAAGCAGAAAGTCAACTTCAAGCTTTGGTTCCGCACGGCGAAGTACGATCAGGAAGATACTTCGGAGTTTGCCAAGAAGACCGTGCCGATCGTGGTCTATGACCCGAAGAACCAAAAGCTGCTGACCAAGACGATCGAAACCGATGAGTACGGCGGCTATGCCGGCGAATTGGAACTCAAGGAAGATGCGACGCTTGGTACGTATCGCATTCAACTCGATCAAGGGCACAACATTCGGTTGAATGCGATGGGTGGCAACACCTTCCGCGTCGAAGAATACAAAAAGCCCGAGTTCGAAGTGAAAGTCGCCGCGCCGGAAGAGCCCGTGATGCTCGGCGAAAAGATCACGGCCAAGATCAACGCCAAGTACTACTTCGGCGCTCCAGTCGCGAAGGGAAAGATCAAGTACAAGGTGCTGCGTAACAGCTACGCCGATAATTGGTATCCGTCCGCCCCGTGGGATTGGTGCTTCGGCGAAGGCTACTGGTGGTTTGGTTACGACTATCCCTGGTATCGCGGCTTCAGCGAATGGGCAGGCTGCAAACGGCCGCTGCCGTGGTGGGGTTATCGCGGACAACGCAATCCGCCGGAGGTCGTCGCCGAAGTGGAACGCGAAATCAGCCCCGATGGCTCGCTCGATGTCGAAATCGACACCGCGATCGCGAAGGAACTGCACGGCAACACCGATCACGAGTACACCATCTCAGTCGAAGTCCGCGACGAATCGCGGCGGACGATCACCGGTGAAGGGAAAGTGCTCGTCGCTCGCAAGCCGTTCAAAGTCTTTGCCTGGATCGACCGTGGCTACTATCGCGTCGGCGATACGGTCGGAGCTAACTTCAAAGCTCAGACGCTCGACAAGAAGCCCGTCGCGGGCAAGGGCGTTTTGACGCTCTACAAGATTTCGTACGACGATAAGAAGCAGCCCATTGAAACTCCGGTTCGCCAATGGGACCTGAACACGAACGCTGAAGGTGTTGCCGGGCAACAAATGAAAGCGTCAGCCAAGGGGCAATATCGTTTGTCATATGTGCTCGAAGACAGCAAGCAACACAAGATCGAAGGTGGTTACATCTTCACGATCGTCGGCGACGGCGCCGACGGCAGCGACTATCGCTTCAACAACCTGGAACTGATTCAGGACAAAAAGGACTATGTTCCTGGCGACAAACTGCAACTGAAGATCAATACCGATCGCACCGACAGCACGGTGCTCCTCTTCACGCGGCCCACGAACGGCGTGTATCAACCGCCGAAGGTGATTCGTTTGAAGGGCAAGTCGACGATCGAGAACATCGACATCGTCAAACGCGACATGCCGAACTTCTTTGTCGAAGCGCTGACGATCAGCGGCGGCCGCGTGCATGTCGAAACCAAGGAACTGATTGTGCCGCCGGAAAAGCGGATCCTGAATGTCGAAGTCCTGCCTTCGGCGGAAACGTACAAGCCGGGCTCAAAGGCTAAGGTGAAGATCAAGCTCACCGACTTCAACGGCGAGAACTACAGTGGCTCGACCGTGGTGAGCGTGTACGACAAGTCGGTCGAGTACATCTCCGGCGGCAGCAACGTGCCGAACATCAAGGAATTCTTTTGGAAGTGGCGGCGGCATCATAACCCGCAGACCCAGGAGAGCCTCAATCGTTATTCCCACAACATGACCCTGCCAAATAAGCCCGGCATGGATTTCCTCGGCGTGTTTGGGTCGAGCGTAGCGGACGAAGTCGGTGAAGAAGAACAGCTCGTCGAAGCTGAAGGCGCCAATCTCGGCGGGTTCGGCGGTGGCGGTGGTCGCGGCGGGATGATGGCGGCCCGCGGCATGGCGATGGAATCCCGGAGAGAGCTTGCCGCCTTTGCAGCACCCGGCGCACCGATGGCCGCGATGAACGGCCTCGCCGATCGTCAAGGTGGTGACATGCTGCGCAAAGCAGCGCCAGCCGATGGCGTTGAGTTGCAACAAGCCAAGCAGCAAACCGGCGGAGTGCAACCTCTGGTTGAACCTTCGGTTCGTACGAAATTCGCCGACACGGCTTATTGGAACGGCGCCATCACAACGGCGAAGGATGGCACGGCCGAAATCGAAATCGACATGCCGGAGAATCTCACCGGCTGGAAGATTCGCGTCTGGGGCATGGGTCACGGCACGCGCGTCGGCAGTGGCGATGCGGAAGTGACGACCCGCAAAGACTTGCTCGTTCGCTTGCAAGCTCCGCGGTTCTTTGTGCAGAAGGACGAAGTCGTCCTCACGGCGAATGTGCACAACTATCTGAAGAAAGAAAAAGAAGTCAGCGTCACGCTCGAAGTTCCCGGCGGCATTCTGCAGCCGATGAGCGATGCGACCGTGATGGTGAAGATCCCGGCCGGCGGCGAACAGCGCGTCGATTGGCGCTGCAAAGTGACCAACGAAGGCGAAGCCGTCGTCCGCATGAAGGCCCTCACCGTTGAAGAATCGGACGCCATGGAAATGAAGATGCCGGCCTTTGTGCACGGCATGCTCAAGACCGAAAGCTGGGCCAGCACGATTCGCCCCGACAAGGAAGTCGGCAAGGTGAACCTCACCGTGCCGACCGAGCGCCGCGTCGACCAGAGCAAGCTCGAGATTCGTTATTCGCCCAGCCTGGCGATGGCGATGGTCGATGCTCTGCCGTACCTGGCCGAATATCCCTACGACAGCACCGATCAAACACTGAATCGCTTCCTGCCGAGCGTGATCACGCAGCGGACGCTCCTCGATCTCAAGCTCAACTTGAAAGAGATCGGCGAGAAGCGGACGAACCTCAACGCTCAGGAAATCGGCGACGACAAAGAGCGAGCCAAGGGCTGGAAGCGGTTCGATCGCAACCCGGTCTTTGAAGAAGAAGAGCTGAGTCGCATGGTGAAGGACGGCGTGAAGGCGCTGACCGAACAGCAGATCAGCGACGGCGGTTGGGGCTGGTTCAGTGGCTACGGCGAGCGGAGCTATCCGCACACGACCTGCGTCGTAGTACACGGCTTGCAAGTCGCCAAGAGCAACGATGTGGCCCTCGTACCCGGCGTACTCGAACGGGGCGTCGAATGGCTCAAACGCTATCAGGCCGAGCAACTGCAATGGCTGAAGAATTTTGAAAACAAGACGAAGAATGTGCATCAAAAGCAATACGCCGATGCCCTCGACGCATTCTGCTACATGATTCTCGTCGATGCTGGCGCCGACAACGTCGAAATGCGGGACCGCATCTATCGCGACCGGATCCAAGTGCCGGTCTACGCGAAAGCCATGTTCGGTCTCGCCCTCGAGAAGCTGGGCGACAAAGAAAAGCTTGGCATGATTCTGCAGAACATTGAGCAGTTCCTGGTGCAAGACACCGAGAACGAAACGGCCTACCTCAAGTTGCCGCAGGACAACTACTGGTGGTGCTGGTACGGCAGCGAAGTCGAAGCGAACGCGTATTACCTGAAGCTTCTCTCGAAGACCGAAGCCAAGGGTGAACGTGCGCCGCGGCTGGTGAAGTACCTGCTCAACAACCGCAAGCACGCGACCTATTGGCAAAACACGCGTGACACAGCCGTCTGCGTCGAAGCGTTTGCCGATTTCGTCCGGGCCAGTGGCGAGCAGGAACCCGCCCTGACCGTGGAAGTTTGGATCGACGGCGAGAAGAAGAAGGAAGTCGAAATCAACAGGGACAACCTCTTCACCTACGACAACAAGTTCGTGCTCGCAGGCAAGGACGTGAAGGACGGCATGCACGAAGTTGAGATCAAGCGGCGCGGCAAGGGCCCGATCTATTTCAACGCGTACCTGACCAACTTCACGCTCGAGGACCACATCACCAAGGCGGGCCTCGAAGTGAAGGTGAACCGCAAGTACTACAAGCTCAACCCCGTCGACAAGCAGATCAAGGTCGAAGGTTCCCGTGGCCAGGCGTTGAATCAAAAGGTCGAGAAGTATGAGCGCGCAGAACTGAAGGAAGGGGACACGCTGAAGAGCGGCGACCTGGTCGAAGTCGAACTCGCGATCGACAGCAAGAACGATTACGAGTACGTGATGTTCGAAGACATGAAGGCGGCCGGCTTCGAAACGGTCGACCTGCGGAGCGGCTACAACAGCAACAGCCTGGGAGCCTACATGGAACTGCGCGATGCTCGCGTGACCTTCTTTGTGCGAGCTCTCGCCCGCGGCAACCATTCGGTCAGCTACCGGATGCGAGCCGAAATCCCCGGCAAGTTCAGTGCGTTGCCCACGAAGGCCTCGGCCGTCTATGCACCGGAGCTGAAGGGGAATAGTGACGAGATCAAGCTCAACATCGTCGATTAAAGGGGATCGCTAAAGTTGGGGGGTGTTCAAAAAGTCCGGGACTTTTTGAACACCTTTGAGCGCCGTTCTCGAAGAATACGTGTTTCGCCGTTCAAAAAGTCGCTGACTTTTTGAACGTTTACGATGCGACCGAGTGCTACGAATCGGTCCGCTCCAGCAATTCAATCTCCGCCGTCGTTAGCTGAAATCTGGCGACAGCGAGATCGGCTTGCATGTGCGATGCGCTCGTGGTTCCCGTTAGCGGCAACATCCCCACATCAATCGCAAAGCGAAAAACTATTTGGGCGGCGCTGCAGTGATACTTGTGCGCGAGCTTCGCCACGGCTGAATTCGCCAGCACGTCGCGATTGGCCGTCAGCAGTGAAAATCCCTGATAGATAATGCCATTCGCCGCGCAGAACTCGCGCACGTCGCGGTCCCAGCCGCGGCTGGCATAGCAGCGGTTCTGCACGAACCGCGGTTTCACACGGGCTTGTTTCACGAGCAGTTCAAGTTGATCGAGAAACACGTTGCTCACGCCCAGATAGCGCACCCGGCCGCTGCCCTCGATCGCTTCCATTGCCCGCCACGCGGCCCAGTCGTCCGGGCCGAGGCCGATTCGTCGGCTAGGACCGTGCAGCACATACGAGTCGATGCGCTCGGTCTGCAGATGTTCGAGTGATTTGGCAAACGACTGCGCCACCTGCTGCTCGATGGCAGCGTGTTCGTCGTAGGGCAACCGATCGTCCTGCCCGCCGCGGAACGTGAACTTGGTCTGCAGGAACAGTTCATCACGCGCTACCAGACCGCGGCTAACCGCCGTTTTCACCGCCTGGCCGACGCCCGCTTCGAAGTAATGTTTCCGTTGGTTGGCCGTATCAATGCCGCGAAAACCCTGCTCGATGGCCAGCAGCGTCAGTCGCTCGGTGGCGTCTTCTTTCCAGGCGGTGCCGTAGAGGAAGAGGGGGATCGCTTGAGCCATCGCAGTTTCGCCTTTGAACCAAACCGGCTGCAAAATGCACAGAAGATTGTGATTTCGTCACCGGAGGTCTCTAATGATACTCCTGGTGAATGGCGGAGTGTTTTTGTGGAGAACGGTTCATGCGTCACGCGATTCTGACTTTGGCGTTGTTATTGGTAGGAAGTAATGTTGTCTGGTCGCAGAACGACGCGACCGACAGCAACGACCCGCCGCTAGCCAAAACGCCGCGCGAAGTCGTGCAAGCCGATCCGAACAACACCAAGGCCTGGGACATTTACTGGGGCGAACAATTCCGCATCATCGAATCGCTGCTCAACGCCGATCCGAAGGCGGCGGAAAAAACGCTCGCTGAGGTCGAAGAATTGGTCCGGGCTCACGAACCGACCAACGACATCGCTAAGAAACATGTCGATCGCATGAAAGGAACGTTCGCTTCGCTGCGGAAGGCGCTCGCCTTCAATCAGATTTCGCTCGCAGAGATCGAACAGACGCTGATCAGTAATCCCGATGATCCGAAAGCCATCGTCAACTATCAACGCAAGCTCCGCGCGGAACTTGCCCCGCTCGCTCAAACCGATTCGAAGAAAGCCGCCGAGCAGCTGGCCGCCGTGAAGGCCACGCTGGCCAAGGTAAAGGAATCGGCGAAGCAAGAAGTTTCAAAAGCGGCGATCGATGACGTCGTGAAAAGCCTGGCCTCGATCGATCAAGACATCATCGCCGGCCGGCAGCAATCCGATCTTGTTGGCCAACCCGCCGCGCCGCTGCACATCGACTCCTGGGTCAACGGCAAACCGCTAAGCGAAGACGAACTCAAAGGGAAGGTGATCATTCTCGACTTCTGGGCTGTGTGGTGCGGGCCCTGCATCGCCACGTTTCCGCACTTGCGCGAATGGCAAGAAGAGTACGGCGACAAAGGTCTCGTCATCATCGGTGTAACGAAGAACTACAACTTCAGCTGGGACGAAGCGAACAAAAAACCCATGAAGTCGGACGAAGATGTTTCGCCCGAAGACGAAGCCGCGATGCTAGTTAAGTTTGCCGAGTCGCACAGCCTGAAGCATCGCTTCGCGGTGCAAGAGAACAACGAGCTGTCGGATTTCTATCGCGTTCGCGGCATTCCGCAGATTGTGGTCATCGATCAAGAGAACAAAGTGCAACTCATTCGTGTCGGTAGCGGCGAAGAAAATGCCAAAGCAGTGAGTGAGTTGCTGAAGAAACTGCTGAATGAGAAGCCAGCTGAAAACCCCGAGGAAAAGCCTGCAGGCAAGTAGAATTGCTTTTCGCTCTCAATCAATAACGCTGTCTCTTTCCGCCTCATGTCTCGATTGCTCGGAGAATTTGTCATGGTTCGCCACTGCCTGTTGCTCGCATTTTTGCTCGCGTCTGCGAGTCCTGCCTGGTCGCAAGACGCAGCCGAAAAGAGGGAGGCCAAGGCTCCCGAAACATCGGCCGCTGATAAAGTCAAAGCCGAGCCAAACAGTTTTGAGGCCTGGAACGCCTACGCTCAAGAAAAGTTTTCCGGCATTTTCGAAACGATGCAAAACGACACCGAAGCCGCCCGCAAGCAGCTGAAGGAAGTCGAGGAGTTCATCAACTCGGTCGAAGTGACCGACGAGAAGGCAAAGGCGCTGCACAACCGCCTGCAGCAAACCGTCAAGCAATTCGAAGGCCGGATCGCTTCGGCGGAAAAGCTGGCCAAGCTCATCGGCCAGGACGCTGCCCCGCTGGCCGTCGAGGCGTGGGTTAACGGCAAGCCGCTGACTGACGCCGACCTCAAGGGGAAGGTCGTGCTGCTCGACTTCTGGGCCGTGTGGTGTGGTCCCTGCATCGCAACGTTCCCGCACCTGCGCGAATGGCAAGAAAAATATGCGGACAAGGGACTCGTGATTATCGGCCTGACGGGCTACTACAACTTCAAGTGGGATGAAGACAAGAAGCGGGCCACCAACGCCGGTCGAGATGCCGACGGCAAGGCTGTAGAAGTCTCGCACGAAGATGAACAGGCCATGCTGGTGAAGTTTGCCGAGATGCACAGCTTGAAGCATCGCTTTGCCATTCAAGATGGCCGCAGCATGTCGGAATACTACGGTGTCAGCGGCATTCCGCACGTCGTGGTCATCGATCAGCAAGGCAAGATTCAAATGATGAAGGTCGGCAGCGGTGAAAAAAACGCGACCGCGATCGACGAATTGCTGAAGAAGTTGCTAGCTGAAAAACCGGCGAGCAAGTAGTCGCTGCGCATTCATGCCAATCTCGCGCCGCGAATCCAATAAACAGGGTTCGCGATGCATCGTGGTGAATAGCTATCCTCGGCAACCATTTCACCATGGAGCACTCTCGTGAAGACTTTCCTCGCCCTGGCTCTCGCCTTTGGTTTGGCGGTTCCCGCGTTCGCAGACAAGGAAGCAAAGAAGCCCGCCAAACCTGGCGCCGAGAAGCAAGCAACGGAGAAAAACGACAAGGCGCTAGCCGAAAAAATCGTCAAAAAAGAAGCCGCTGCGAAGGAGATCGCCAAGAAAGAACAGCCGCAAAAGGAGCCAGTGAAAAAGCCCGGCCACGGCGATTTCAAGAAAGATCCCGCCAAGGCTCCCGACGTCACCGCCATCTTCAAGAAGCTCGACGCTAACGGCGACGGCCAATTGTCGCTCGCCGAGTTCACCAGTGAACATAAATTTGCCAAGTCCGACGACAAGGGGCATCTCAAGGCTCAGGCGAAAAAGGAAGCCGCCAAAAAAGAAGTGAAGAAAGAGGCTGGCAAAAAGGAATTTGCTTCTGGCAAAAAGAACGTCAAGGAACAGAAGCCCGCAGCGAAGGACGGCGAGCCCAAGAAGGAGAGGAAACCACAGCCTGAAAAGAAAAAGCCGGAGTCCAAGTAAGACCTGCTTTGAGGCGTGATGGCCAATCCAGGTCATGTGCAAAAGCTTCTCGCCTCGGTGCAAGCCGCGGCAGCCGTTGATTTGCGTGACTGCGATCTCAGCAAGATTCTTTATCGCAGACTGCAGCTTCCCGCCGGCGCAAATCGGCGGGAGTCTCACGCGCCTCGCCTTCTCGATCCATTCAAGCGAAATTTGGCCCGATAAGTGACAGTGGGGCTATAGCTTTTGTTCCGGCTATTCGGCACAGGCAGAAAATCTTCCCCCGCTAGCACCGAAGATCTCTGGACAGCTACTCGGTTTATCCGGTAAGCTTACGGGCTTCACTTTTTCCCTACCGGGTAATCCCGGTTGTAAACCGGCTTCAAAGTCCCTGGAGAAATTGGCCATGCTGAGTTCGTTTTGGAGGCACGATGGTTAAGCTTGTTGTCCGCGACCGTGAAAGCATTCAGGAGGCCGTCCGCCGCTTCCGTAAGTTGGTAGAGCGCAGCGGGATCAAGAAGGAAATGCGCCGCCGCGAGTATTACGAAAAGCCGAGCGAAATTCGCCGCCGATCGCGACTCCGGGCCGAACGCCGCGCCCGCCGCAGCAAGCTCATGCCAGGCACCTAGTTGGTGGCTGTTTCTGGAATTGCCCCGCTGTTTTGATGGATTCGCGGGGCCCTGTTCTTTTGACGTACTTCGCAGGCCGCGGAGTGGCGTCATTTTGTTCCTTTTGAATGTCGGCGGCTCCTGTGATCATCATCCTCAAGTCAGACGTCACCGAAGATCAGATTCAGCATGTGATCGAACGGGTCGAAGCGCTCGGCATGAAGGCCCACCTCAGCCGCGGCACGTATCGCACCATCATTGGTGTGATTGGCGACGAACAAAAGCTGGGTGCTGAACCTCTCAAAGCGATCCCGGGTGTGATGGATGTGATGCCGGTCCTGCCGCCGTACAAACTGGCGAGCCGCGAAGCTCATCCACAGTCGAGCATTGTCGACGTGAAGGGCGTGAAAATCGGTGGCGGCAACCTGGCCATGATCGCCGGCCCCTGTGCGGTCGAAGAACCCGAGCGGATGATGAACATCGCTGCCGCGGTGAAAAAGGCCGGCGCCAACATCTATCGCGGCGGAGCCTTCAAGCCCCGTACCAGCCCGTATGCTTTTCAAGGCTCGGGCGAAGAGGGCTTGAAAATCCTGCGCGAAGCAGGCGATGCTCACGGCATGCCGGTGGTTACCGAGGTGATGGATCCTCGCTGTGTCGAACTTGTCGATCAATATGCCGACATGATCCAGATCGGCGCGCGGAATATGCAGAACTTTGTGCTGCTGACCGAAGTGGGGAAGACCCGCAAGCCGGTGCTACTGAAGCGCGGCATGAGCGCCACGATCGAAGATTTGCTGATGAGCGCCGAATACATCTTGTCGCAGGGGAACAACCAGGTGGTGTTGTGCGAGCGCGGTGTAAAGGGCTTTGATAAAGTCACGCGCAACCTGTACGACGTCGCCTCAGTGGCCGTCGTCAAAGGGTTGTCGCACTTGCCGATCATTGTCGATCCCAGTCACGCGACGGGCCGGCCGGATTTGATTCCGCCGTGTGCTCTCGCGGGTGTGGCGGTCGGCGCCGATGGTGTGCATATCGAAGTGCACGATTGCCCCGAAAAAGCCAAGTCCGATGGTCCGCAGGCTCTCCTCCCGCGGCAGTATGCAGAGCTTGCAGTTCAGATCCGTAAGCTGGCCGAGTTGTTTGGCAAAACCATTTCGACGCGTGCTTAAGCCAATCGCCTAACCAACCATTCCTGAGAGCCGCATGAGACGCAAATTTATCGCTGGCAATTGGAAGATGAACACCACCGCCGCCCAAGGCGTGGAACTCGCCACGGCCCTTGCCAAGGCCGTCGGTTCGTCGAGCGATGTTGAAGTCGCCGTTTGCCCGCCTGCTGTTTACCTGAGTGCGATTGGCGCTGCCCTCAAGGGTTCGGCGATCGGCCTGGGTGCTCAGAATTGCCATCACGAAGCCAAGGGCGCGTTTACGGGCGAAGTCGCTCCGGCGATGCTGCTCGACGTCGGCTGCAAGTATGTGATTCTCGGTCACAGCGAACGCCGCCAGCTGTTTCATGAGACCAGTGCTGACGTCAACAAGAAGACAATCGCCGCTTTGGCAGCTGGTTTGACTCCCATCGTCTGCGTCGGTGAGTCGCTAGCTGAACGCCAAGCCAACAAGACCAGCGAAGTGGTTCGCGGCCAGGTCGATGGATCGTTGGCCGGCCTGACGGGCGAGCAAGTCCTCAAGCTGGTCATCGCCTATGAGCCCATTTGGGCCATCGGCACGGGTGTGGTTGCCACGCCGGAGCAGGCGGAAGAGGTGCATGCTGACCTTCGCTCGCTGCTGACGTCGCGGTATACTGCGACAGTTGCGGAAGCTGTCCGGATCCAATACGGCGGCAGCGTGACGGCCGACAATGCGGCCACCTTGCTGTCGCAGCCGAACATTGATGGAGCGCTCGTCGGCGGAGCGTCGCTGAAGGCCGATGGCTTTCTGGCGATCATTGCTGGCGCGAAGAAATAGCCTGGGCGAAATCGCTGCGGTGACGCAGCTAGGGAGAAGTCATGTTGGAAAATATTCAGATCCTGTCGCCTTTGGCGCTGAGTCCGATGCATTGGGTGTTCATCATTCCGATTTGCATCCTCAGCGTGTTCCTCACGTTGCTCATTCTGGTCCAACGGGGCCGTGGTGGCGGTTTGACGGGTGCGTTGGGTGGTATGGGTGGTCAGAGCGCTTTCGGCGCTAAGGCCGGCGACTTGTTCACCAAGATCACCATTGTCACGGCGATGATCTGGATTCTGCTCTCGATGGGCGCACTCAAGGTGCTGCACGTCGGAAAGTTCAGCAAGAATGTGACCAACACGCCAGCGCCAGTCGTTCCCGGTACCACCGTCGATCCCCTCGATACCAAGCCAGGCGGCATCACTCCGGAAAATACTGCACCGAAGAAGAGCGGCGACGCGCCGAAGGCCACCGACCCAGCGCCAAGCAGCACTCCTGCTCCGCCGGCGCCACCGGCTCCAGCCGAAACACCTGCGGCTCCGGCGCCAAGTGCACCGGCTCCCGCTGCTCCGGCTCCGGCCACACCGGAAAAGTCGGACGACGAAAAGAAATAAGTACGTTGGCGATGGATTGCCGATTGGTTCCCGCGGGCTGGGCAATGTTGCCGAGCCCCTGTTTTGTTTCTTGCAATCCTTAGCTTGGGGAGTGGGCCTTGTTATCCAGCATGACGGGGCATGGCGAAGCACACCGCAACGTCGACGGATTGTCCGTCGCGGTCGAGGTGCGCAGCGTCAACAACCGCTTCTTCAAGCTGAACTTCCGGGCCAGCGAAGGTTACGCCGCCCTCGAATCGCAAGTCGAAGCTCTCGTCCGGCAATCGGTTCGCCGAGGCACCGTGCAAATCAACTTGCGAGTCGATCGCCAGGCTTCGCCCGATGACTATCGCCTGAACCAAACCGTCATCGCCGGCTATTTGCGGCAGTTGTCGAATCTCGCGGCCATGGGCATCGCCGTTGATGGCGTGCGGGCTGATTCGTTGTTGCAGTTGCCCGGCGTCGTCTGCGAACCGATCGCCGATTGGACGATGGTCGAGTCGCACTGGCCGATCATTTCTGCTGCGGTCAATGAAGCAGTGCAGCAGTTCACCGCGATGCGCAGCGAAGAAGGCCAGACGATGGCCGTCGACCTGCGAGCCAACTGTGCGTTGATTTTGAAAGAGTTGCAGGCCATCGAAGCTCGCGCACCGTTGGTGATCGAAGCCTTTCGCTTCCGCATTACCGAGAAGCTCAACAAACTGCTCGCCGACCTCGGCACGCGCATCGAGCCGCACGACGTCGTCCGCGAGATCGGCGTGTTCACGGAGCGAAGCGACATCAGCGAAGAGATCGTCCGCCTCAAGAGCCACCTCGAGCAATTCGAAACGGCGATGCAGTTGGAAGAAGCGGGCGGACGCAAGCTGGACTTCCTCACGCAGGAAATGTTCCGCGAGACAAACACCATCGGCAGCAAGGCCAACGACGCGGAGATTGCCCACCACGTGATCGAGATCAAGACCGCGATCGAACGGGTGCGCGAGATGATTCAGAACATTGAGTAGTCCGTGACCAGCCCGACGCGTAAGCGAGGGAAAAGCGGTTACCCGCCTCATCCCTCGCTTACGCGTCGGGTTAGCAAATGCCATGAACCTTAAAACACAATCTGCGAGCTCTTCCGCCGTGAAAACCGGCCGGATGATCGTGATTTCCGGCCCTTCGGGCGCCGGCAAATCGACGGTTGTGCGTGGCTTATTGACGGGTTGTAATCTGCCACTGACGCTCAGTGTCTCAGCGACGACTCGGGCGCCGCGCCAGGGCGAAGTGCATGGCCAGGACTACTATTTTTTGCCGCGGGACGAGTTCGACCGCCGCCGTCGGGCTGGCGAGTTCCTGGAATGCAAAGAAGTTTACGGCCGCGGCGACTGGTACGGGACGCAGCAAAGTCAGGTTGCCGCTGGCCTGGAAGCCGGGAAGTGGGTAATCTTGGAGATAGACGTCGACGGCATGATGTCCGTTTTGGAGCGTTATCCCGACACAATTACGATCTTCATTCATTGCGGCGGCATCGATGAACTCGAGCGGCGGTTGCGGGCTCGCAACACCGACAGTGAAGAAGCCATCCGCCGCCGCCTGGAAGTTGCCCGCCACGAACTGGCCTACCAGAATCACTATCGCTATCATATATTGAACTATGACGTCGACCAGTCGTTCCGTCATATTTGTGAAATTTTGTC
>CAYMWL010000016.1:0-119151 GCA_964394305.1 uncultured Pirellulaceae bacterium
CCCCCGCCTCGGCTTAGAATTCCTTGGAATCAGCTGACTTTGCAATCCTCCTGGGCAACCACCGGCAACCACCAACCACCTGCGTTTCAACGCGATCGCGGACGGAGGTCTCAGTCCCACATGACAACTTCGACGCCGTGAGATTCGATTGCTCGTTGCAACGCAACGCGCGATTCGGGCGTCTCTCCAGTCGCGAAGCGATCGTGCCATTCGATAAACAATCGGCGAATCCGCGAAATTGTCTGCGACTTGATTAAGTGTCGCAGCACGGCAAACTCGGCCCCTTCGATATCCATTTTCACGGTGATTTCTGCAACAGGATCAAATGTTTTCAAATACGCAGCCAGGTCGATCGTCGTGACTTTCGTCCGCTTACTCAAGCCCGGGCCCAGCGTCCTGATTCCGCACAGACAGCTAGCCCAGCCATCAGCTTGGGGTCCGCCATCGGAAGGAGAGCCGCTGCGCGAAATCCGCGGTTCTTCTTGCACGAACTCAGCCTCACCATCATGAACCCAGGCGGCCGCTTGGTGGAAATTGATCGGCAAATGAAATCCGGCCAGCTTTCGCTCGCTCTGGCAGGCGGGATTTGGTTCAAACGTGTGTATTTCCCAGGTGGGATCGAGCGGAATTTGGCGAGCAAGCTGGCGCAAACCCTCGCCATAATGCGTGCCCAAGTCGATCAAAACGCGTCTGAGACCGGCCGCGTCGGTGACACAATTCGCTGGGAGCGGCTGCAGCCGCTCACTCCTCGCGGTGAGATAGGCTTGGTGCGCAAGCCTTGCCCTAGTTGGCATCTCCAAGATCTGGAAAAGTAGTCGCATCAATTCGTGAGGCGCCTCGAACCAAGCAGGCAGGAATTTGCATTGTTTCCCACTTCGCTCGTTGTGGAGCGTCTCGGCGTCATGAACTGCCTGGCGACAAGCTTCCAGCGCTTCGGAATATCGGTGCAGCCGCAAGTAACAATGGCCCGCCAACCAGGAAAGCTCCGGAATGTTGTGCTGCCCCCTCCCGCTTGCACAAAGGGCAAGTGCTGACGGGAAATCCTGCAAGCGATAAAGTCCACTCGCAGCGCGGTAAAAAGCCCAGGCAGCATCCTTCTCGTTCTCGCTCCTGCGAGCACCGTTGAGATAAGCGTTGACGGCGCCTGGAGTATCTTGCTGCGCTTCCAGTGTATTGCCCAACGACATCCAGTGGGTTGCGTTCTGAGCATCGTTCGCGAGCTGCTTCTCCAGGTTGCACTGCTCACGAGCAATCTTGCTCGCAATGCCTGCGCGCGACTTGGGAGTTTCCACGAAGTACGCTCCAGGCAATACGGATAGCTCTGCAGTGCCGACCTTGCCGAAGCAATCATGTGTCCTTGCCGCTCCCAAAATGCATGTTGGCAATCGGATGAACCGCTCGCGAGCGTATTGGCTGCCCTGATAGGGCACTGCCCAGGACGGCACGGAAACATTGTCATTGAGAGCAGCCAACAAAGCGCCCGATGATTCGTGGCCGGGAAAGTGAAGCTCTTCGTCACCATTGAGAATGAGCGCCCATGTGCCGCCGAGCTCGGCAGCAAATTCGAGCAAGAGCATGCGCGTTGCGACAAGATTTTCAGGATCTGCGACTTCAATAAGACGAAACTTGTCACCCACCTGATTGCGTATATTAGCAAGTTCACTGCCAGACAATCCAGAATCTACAGTGACAAGCAAATCAACCCATGGCAATACAGACGCGATTGCGCGGAGGTGATTTGCTGTACAGCCAGAGGTGGATAGCGTTGCAACGAGGGACATTGACCGTAAACACGCAGCTTTTTGAAGCAGAACACCCCGCCAGCACAGACAATTGCACAAAGGTGGCTCTCTCGCAAGCAGCAAACACCACTTGAAAGCGAGCATTTCATTACGAGTGACACGAATTGTCATCACACTCCCCATTGGTAGAAGAGAAGCATCCCATGCCACGCGTTTGTGTTTCGTCCTCTATAAATTTCTGAAGAGATTTCTTGAGATTTCGTTGACAACAATTCTTCGATGACTATAACAACGACCGCTTTGCTACTTTTCATTTGCTTGATGGATCAAGCCGGACGCCGAATGGCGTTGTCTTCGGCGTTCGTTTTCACCTGCAGTTCTTGTTGGGTGTTTTGAACTTCTGCGCAATCGCTTCGTTAACCTTGCTTGCGAGGGTGTCGCCGTGCGCGCTGATGTTCTGTTTGATGCACATGCACTAATCCGATCGAGGCAGCTTTCGGCAAACTTTTGCCGCGAAGAATTCATTGACCAGCGGGAGACATGCCATGGCGGGGCGCGCTGCACTGACTGCAACTGCTCGTAGTACAAACCAAGAGCGCAATCTGAAGCGTCGCAATCGGCGGCGAAAATTCTTCCAGCAACCGATGCGAAAGGGAATTCTGGAAGTACTCGAAGAACGTCGCGTTTTAGCGCTGGCAGTGGACGATGACTACCATGCGCAAGCGGGTCAGGTGCTGCAGGCCAGTGTCGCGCAGGGCGTATTGGCGAATGATCAGTACAGTCCCAATACGGCGAGTCTCACGCGCACCACGCGCAATGGCTCGTTGCAGCTAAACAGCGACGGAAGCTTCACTTACGCGCCCCAGGCGGGATTCACCGGGGTCGATTGGTTCGAATATGCAGCCGATGGATACTCGCTAGCGACAGTGACGCTGGAAGTTCGGCAAAGCCTCGACTGGGCGGAGAGCGACCAGTTTCGCGTGGCGCATGACCGTCCCTTCAACGGTAACACTCGCGAGAACGACGAACAAACCAATCGTCCCTTGTCGTCGTTGCTGCAATCCTCGCCGGCGCATGGAGTCGTCGTATTGGATCCCGATGGTACGTTCAGCTACACACCAGCGGCGGGCTATCTAGGCGCCGATCAATTCACCTATTTGCTGAATGATGGCTTGTTGCAGTCGCCGCCTGTCACGGTCTCGCTCACGGTGGCTAACACGGCGCCGATAGCCCGGCCTGACTCGTTCTCCGTTCCCCATGGAGAAACCTATTCGCTCTCTGCGCCGGGAATCTTAAAGAATGACACGGACTTCGAAGGTGACGCATTGACGGTCTCACTGGTGAGCGGACCGCTTCACGGCACTCTCACACTCAATGCGGACGGTTCGCTTAGTTATGATGCCGCGTCAGCTTATGTTGGCGCTGATTCCTTTGTATATCGCGTTAGCGATGGCATCAGCACGCATGACGGCACAGTCGTCATTGATGTTATCAACCGACTGCCCAACCTAGGCTCTGATCACTATCACGTCATTCATGACCAAGTCTTATCGGTGCCAGCAACCGATGGTGTGTTGCTCAACGATAACGATGCTGACGACGATTCTTTAACTGCGATACTTCAGCTGCCGCCAACTCATGGCATTGTATCACTAAATCCCGATGGATCATTCAGTTATACACCTAATACTGGTTATGTTGGCGTCGACGAATTTCGATACCAGGTTCATGATCCTTACGGGCATACTACCGGAGGGGTGGTGACGCTGGCCATCACGAATTTGTCACCGGAGGGCGCCGCCGACAATTATTCAGCCTGGCATGATTTTCCGCTCACCATTCCAGCTCCCGGCGTCCTGGCGAATGACGACGGTGAACCAGGCGAGACCCTAAGCGCACAGCTTGTCACCAGCCCGGCTCATGGCACTGTTGTTCTTAATTCCAATGGCAGCTTCGTTTACACCCCGGCTGCTGGTTATGTAGGTACCGACTCGTTTACCTATCGGGTGAGTGATGGCTTGGAGACCAGCCCCGAGGTTACTGTCGAACTCAATGTCTCGAATACGACGCCGACGGCACGCTCGGATGATTATGAGTTGCTGCACGACCAGGTTCTGACGGTGTCCGCTGCGAACGGCGTGCTGGCCAACGATCAGGGCGACCCTGGTGAAACGCTCAGTGCGATTGTGGTCACGCCGCCGGAGCATGGCGTGTTGGCGCTACAAGCCAATGGCGCTTTTACATTTACTCCTGCAGCAGGTTACGAAGGTCTGGATAGCTTTTCGTACCTGGCGAGCGATGGGCAACTGCAAACAGCGCCCGTCACCGTTCGGCTGCTCGTCAACAATACGCGACCCATCGTTGAAGATGACTCTTATGTGTTATCCCAAAACACCACTCTGACCCGAACGGCCGTTACTGGAGTGCGGGCGAATGACTGGGACGATGCTGGCGATGCGACCACGACTCAGCTTGTCGAAACGGTCCAGTACGGAACGCTAGTCTTGAATGGCGATGGTTCATTCGTCTATACGCCGAGCCCGGGATTCATCGGCGTCGACCGTTTCCGCTATCGCCTGTTTGATGGGTTAGAATCTAGTCGACTGGCTTCGGTGACGCTAATTACTACAGATGAGCCGATCCTGGCAGTTGAGGACAATTTTGTCGCTCCGCACGATCGCACACTCTCCGTGAATGCCGGCAGCGGTCTGTTGGCGAATGACTTCAGTGCCAATGCGCAGCCCTTGGCAGCGGTGCTTGTGGGGAGTCCGTCGCATGGTTCGGTGACCGTCAACGCCGATGGCTCATTTACCTATTCTCCCACCGCTGGATATACGGGAGCTGATGAATTTAGCTACAAGGTCACGCAGGGAACCGACGAGAGCGAGACGACCACAGTACATCTTCAAGTGGTGAATAGGACACCACTCGCAACTCCGGATACGTTTCGAGTCGCACTCAACAGCACCGCGAATGTTTCGCAGGCTGGCGGTTTGCTGGCCAACGATTCCGATGACGAAGGCGAAACTCTGTCGGCAATTCTCGTCTCGCCTCCCTGGACAGGAGGTCTTTCGCTGTCACCGGACGGTTCGTTCACATACTCGCCTCCGAATGGGTTTACTGGTTCAGTCCAGTTTTCCTACAAACTTAGTGACGGCCTGGCCGAAAGCGCGCCAGTAACGGTAACGCTCGAAGTCTTCAACAATGCGCCGCGGGCCCATGGCGAAAGCTATCGTGTTCCGCATGGCGAAGCGCTCGAGGTTTCCGCCAGCGATGGCTTGCTCAGCAACGATGACGACGATCCAGGTCAAGCGTTGACCGTCGCGCTATCGTCGGGGCCCAGCCATGGGAGCCTCAGCCTGCAGCCCGATGGCTCATTTATTTACACTCCCTGGCCGGGGTTTGTGGGGCACGACCAGTTTTCGTATTACGCCAGCGACGGCGCTCTGTCGAGCACTTCTACAACCGTGGCCATTGAAGTATCGAATGCGGAGCCGACGGCTGCGCCCGATAACTATCGCCTGCAACACGATCAGACGCTGGTCGTTTCGGTTGCCAACGGAGTGCGCATAAACGACACGGATCCCGACGGCGATGCGCTGAACGTGCAACTGATGACGGGAGTGCAGCATGGCAACTTGACGCTCAATTCGGATGGCTCGTTCACCTATACGCCCGCGGGGGGCTTTACTGGGACGGACTCCTTTACTTATCGCGTATTCGATGGAGCTGGAAGTAGTGATGAGGTTCTCGTTTCTCTCAACGTGCTGAATCAAACTCCGATCGCGCAGGGGGACGCCTATCAAGCCGCGCACGACCAAGTCCTGGAGATCGATTCCGACTCCGGTCTGCTTGTCAATGACGGCGACTTCGATAACGACACACTGTCGATCACCGTGCTTTCCCCAGTTAGTCACGGAACTCTGGTACTGCATCAGAATGGAGCGTTCACCTACACTCCGAATGCAGGATTTGTGGGCGCAGACTCATTCGAGTATCGCTTGAGCGATGGCGCGGCAACGAGTAGCACTGTCGAAGTATTAATCGAAGTCGTCAACACGCCGCCACAGGCTCGTAACGATGCTTATCGCGGCCTGCACGATGCCAAGCTCCGCATTCGCGCTGCAGAGGGAATTCTGGCCAATGATCAGGACCTCGATAGCGACAGTCTCACGATTACGATTCTCACTTCTCCCAGCCAGGGACAGTTGGCCGTGCAGAACGACGGTTCCTTTACCTACACGCCGGCTGCGGGATTCGTCGGCGAGGCTGCCTTCACTTATCGCCTCAGCGATGGCGCTGCGTTAAGCGAAGTCGCCACAGTCCGCATCGACATCACCAACTGGTCGCCGGTGGGCGGCGAAGACAACTATCGTTTGCTGCATGATCAGACACTCATTGTCAATGCAGCCAATGGACTGCGCTCCAATGACTTTGACGCGGATGCTGATCCACTGACGTTAACAATGCTGTCGCAACCGACGCATGGGACGGTGACGGTGGCTGGGGATGGCTCGTTCACCTATGTGCCTCATAGTGGCTTTGTTGGGAATGACGTTTTCACTTATCAGTTAAATGACGGCGCGATTTCGAGTGGGCCTGTCAGTGTCTCGCTGACGGTGACGAACAGCAATCCTGTCGCAATCCCACATACTTATTCCGTGAATCACGATCAAACGCTTTCGGTCTCCGCTGCCAACGGATTGCTGGCCGGCAGTGTCGATATGGATGATGACCCGCTGACGATTGCAATCATTTCGGGGCCAGCGCATGGCTCGCTAACATGGAATGCCGATGGCTCCTTTGCTTACGTTCCGGCCAGCGGTTTTGCTGGCGATGACACGTTCACTTATTCCATAGACGACGGGGCGGCCGTCAGCGAGGCCCAGGTTTCGATTCGTGTTTTGAATACGCCGCCGTGGGCTGTAGCTGACAACTATAGCGTGCTCCACGACCAAACGTTGAGCGTGAACGCCGCCAACGGAGTTCTGGCGAATGATCGAGATTTTGAAGGTGACAGCGGCGCTCCGCAATTGGTCGACAACGTGGGACATGGTTCGCTGTCGCTGAATAGCGATGGCAGTTTCACTTACGTTCCTAGTGCTGGATTTGTCGGCAATGATCACTTCACCTATCAGATCGCCGATCCTTTTGGCACCAGCAATACAGTGACCGTCAGTCTATCGGTGACAAACCAGACACCGATAGCTGGCACACTTGTCTACCGAGTGGGTCACGATGGAAGTCTCACGGAAAACAATGCGGCCAGCGGATTGCTAGGTAACTCGAGTGACGCGGACGGCGACACGCGAACTCTGGTCATTGTCGCAGGGCCGACGAATGGATCGCTCACGGTGCTCGATGCGGCAGGACGATTCACATACACACCCGCCGCCAACTTTGTCGGCAGCGATGAGGTCACTTATCGCGTGAGCGATGGCGCGAGCTTATCTGCATTGGCCACGATAACGTTCAGCGTCGAGAACAACGCGGCCAATGGCGCTAGCGACGCTTATGCGACGCCTGTGAATACGACGCTCAATGTTGCCGCTGCCCAGGGCGTTTTGCATAACGACCTAGCCGATCCGACGGACGCGTTAATAGCGATACTCGATTCGAGCGCCAGTTACGGCTCGTTGACGCTCAATTCGGATGGATCGTTTAGCTACACTCCCAACTCCAGCTTTGTCGGCAGCGATTCGTTCTCGTATTTCGTCAGCGATGGATTGACGCAAAGTGCGGCGGTCACGGTATCGATCGAAGTCGGCGTCGTCGGCACCACGGCGATCGATGATGAGTTCGTGGTGGAACGGAATGGAAGCAACGCCTTTTCATTCACGTCCGCTGGAGATCTGCTGGCCAACGATTTTGACACGAGCGGCGGCCAGATCATTGTGGTGAGTGGGCCTGCCAACGGAACGCTGTCCTACTCTGGTTCAACGCCGATTTCTTACACGCCAAATACGGGCTTCAACGGCGTTGACAGCTTCACTTACCTCATCCGTGTCGGCAGCGTCGACAGCAATACGGCCACGGTCACACTGAACGTCCCCAATGGCGGCAACGTTGCGGTAGCGGACAATTTCCGCATCCAGCACGATCATGTTTTGACAGTTGCCGCGCCGGGATTGTTGGGGAATGACTACGACGAAAACAATGATCCGCTAACAGCCGCAGTCGTTACAGGTCCCGCGCACGGCGTGTTGGTGCTCAATTCCGACGGCTCGTTCACTTACACTCCGGACGCGGGCTACGTGGGGGCGGATAGCTTTACTTATGAAACAAGCGACGGCGATCTCACCAGCCCACCGGTCGTCGTTTCGTTAGACGTTTGGAACAACGCTCCTGAATCCCACGGCGACAGTTATCGGATTCATCACGACCACACATTAACAGTGCCGGTAGCCGCTGGCTTGCTCGGCAACGACACCAAAGACCCGGATGAAACGCTAGCCGCTATCCTTGTCAGCGGGCCAGCCCACGGCACGCTCACGCTGAACAGCGACGGCTCCTTTATCTACACGCCGAATGCTGGGTACACGGGTATCGACACCTTCACGTACAAAGCCAACGATGGCGTCGTGGATGGCAATGATGCCACGGTGGCGATCGAAGTCTGGAACATGACTCCTGTCGGCACTGTCAACCTGTATCACGTGCATCACGATAGCGCGCTAGTGATTTCCACGCTGCGCGGCGTGTTAACCAACGACCTGGATCGTGACGGCGATACCCTGACCGCGACGTTGGTGGATATTCCAGCGCACGCTGCTTCGTTTGTGCTGGGAAGCGACGGCTCTTTCACGTATGTGCCACTCGCGGACTACGTCGGTCTCGATGGGTTCACCTACTTGCTGAGTGACGGGGCAGCGGTCATTGGACCGATCAGCGTGACGATCGATGTCTGGAATACGTTGCCGAGCGCCAATGCAGAAAGCTATCGAACTCATCATGGGCAAGCGCTCTCGATTGGCGCCAGCGATGGCTTGTTGGCAAACGAGTGGGATAAGGATCTCGATCCGCTGAGCGTGGTTTTGGATGGCAATGTTACCCACGGCAATTTGGCGCTCAATGCCAACGGTTCGTTTAGCTACACTCCCAACGCAGGCTATGTCGGCAATGATTCATTCACTTACCGTGTGACTGACGGCGTGTGGCTTACCGCCCCCATAACGGTATCGATCGCCGTGAGGAATAAGGCCCCCACCGCCAACTCGGATTCGTTCTCGATACATCATGACGGCGTCCTTGCTGGTGAAAATGTCCTGGTCGGCGATTGGGACGGCGATGCGGATGCGGTTACGGCGGCGTTAGTCAACAACGTCAGCCACGGGCTGTTGCTGTTCAACGCCGACGGCTCGTTTACCTACACTCCGGCCGCTGGCTATGTGGGGTCGGATTCCTTCTCGTACTTGCTCAATGATGGCGCCGAGAACAGCCAACCAACAACCGTCACCATAGACGTTTGGAATAACATCCCCAAAGTCCATCCGAATTCCTACACAACGCCCCGCGGCCAGGCGCTTACGAAGGGAGTGGGGGATGGCGTGCTCTGGGACGATGTGGAATGGGATGGCGATACGAAAGTCGCGCAGCTCGTTAGCTCCACCAGCCATGGATCACTGTCTCTCAACGCAAACGGCGCGTTTACCTACACGCCCAACAGCAACTACACAGGCTCTGATTCATTTGTGTACCGCGTGTGGGATGGGGCGCAACACAGCGAGTCAGTGACCGTTACGATCGACGTGTTGAATCATGCGCCGCATGCCTTCGACGACAAAATTCTTGCCCATCACGGCCAAAGTTCGCATTCCGGCAATGTGATGTCGGACGACTGGGATCCGGAAGGATCCACGCTGCAAGCCAGCCTGGTCTATCCCGTCAGCGTCGGCACACTTTCATTGCAGGCGAATGGCAGTTTCACGTTCACCCCGCCGAGCTCGAGCTGGACTGGCGTGGCGACCTTTACCTACAAGGTCAGTGATGGCTCGCTCGATAGCGAACCGGCCACCGTGACGATTGACGTGCGCAACAAAGCACCGCTGGGCCTCGAAGACTCTTACCGCGTGAAGCACGACACCTCTTTGAACGCGAATGCTGGCAGCGGCGATACCGCGAAGGTAACGGCGAACGACTTTGATGCTGACAACGACACACTCCAGGCGTACGTCGTCACGGGGCCAACTCATGCGGCCAGCTTTACGCTCAACCAGGACGGTTCCTTCAATTACACGCCGCAAGCAAACTACGCGGGCGAAGATTCGTTCACCTACCGAATTTGGGATGGTGCCGCCTATGGTGGACCGGTGCAGGTGCAGATTCTAGTTGATAACAGCGCGCCGATCGGACGAATGGACCTTATGAAAATGCCCAAGACGGGCACGCTGACGATCACCGCCGCCCAGCTCAAAAATAATGACGTTGATTTCGATGGTGATGCGATGACCGTCGAAATCGTTCAGCAGCCCAGCTACGGCTCACTCTCGGGCTCTTCCGGCTCGTGGGTTTACGATCCCAATTTTGTGGGCGATACGCTGGCCTTCGATAGTTTCAAATACGTGCTGAAAGACGGTGTCACCGACAGCCAAAGTGAGCCGGTGCTCGTCGTCATCACGTTGCTCGACGATGAGATGGGGACATACAACGACGAATACCGCGTAAAGAAAGGGTCGGCACTGACGGTGGGGGTTGGCACCGGAGTGCTGGCGAACGATTGGACAACGGCATCTGCGCCGTTGCAGGCGACGCAGGTGTCGGGACCGCAGAACGGGGTTCTATCGCTGAGCGCGGACGGTTCGTTTGTCTATACCCCCTACTCCTATTTCACGGGCACCGACTATTTCACCTACCAGATTGCGGACAACAAACAGGCCACGGTCAATATTAAAGTCGTGGGCTTGGAACCGCAGGATGACAGTTATTCGCTGTATCACGATCGGCGGTTGCAAGGCAGCGTGCTGGGGAACGACACCTTCAACTCCGACGAAGCGCACCGGGCCGTGCTGCAAGGGAGCGTGAGCACCGGCACACTCGATTTCAATCCGGATGGAACGTTCCTATTCACGCCGCCGCAGGGTTTCACCGGAACTGCCACGTTCAGCTACAAGACGACAAACGGCATCGAAACCAGCACGGTTGCCGCCACCGTAACAATTGAAGTCACCAACCGCGCGCCCAATGCCAACAGCGATTATTACTCGACAAGTGCGCAGCAGCCTATTGTTGTCGACTTCCAAAGCGGCGTGCTCGCGAATGACAGCGATGATGACGGCGACAATCTGAAAGCCACGCTGGTCTCGGGAGTATCCGGGAGCGCAGGGACGTTGACGCTGAATGAGGATGGATCCTTTACGTTCATTCCGAATGACGACTTTGAAGGCTCGACTTCCTTCACATACAAAGCCAGCGATGGCCTGGCCGAGACCACGCAAACTGTAAGCATCGAAGTCAGTGACAGTGATCCTTATGGTAGCAGCCACTCGTATTCGACCTACCATGACGAAGCGTTGGTAGTGGGGCGCGGCCAGGGACTGTTGAAGGGGGCCAGCGACGAATTCTGGCATCAGTTGACGGCCGTCAAAGTCAGCGATCCGACGCACGGTAGCGTCTCGGTGAATTCCGACGGCTCTTTTACCTATACGCCGAGTTCCGGCTATGTCGGCAGTGATAGCTTCACTTTCGAGGTCCGCGACCAGGCCGGTAACTTGAGCTACACGCAAACCGCGTCGATCTATGTGAACAACGTGTTGTCGAACGGTCCCTGGCGCGCATTGCCGCTGGATGAGTTCCGCGGTGCATCGTCTGGCTACGGTGGTTATGGCGGGTATGGAGGTTATGGCGGCGGCACCGTCAGTGGCGACGTACTGGATGTGAATTACGACATTGATGGCGATCCGTTGTCTGTTTCGCTCTATGGCAGTCCCAGCGGCGTGACATTGAGTCCGGATGGTTCGTTCTCCTATACGGGCTACGGCGGCTCGTTTGGCTTCCTTTTGACCGACGGCTTTACAACCTCGGGGCCCTATTGGGTCAACGTCTATTTTGGCAGCGGTGGCACGCCGAGCACCGACTTCGAATTGAGTCCAGGCGAGTCCTTCTACACTGGTGGCCGTTGCTGGGTTTACAACTCCGGTCCGGGCACCGTGCAGGTGACGGGTTACAGCGGCACGTCGGCGAGTATTGCGCCGGTGAGCGGCACATCGTTCTCGGTGTCCGTGAATTATGGGCACGGCACTTGGAGTGGCGGAGCGAGCGACAGCTTGAGCTTCTATGCCTCAGGCGATGCAACCGTGAGCGGTGTTACCGGTAATCTCTATGTTTCAGCCGGTGGCAATATCAGCGACCTTTCCGGCAAAAACGTTTCCGCGTATGGCGATAACATTGGCACCATCACCGCATCGGAAGATGTGACAAGCGCTCAAGCCGGTTATGGCGGATGGTACGGCGGTTATGGCGGATATGCAAAATGGTCAGCGAGTAGCGGCGTGGGAGTGATCGGAAATGTGACCGCCACGCGCGACATCAACTCGCTGGGCGCGGCTCAAATCGGCACAGTGTCGGCCGGGCGCGATATTGGTTCGATCAGTGCTTATTCGCTTTCCAATTCGATCACCGCCCAGCGCGATATTGATTGGATTTCGGCAGCGCGCGAAATCAGCAGCACAATCACAGCCACTTCGGGCGACATTGGCGACGACTATTACTACTACTATTATTACGGCGCGGCGATCTACGCCGGCCGCGATATATCCGGCAACATCACGGCCGGCGGTCACATTGATGAAGTGGAGTCGTTGCAATCGATCAGCGGCAATATCACGGCCGGTTCGGAAGGAATTGGCTACGTCCTTGCCGGGGAAAATATCTCCAGCACGATCGACTCTGGCGGAAATATCTATTCCGTCAGCGCCGGCGCAGATATCACTAGCAGCGCCTCGATTGAAGCCGACGGCTACATCAGTTCGGTACAAGCTGGCTGGGATGAACTAGGGACGATTGAGGCCACGGGGCAAGATCAAGGCTACGGTGGTTATGGCGGCTATGGCGGCTATGGCGGTTCGATTGGCAGTGTGACCGCTGGTCGCGACATTACGAATTCCATCAGCGGCACCTATGGCATTGGCTCCGTCACCGCAGGACGAACCATGTCGGCCACCATCTCGGCGACGCAGGGGCCGATCGGCTCCGTTCAAGGTTGGCAGATTAACGGCGGCGCCTCGATCACCGCGGGGCAAAGTATCGGTTCGGTAACTGCTTCGCGCAGCATTGACGGGACAATCAATGCAGGGACCAGCATCAACTCGATTACTGCCGGTCGCGACCTGGATGGCACAATCACCGCCGGAACCGATATCGGCACGATTACAGTGAAGATGGCGGCCGACGCTACAATCGCCGCAACGGCAGGAAACATCACGCAAGTGAATATCGGCCAGGACTTCGACGGGTCGCTCACAGCAGGGAACAACATTACTGAAGTGGTTGTTGGACAGTCGCTCGGAGCCACCCTCACCGCGGATAACGACCTGCTGCGCGTGCGCGCCGGTTTGGCTATTTCGGGTAACGTCAAAGCAGAGAACGGCGACATTGACTATGTGTATGCGGGGCAAGACATTAGTGGCGACATTGATGCAGGCGATGACATCATCACGGGAGTGGCCGCCGGCAGGCACCTGACGGGCGATGTGACGGCTGGGGACGACATTGCGAAAGTCGCGGCCGGACAAACCTGGAAATATTACTATTACTGGTACTACGGCTATTACGGATTCGCCAACAGCGGTGGCGACATCTATGAATCGACGATTCATGCGGGCGGTTCCATTGGCACCGTGAGCGCCTCTCGCTACAACGGCTTCGGCGGCACCATCGGATCAGCGACGATCACGGCGGATACGGAACATATCAGCACCGTGACTGCCGACGGCAACATTGATGCCGTGATTCAATCGCAAACTTACATCGACAGTGTTGGTAACTCGCTCGGATACGGTGGATATGGTTACGGCTCGTCGGTGGGAGCGGGGGACATCATCGGCTCGATCAAAGCTGTTACAGGTTATGTCGGCAATGTAAGCGCCAACTTCGGCTCGATTTCTGCCACAACCGACGCCGGGACCTATATCACACAGGTCCGGGCGACACATGACATTACTGGCAATGTCACGGCCGGAACGTATATCGGCAGCACTCAGTCGGATGATGGGGTGGAGGCAGCCAACGGAAAAATCATCGGCAATATCAAGGCAGGCACCGATATTGGCGGTGTGAGCGCAGGCAAACACATTGAAGGGACGATCGAGGCGGGGCGCGATATCGATCTGGTCAAAGCGGGGACACAGGGCGGCGGTAATATTACCAAGAGTGTAAAAGCGACTCGCGACCTGGGCACTATCGTTGCCCTCGGACCGTGGAGCGAGAGCTCTAAGCGAGACGTTTGGGACCGAAGCATGCAGCCGACGAGCGCGCAGTGGACGCCTGCTGATGATAAGCCCACAGGAGAACGCCGCCTCAAACCGGGAATGATCCCGAATCTGGTTGCTGGGGGCGGTTATGGAAACGTTCAGGGCACGGTTACGGCGGAGGATATTGGCAGCATTACGGTCTTCGGCAAAATCGAGGACAACGTCACGGCCACAAAGACGCTCGGCACCGTGTGGGCCTTGGGCAAGATCGAAGGTGATTTGAAATCGTCGGAAGGAGGGATTGCTGCGCAAGCTTGGGACAACATCGACGGCGCAGTGAGTGCCGACGGCAACATCATTTTGAAGACCTATGGCAACATTGGCGACAAGGTCAACAGTCAATCGGGAAGTGCTGACGTCACGGCTTGGAAATCGGTGAAGGGAGATGTAACCGGCGATAAAGATGTGAAGGTGTGGGCTTACGACGATGCGAAGGGGAACACGGTAAGTTCGAACGGGTCCGTCGCCGTGTCGGCGCTCAAAGACATCACAGGAAAGATCAAATCGGCCTTGAAGGCTGTCGTGATCGCCCAGAAAGTAGCCTCGAAAGGGATCGTGTCGACCCTCACCGATACCTTGATCTTCGGCATCGACCTCGCCGAGATCCGGCAGAACCTGGCGTTCCTGGGAAAGACCTGGTTGATCTCCCTCGGCGATGTGAAGGCGGACCTGATCACCGGTTTGGGAACTGGAAATCTATTTGGATCGTGGAACGACATCTCCGTGCTGGCCTGGGGTAATGTCGACATCAATTCGATCTGGGGCAAGGACGTCAATATCTGGGCGGCTGGCAATGTCAAAGTCAATCAACTGGACGGTTATGGGGCGGTGAATATCGAAGCCGCCAATGTCTCCGGTCGAATCGGTGGTGACTCCGATATCGAATGGAATCCTGAAACGGTGGTCGTGCATGCTGCGGGCGATATCGACGCCGACATCATCTCGCGGATCAGCATCGATGTGTTGAGTCTGGGAACGATTAGCGGAGATCTGACCGCAACTCACGACGAGAACGCCTGGATCGGCGCTGTCGCTTCGCAAGGGATCACTGGCGATTTGCATGCCAAGAGCAGCGTGGGCCTGAAAACCTGGGGCGCAATCAGCGGTGATATCACCTCCGACACGGGCGCCATCGAGGCGCAAGCAGGTCGAGAAGTCTCCGGAAAAATTGTGGCTGGCGGCTATATCGAATTGATCTCTTGGAAGGGCGGGATCACCAGCAGCGAAATCACATCGACCGGCGGTTACATCGACTTGATGTCCGGGGGCAACGTCAAAAGCAACATTACTGCGAAGGGCGATGTATCGCTCGAGATCTGGAAAGATCTACAAGGGTCGGTGAAGGCCGGCCATGGTGCTCCGAGCAGCGGTGGACAGACGAATACTGCGGACGTGCTGGTGCACGGCAACAGCTCTGCCGAAATCACATCGTCGCACGATGTGAATGTCGAAGCATTTGGGACTCTGCGCGGAACGATCAACGCCACCAATGGTTCCGCGACGATTGTTTCATTTGGTGGAGTGAATAGCGCCACAGTGACGGCCAAGGAATCGGCAGAAGTCGTTTCGTGGTCGACCATCAACAACACGACAGTCAAATCAACGGCTGGCGACGCTTCCGCACATTCACATCAGGCAGCAACATCGTTGACGGTGGATGGTTATGAACATGCATCGGTTACTGGCGGCGCCGATTTGAAGGGGACGGTTACAGCCCGGACTAAGGACGCTCAAATCTCCGCGCTGGGAAACATCGAGTCTGGAACCAGTGTCACTGCTCAACGAGGAAGTGTGCTCGTTTTTGCCGGCGGCAATGCCAATCTCACGGTAACGGCCGGGTCTGCGCAATCATCTGGGGACGCATCGGCTTCGGTGGCGGTTGTAGGAACGCTGCAAGGGATGATCACCGCTCAAGGACAAGTCGGGATTGTGGGCTTGAAAACGGTCGATGTGACGGCAACTTCGCACCAGAACATGGTCGATGTGTTTGCCGATGGGCATCTGAAAGGCACTTACCAGGCAGCCAGCGGGGTTTCGGCAACAACGCTCGGTGCCGGTGGCGGAGCAACCACCGAAGGAACTTATAAGACGACATCGGGAGACGCCAACGTTGTTTCATTAGCTCCGTTCAACGGTACGGTCGACGGGGGCAGCAATGCTCATGTCTCGGTGTTCGGCGACCTTGCCGGTTCTGTCAAGGGAGGCAACCAGGCAACGGCAAACTCTACAACCAACGTCTCGGCGACTGTCAAAGCAGGCGTCGACGCCAATGTGGCGGCGCTCGGCGGTGATGTCAGTGGCAGCGTAACCGCCGACTATGGCAGCGCCAGTGTCGTGGCGAGTGGGCAAGTAACCGGCGCCGTGAAGGCTTACACCGATGCAACGGTCACAGCCATGGGGAACATTTCTGGAGCGATCACAGCGACTAGCGGCGATGCCAAAGTGAATACCTTTGGCTCACTCTCGGGCTCTGTCGCTGCGGGCCATAATGTCGACATTTACTCAAAAGGCGCGATCAGCGCAACGGTCGATGCGGGCTACGACGCCAATGTCACGACGGATAGCAACATCTCATCCACGGTCGATGCTGATCATGATGCCTATGTGTTAGCCATCAGCGGCATCTCGGGGAGTGTGACGGGTGCGAACGATGCGACAGCTACCACACTGGGGACGTTATCGGGCGCGGTTACGGCCACATCTGGCAATGCATCGGTGATGGCGGGAGGATCGATCAGCGGCCCGGTTACCGCCGGGCGCGATGCCAGTGTTTGGACGCGCGCTTCGTTAAATGCCGCGGTCGATGCCGGTCGCGACGCCGATGTCAATGTTTGGGGCGCTTCGCAGGGAACTGTCCATGCCGACCGTGATGCCAAAGTCTGGTCGAAGGGGACCATTGGAGCTGCAGTCTCGGCCGATCGAAATGCGTCGGTCACCGCCTTTGCTGCAGTAACCGCGAATGTTACAGCCGGAGTGAATGCCGAGGTAACGGTCTACGCCGCACTCCCCGCCGACGTTACCGCCGGAAGCAACGCGACAGTCTGGGCACTCGGTGAGCTTTCCGGCGACGTCGAAGCCACCGCCGGCAATGCCAATGTCACCTCGGTCGGCAATTTCTCTGGAAATGTGACCGCCGGAACAAACGCCGTCGTCACCTCCTTTGGCACGTTGCAATCCACGATCGAGGCCGGCAACAACGCGGACATCACGGTGTTTGGCAACTCTGCTGAACTGGAAGTTACCGCGGATGTGAATGTCGATGTACGTTCCATCGGTCCCGTGACTGGCGAGATCACTGCGGGAGGAAACGCCGATGTCTTGTCGCTCGGCGCGATGAATGGGCTTGATGTGACCGTCGGCGACAACGCTGCCATTGCCGCCGATGGCGCGTTTGATGGAGACATCTTCGCCACAACCGGTGACGTGAATCTTTTTGCCACGGGAGCTGTCACCGGCCAGGTTACTGCCGGGCGTGATATCTTTGTCGGATCACTGCAGACCATCACGGCCACGCTGAATGGCGCGGGCTCGGTGAAAGCCTCCTCGCTAACGCAAATCACCGGCAGCAATATCAGTGGTGTGGGCGGCGTTTATGTGTGGGCATTGGGAGGCCTGAACGGATTGACACTCACTTCCACCGGCGGCGAGGTCGGCGCAATTAGCAACGGAGCGATTAGCGGCGTCACCGCCAACGGATCCACTGGCGTCACCATTGCGGGCATTGGCACTGCCGTCGATGCGACCGTTAATTCCAATGGCGATGTCGGTCTGTTTGGCCAAGGAGTGACGGCCGTCATCACCACAACTGGCGACTTGTATGCTGTCAGCTTCGGCAATCTGAACATCTCGCCCATGACCGTCGGCGGCAATGCGTCGCTGATGGCAAGTGGCGTGTTGACCGCGACCGGAATCGCCAACGGCGATGTCGATCTAGAAGCCTATGGCGGCCTGGCGGGCAACATTGTCGCGGGAGATGACCTTTCGGCGTGGTCGCTTACGAGTATTACTGCGAACTTGACCGGCCGAGACACGATAGGCACCGTCGTGACTTATGGCTCGTTGCTGGGAAATCTGTTTGCCGGCGGCGGGCTTGTTGACCTTGATCCGATGGACGGACATGGAGTCATCCACGGAGTTTATATCTGGGACGATCTGGCCGGAACGATTACGGCCACAGACTTTATTGGCGAGGTTTTTGTCGGCAACACCACCGGTCCATTGGCCTTCATCGTCGCCCCGGTGATCGGCACGATTTCGCTCAACGACCGGACGCGCTTTATTGAGGACCCGCTTCCACCGCTCGCAGACATCGGGCATTTCATTGCCCTGGCGCGGAATGCTCGGCAAGCACTATTGGACATGCAAGGGGATTTCCAGTCGTCGAAAGTTGAATTCCTGGAGATCGCCACAGCGGCCACCGCCAGCTTGCAACAAGCGTTGGCGCAAGCCATGCAGAAGTTGAGCGAAGCAGAGGCTGAGGCTCAGGGCACGCTGCAGGAAATTCAGAATTCAGCCATGCTCGCCGAGATTGCTGCACGAGCGCAGGTCACGCAGTCACTGGCTGAAGCCAGTGTCGAAATGGAAGCGGAGCGCCGTGATGCTTTGCATGAAGCGGTGTTCATCAAGCAGGAGGTGAATCTAGATCTCGCCACTGCGCAGCGTGAGGCGACGGCGCGTTACACCCAGGCGCAGGATCATCAAGATTTCGTCAAACGCGAAGCCACCAAGCTCGCACAGCGGCAAGAAGTCTTGCGTAGCGCGCAACTCGACCAGGCAGGCACCTTGAAAGCTGTTTGGCCACAAGTATTCGTGGCTACATTCATGGATCAAATGGTCGAATTCGGTCTCGACTTGCTTCAGGAACAGCTGGAAATGGTGGCGTTCGTAGCCGACTTCATTCCCGGCCCCGGCAACCTGATCTCAGCTGTGGCGGATGGCGTGAACGCTGCCATTTATGCAGCTCGTGGCAAGTATTTCGATGCGGCCGCCAGTGTCGTTGCTATGATTCCCTTCGGTACCATCGCGAAGAAGGCTGGACTGGCGGAAGGTGCTTCTCGTCTTGGAAAACTGGTGTTTAAACAAGTGGGCAACGGCCTCCAGGCCGTTTCTAAGTTCGTAAAAATTCCCCCGCTGGGACCAGCCGCGAAACAGGTTCTCTGCTTCGTAAAACGCCAGGTCGGCTTGCCGGGTTGCTTTGTTGCGGGGACCGAAGTGGTGATGGGTGGCCAAGTGATGGGTGGCACCTACGAAACGGGCGGACACCTGCAATTCTCCGACCGCAGCCTGCTCATGGTAAGTCTCGTCGGTGTGGGATTAGCTGGCTACGCCCTTGGCAAAAAACGGCCAGAGCGTCGCCAGGAGCAAGACAAACTCGACGAGCTATTTGCCCAATGGAACGAGGAGAACGAACCTCTGTCGGACCCCGTGGGCGAACTTCCCGAACATACCGCGGACCATGAACAATCGTTCGCCGATCTGTGCGATCGCCTCTTCCATACTGATCCAAACGCTGCAAACCCTGAGAGTTCCCCTCGATGGCAAGTACCGGCAGATGACTCCACGCCCGCGTTGGCTACGCAGGTTGCCCTGCCCATTGATTCTCACGAATCGATTGTCGCAGTGCCCCGGCTCGTACAGCAGCCGACGGCGTCTCTTATCACTGCCGCCAGCACGAACTCGCGATTGCCAAGCCGCACCGCCCGCGCTGCAGCTTCGCAATCCGTTGCCAAGTCATCCTGGCTTGGCAAATGGAATCATTGGTGGCTGGCAGGTTGCCTGCTCATGGCCGCGCTATTGTTCTTCGCTCCCGGCTCGTCTCCCTCAGAGGCTGAAGATGAGTTTGAATCCACGGCATTTGGGCATGCACTGGTCACCAAGCCCATCGAGCAGATTCGAGTAGGTGATCGGGTTCGGGCGGAAAATCCGACCGACGAAGTCGATCTCGAGTTTGGCGAAGTCGATCCAGCAACCTGGTTGCAACTCACGTTGCGTGCTCCTCGAACCGACGGCAGTTGGTCGCATGTGATTCTGCTGCGGCCCGCAAGTTGGGTCGAAGAGAACTCGGCCCAGGTTGGCGGCCACTTGGAAATCTCCGTGGATGACTGCGGCATCGAAGGAGATGCTGAAGTCCTTGCAATTGACCCCTGCCCGCCGATCATGGGTGGCAGTGGCCGCGTGGTGACGGGCACCTATCGGCACGAAGCCGCGCAGATTCTCGACCTCTACGTCGAAGGGCTTTCGCAGCCGATCGGTACGACGCCGAATCACCTGTTCTACAGCGCTGACCGGGAAGAGTTCATTCAAGCCGGAGATCTCGAGGTCGGCGAGCGATTGCAAGATCTGCACGGTTCGCCCCGTGTCATCAAAGCCGAACTGCGGGCCGAACCCGAGACGGTTTACAACCTCGAAGTAGAAGTTGACCACCTCTATCACATTGGCCAAAATGGCGTTCTCGTCCACAATGGCAAGTCAGAGTTTGTTTACACGCTTGTCGATAAGAAGGGCAAAGTTGTTTACATTGGCATTGCCAACAGCAAGAAGCAATTGTTCGATCGGCTGTCGAAGCATGCGGTATCGAAGAAGGGCAAGTTCCATGCGATGCGGGTGGTCGCGCGTAACCTGACGCACAATCAGGCCCGCACGCTGGAAGCTCACCTGATTCACAAGCGGTTGGCGCAAGCGAAGGCCAAGGGCTTGATTACCGGACGTGAACCCATCGAAAAACAATTGAAAAAGGCCGGGTTGCTGAATAAGAATCGTGGTCGTATCAAGAGTCGGTGGCTCAAGAAAGTTCCTATCCACTTGTTGCAGAAACCTGGTGCAAAGTTGCTTCCGGGCATCAAATGGAAAAAGTTCTGCCCCTAGATTGCGAGTGTCTGGAATGATCGAAGGTCCCGGACCATTTGAAAATGATAATGCGTTCACCGAGTACGGTGCAGTTATCTATCTCCTTGCCGAACGCATCGACAAGGAGGTGAAACAGCTACGCAAAAAGCCTTTGCACACGGAACAGGCTCTGGTGGGTTTGATTTGTTGTTTGCGGACTTTGGCCAAAGCCTGCCCGCAGGGAATGAACTCCTCACTTGAGCCCTGGAAAGTCAACGAATGGAAGGAAGCGTTCGATGCCTGGTACGAGGCCATTAAAGAAAAACTGCCGGCAAAGCACCGCGACGAGATTCGCACTGTCGCTCACAAAGAGTTCGCGCAGCTACTCAAATCTTGGTAATTGCTTTTCGTGAAAAAGAGGATCCGTCGGCATGGGCGCTTGGGGACATGAACCATGGGATAGTGACGACGCGGCCGATTGGTTTAGCGAACTGATCTCCGCAAAATTCGTCAAGCAAATCGACACAGCGCTGCGCAAGGATCCCGAGGATGAATTTGAGACCATCCGTGCGGCTTGCTACGTGCTGAATGTCATGGGCCACATTTATATCTGGCCTGCCGCCAAGCTTGAGCCACAACTCCAACAGGCAATCAAGTCGTTGCGAAAAGTTCTGGAATCAGGCGTTCTCGAAGATGTGAAATTGTCCGGCAAGGTTCGTAAGGAACTGAAATCGCTCGAACAACGCCTCTTGGCAATTCAGTCGCCTACACTTGCGGACGACGAAGAGTGAACCTGATTGCGGGAGTGTTTGCTTGTCCGCAGTCTTGTTTACTTGGGAATTGGGCGCTGGGCTCGGTCATATTGGTCGGCTCCGTCCGCTGGCTTTATCGCTGGCCGAGCGCGGGCATGACGTTTACTTTGCGATGCGCGATTTAAAGTTCGCGCAGGAAGTGTTTGGCGGAACCTCGGTTGTCTGCCTGCAAGCACCGTTCAAAATCGAGCCGCCCAGCGAGCCAATTGCGACGCCCCGTTCACTCGCACATATCTTGCATAACGTTGGATTCGCCACACACATGGAGTTGGGCGGACTGGTGGCTGCCTGGCGGAGCTTGCTGCAATTGATCCAGCCCGCGCTCGTCATCGTTGACCACAGTCCTTCGGCGCTGGTCGCTTTACGCGGAAGTCCCGCCAAAAAAGTGATTGTGGGGACGGGTTTTTTCATTCCACCGAACACATCGCCGCTGCCGGACTTGCGGCCTTGGCTGCCCCCTGTCGCTGACCAGCTAGAGCACGATGAAGTGCGAACCTTGGCCAATATCAACCGCGTCCTGGATCGGGAACGACAGCCAATTCTCGAGAGCATCAGCAACTTGTACTCCGACGTAGACGATCAGGTTCTGTTGACCTTCCCGGAACTCGACCACTATGGAGTTCGGCCGTATCGCAAGTATTGGGGCACTTGGGACAGCACCTGGGGCTTGGCGCCGGAGTGGCCGGCCGGGCAAGGTCCCCGGGTGTTCGGCTATCTCAAGGCGTTCCGCGCACTTCCCGAACTACTCACCCAACTGGCTCGACGAGGTCTGCCAACGATCATTTACGCGCCTAGCCTATCACTCGCGGCGCGTAACAAGTTCGCGGCTCCCACGCTCCGGTTTGTCGAAAAACCACTCGATTTGAAACGCGTTCGTGAGACGTGTGACCTGGCAATTCTCAATGCAACGCACGGTGTCGCAGTCGAGCTGCTGCTGGGAGGCGTGGCCGCACTTCATTTTCCACTCATGTTGGAGCAGCTGTTACTGGGTCGAAAGTTTGAGGACTCAAGAACTGGCATGCTGGCCGATTGCGAGTCGCCCGAAAATGTAGTGGTTACGTTAGATCGGTTTTTGCAAGCCGATGAACTCAAACAGGGCGCGAGCGTATTTGCCCGTCGTTACTCTTTTTTAAACTCCGACAAACAAGCTGAGCTACTCGGCGAGCACTTACATCGATTAGTGAACACTGATGCAAAATAGCTAATTGCTCTCATTCAGCCGCATCTCGACTGGCAACCTGGGTCGGGGGCCGTCTGCCACAAGTTGCGCTTACCGCGCTGAAATTGTTGTTCCTCAGCAGCGCATCCGTTAAGCTGCCGTTCCCTTCCTCAGTCATGGTGGGCCTCAAGTGAACCTGCGCCCCACCCTACATTCCCCCCTCGGAGTTCTTGACCGTGTTACTGGCTGAAATGAACTGGCCCGCGGTGGCGGCCCTGCCTAATTCGACTCCCGTCGTCATTCCGATCGCCGCCCTCGAACAGCATGGGCGGCACATGCCGGTCTTCACCGACAGTCTGCTGATGGGCGAAGTCGCTCGTCGAGCGGAAACGGAATTGAAGAACAAGGTTCTGTTCACGCCGCTGATGTGGCTCGGCAACAGCGAGCATCACATGGACTTCGCCGGCACGATGACGGCGGCCCCGCGCGTTTATCTCGATTTGCTCAGCAACATGATCGACAATATGATCACGCACGGATTTCAGCGGATCCTGCTGATCAATGGCCACGGCGGCAATCATGTGCCGGGGCAACAGGTGGTGTTTGAACTGCGGCAGAAGCATCGGCAACGAAATGATCTACTTTTGCTCTCGGCAACCTATTGGCTGCTCGGGGCTAAGCCGCATGAAGTTGACAGGTCGATGGAACAAAATCGCATGGGCCATGCCTGTGAATGGGAAACGTCGATGATGCTGCGGATTCGTCCCGACCTGGTTGGCGATCTGAAACAAACGACCCGCGTCGAATGGGGAAATCCGTTCGAACCCGGCAGCCGTGGCTGGATCACTAAAGAGCGCACGCCGACGGGCCACATCGGCTATCCGACCAACGCAACGGCGGAAAAAGGTGAGACACTGTTTCAAGTGTTCACCGCCGATGTCGTCGCTTACATCAATCGCATGCTTGCGTGGGATGGCCAATCATGGAGCGGCTAAGTTTCGATACCAGCGACGGCCGATCAGCGCGGTGGAAGTGGACCATCTGCGGGTTGCTGTTCTTGGCAACCATGTTGATGTACATGGACCGGCAGACGCTGTCGCAAATGTCGAAGCGGATCGTCGACGAGTTCGAGATCAGCAAAGAACAGTACGGCAGACTTGAATGGGGTTTCGGCCTTGCGTTCGCGGCCGGCGCTTTGGTGATTGGATTGGTGGCCGATCGCGTGAGCGTACGCTGGCTTTATCCGGGTATGCTCATCGGTTGGTCACTGGCCGGCGTGGCGACAGCCTGGAGTAAAGAACTTGGAAGTGCACTGCTGCCGATCATTGGAAAAGGCCATGCATTGATCGGCATGACCGGCGGCTCGAGCGACGGCGGTTACTTGGGGTTGTTTCTCTGTCGCGTCGTGCTTGGCTTCTTTGAAGCTGGACACTGGCCCTGCGCGCTGATCACGACTCAGCGATTACTCACTGGCGCCGATCGAACCGTTGGCAACAGTGTGTTGCAAAGCGGCGCTTCGATTGGCGCTGTTTGCACACCCATCGCCATTATGTTCATGGTTCCCGACGATACCGCGGATTGGCGGAGGCCGTTCATTTTGATCGGACTCGGCGGCATGACTTGGGTGATCCCTTGGTTGCTTCTCATTCGCGATGCAGATTTGAAACTGCCGCCGAAATCGAGGGCGACCAATCCGAACGCTGCACCCTCGTTATGGAACGGCGTAGTGCTGCGGAAAATCGCCGTGTTGCTGGCGATCGTCATCACGATCAACATGACCTGGCAGTATCTGCGCGCTTGGATGCCGTTACTTCTGCAAGAGCAACATGGCTACAGCTATCAATTCACGCTCTGGTTCATGATGACGTTTTGGCTCGTGGCCGACATCGGCTGCCTGGCATCCGGCGCAGCGGTGAAAGGGCTGACTGCCCGCGGCGTGCCGCTGAATGTGAGCCGCGTGGCCGTCTTTGCCATCTGCACCCAAGCCAGTTTGCTCACCGCGGTCGCTGCGGGCTTGCCCGCAAGTTGGCTGATGCTCGGCTTGTTGCTGCTCGTTAGTGCCGGTGGTCTCGGCTTGTTTCCGGTCTACTATTCACTCTCGCAGGAACTGAGCACCCGCCGCCAAGGGATGGTGACCGGTTTGTTCGGGGCAATTACTTGGGTATTCTCTTCGACCATGCAACCGATCATCGGCCGCAGCATCGACAAGACACACTCCTACGAAGCGGGCCTGTTTTGGATGGGTATGGTTCCGCTAATTGGCTGCCTGGCGTTTGCCTGGTTGTGGCCGATGGAAGAAACCGCGCCCGCCCAAGCGATCACTAATGAAACATCACCGCGTCCCCAAGAGGACCGGGATTAATTCAATTGGCTGCCGCCCGACTCGGTTCCATTCGATCCATCCTGCCACTTTCCATGTCCGATCGCTTCAGTCCCACATGCCTTGCGCGGAAAGACAGATTCCCTGCGCAAGCCGGCACGACGAGCATCGCGGATTGTCGCTTACAGCTTTCTCCACAACGTCCTGCACGAATTCACTAGTAACGTCGACGGAAGATGAGTCGCGGCAGTAATTTCGAAACGCACCACAAACTTCAGCTCTTCGAGTTTTTTTGAGCGTTGCGTTGAGTCGCTTGCAAAGTGTCACATCATCTGACTCTGCTGGAAAGAACGACTTCCAGCCATCGACTAGGTGCGTTTCCAAGTTGAGTGTAGCGGCGCATTACCGAGTGCTAGTTTGCTTTGGTCGAATGAAATGCGGCCAGGACTTCGATTTCACTGAGCTGCGCGAAAATAGGGCGAGAGAATCAAACGCACAAACTCGTCGAAGCTAACGCCTTAGCCCTGAAGTTTGAGACTGTCTTCGGCGGCAAGCGCAAGGCCGAGAATTTCTCCACGAGTGCCATAGATTTCGGGTTGTCGTTGTTGCACATTTGAAACAGTCTTCTACTGTACGGAAATCACCTTGCAGCGAGGCCAAGTTCGAATCTGCATCGGCAAACCGTTCGCGAATGGCAGTCGATGTGTAAGTAATGACTGATGTGCCGGATTGGATCGCCTTGACCTCTTCGTCAATGCGCTCACGCTCGCGCCGCAAATACTCCAAACGCCTGGCGGGATCCGCCGAGCCGCGAATCACGATATCGGACAGTGTTTCGGTGATTCGGCGCAGCCGGGGCTCAGTTCCTACGAACCCGAGAATGCGGCCGAGCGCCTCACTTAGAAATGTCAGCGCGTCTTCGGTGTGCGGAGTCAGTTCATACACGGCTTCTGCGTGCGTAGCATCGAGATATCGCCGCAGCCAGCGAGTGTCCCCCGTCGACCTGCTGGTCAATTAGGTCTCTGGGCGGTCCTTCAAGATCCCGGATCGGAAGTGTGAAACTCGTCGAAAAAATGCCCGCACGCCGTTAAGATTGGCTCAACATAAAGGGAATTGCATTAACTTATATTGCGAGTTTGGTCAGCCGGTCAGGCCGCTGCCGAAAAAATGGAATGCTAAAAGGTTTCGCAGTCCGACCAATCGGCAAACTCGAACCGCCAGTCGAGAATGCTGGCAAAGAAAGTCGACACAAAACGGTTGGTCCGCTAGCTCCCTCTGCTGCGATTCCTCATGGCACAGCACTTACCACTGCAGTCGATCATCGCGCTGACCGTTTCCATCAGCGCGTCGATTTCGCTGGCTACGGAATCCAGCCATTCACCCAAGATTCTGGGCTCGCTAAGTTGCAGCGCAACCGCATGTCATGGCAGCCAGCCGCTCGACGCCAAGAAGCCACAGCGCAGTGAAGAGTTTGTGCGCTGGCGGGAAGCAGATCCGCACGCGAAGGCAGCGCAGACGCTAGCCAGCGACAAGTATCGCGACATCCTTTCGCGCGTGAGCGGCCGCGATGACGGTCGGCCCGATCCTCAGATGCGAGCCCGCTGCGCGAAGTGCCACGACCCGCTCGGCGAAACGGGCGACCACACCACGCTGAGCGCGGTGGGGCACGGCATCGGCTGCGAGACCTGTCATGGCGGCGCCGAGCAGTGGTTATCGCGGCACTATGAGCGCGAGATCGAACGTAGCGAACTGGTAGCGCTCGGCCTGCTCGATACAAAGAATCTGCACGTTCGTGGCCAGCAATGCGCAAGCTGCCATGTCGGATCGGCCGATCAAGACATGAATCACGACATGATCGCTGCCGGCCACCCGCCGTTGCGGTTCGAGCTGTCGGCGTATCACGATCTGATTCAACACAAACATTGGAACGACACTCGCGAGCGATTGGAGACGCGTGATTTTCAAGTACAGCTTTGGGCCGCAGGACAAACGACAAGTGCAGCGGCGCGGCTCGAACTACTTGAGGCCCGTTGTGGCAACGGACCGGATCAATGGCCCGAGTTGGCCGAGTACAGCTGCTTTTCATGTCATCAACGGATTCGCGGCAACGACAAACTCGCTGCGGCAGCCGGCCCAGGTCGGCCGCTCGTGAGCAGTTGGAATCTGTTGTTCGTCGACTCACTGCAACCGGGAATCATCGAAGCCAAGGCCCCAACATTGCCATCATTGCAAGCAGCTTTCAGCAGAGGATTCTCGGCGGCGCCAGCGTCGCTGAAACCGGTGACTGCGGCTGCACGATTGCAGGTGGAGAAACGGTCGGCAAGCGGGGTCCGCGCCGACGACGTTTTAAAGATTATCGCTTCATTCGATGAAAATGTGCACGTCGACTGGGAAACACGTTGTCAGCAGTACCTCGCGTTAACGGCGGTCGATCGGGCTTATCGCGATGAGCTTGCCAAGCGGCAGCACTTCGCACGACTTGACCAAACCGAGTACAATCGCCGGCTGGCCGAAGAAAAAACGCTGCTCGTCGATTTGCAGCAAGTACGTGGCTGGCTGCAATTCGAAAGTGGCGCGGCAAACAAAGTGCTGCGTGAAGAGCCGTTGCAGTTTCACGAACATCGCGGCGAGATCGGCGGCCAATTGAAGAGGATCGCGGGCCGTCTCCAAGTTCGGATGCTGGAATTGCCATGAGCTGTCGTCCCATCTATCTCGCCTGTTTGCTCATCAGCAGCGGACTGCTGGCTGGCGTTGCTCGGGGACAAGCCAAAGCGCCGGCACATGAGTTCGCCATCACCCGTCAATGCTTCAATTGCCATCGCGATTCGATCAAAGACTCCGACTTTCTCGGCGATTCCGGCGCGAAGATTTGGGATGAGTACGACAAGCATCGGCATGCGTTCGACCTGCTAAAGAAGTCGCCGGAAAAAGTGGAACGAATGCTCGGCTTTCCCCTGGCCGAAGCCTTTACCGATGCGACACTGACCGAACTGCGCACTGAAGCCGCTGCCGACATTAAGGCCAAGGTCAGCAAAGTTCGGCTCTGCTTGAATTGTCACGCCACGCCCGCTGGAGAGATGGAAGAACAGCATCCGCCGTATGAGTTGGGCGTTTCCTGCCAGGCCTGTCATGGCCGCGGCGCCGATTGGAACGAACCACATCAGTTGGAATGGTGGCGGCTCGTCACGCCCCAAGCCAAAAGCCAGCTCGGTTTTCGCAACGTGCGTGATCCCGCCGAGCGAGCCCGGCTGTGTGCCTCTTGCCACGTCGGCAACCTGGCCGAAGGGAAGTTTGTCACGCACGATTGGTACGCTGCCGGTCATCCGCCGCTGCCGAGTTTTGAATATTCCACGTTCGCGGCCTTCATGCCCGTGCACTGGCGACCGCTGGCGGAGAAGCCGGACTTTCGCGGCAAGGATCAAAACAGCCCGCCACCACGTTCGCCCGAACAATCGTTGGCCAACTTTTTGAAGAAGCACAAAATCTCCGAAACGTCAGTGAAGGCCAACTATCGGGAAGCGAACTTTCCCCACGAGCAATTCGGCGACCATGATCCGCTCGTCGATTTGCCGCGACTGAAAGATTCGGTGATCAGCAGCGCGGTAGTCCTCGAAGCGTATGTGAACTTGGTGAAAGATTACGCCAAGAGCGCGCAGCCAGGCGGTGAAGATGGCAAAGTCGCGTGGCCGGAGTTCGCACTCTACGACTGCGCGTCGTGTCATCATGAGCTGCGCAGTGGTCCCGGCTATCCGCAACGGCCGTTCGGCAAGAATGCAGTCGGTCGTCCTCCCGCTCAAGTCTGGCCGGCCGCGCTGTTGAAACTCGCGCTGCTGCAAGGCTCGCAATACGATCTGGCCAAAGCTGAGCCACAACTCGCCGCAGTGATGAAGTCGCAGCACGATTTCGAACGTTCGCTAACGGTCACGCTGTTTGGCAAACGGAAGGACATCGAAACTGCGGGCGAAGCGCTGTGCGGTGAACTAACGCAAGTGATCGAGCGGTTGAAAACGAGCCGCTACAATCAGCCGGCCGCACTTGCAGCATTGAAGTTGCTCACCGACAAATCGCAGTTCGAAACGCGCGACTATCACAGTGCGCGGCAACTGGCCTGGACCGTGCGCGAGATTACAAAAGACTTCAATAAGCTGCCCTACATTCGATCGGGGCCAGATCCCCGCTTGACCGGCATCGAGCGGATGTTCGATATGCCAACGGAACCGGACCAACTTCGCCGTGATTCCCTTTTATTGCGTTTAGCCGCGACGCAACAAGAGAGCGTACTAGCTCATCTGCCGCTGATGTCGAAGGCAATGGAGAACTTCGACGCCGCGAAGTTTCAGGCGCGCTTGCTGGAAATTCATGAGCGCATTCCGAAACCTTAGGTATTCATCTCGCTCCGCGAGATGCTCGGAACTGGCGTTCAGCCAGCGACGCAATTAGCGCGATTGCTGGCCAAACTCGTACACTTGCACTTCATCACTGCATCGCTGAATGCTCGCGGCGTTCATCTCGGCGGAGCGAGATGAGTACCGAGGGGAGCAAACTGAGCCCCGCTCGGAACTGGTGTCTGCAGCGGCCAAGGTCCCTGCACCGGTGGCGGGCGGCGGATGTGCCGCAGCCGCTCGTCGAAGTTGTAAATGTTCGCATCAAATGGATCGTCGCTGACGTGCCAAACTTCGCCCGCGCGCGTCTCGTGCTTCGGCGCCATGCGGCGATACATTTTCGCTTGCTCTTCCCAGTTCAGCGGCCGCGCACCAACGCGCCCGAAGACCGCGATCTGGCTTCCCGATTCATCGACTGCGCGATCCCGATCGAGCGCTTCGCCAATCGAGTGCGCGTGGCCCCCTTTCGGCAACTTGTAAGTTGCCACGAGCCGAGGTGTGGGACGCGGACTGAAACCGGCATTGCCGGGCGTGTCGGGCGAAGTGAGTTGCACCACGCGGAGACCGTTCTTGCCATCGGCTAAGTAGGCGAACTCGCTGGTGTACGTGATGCCGAGCTTCACATCGTGCAGATCGTTGATGCAGCCGCCGGCATCGAACACCTGATCAAGCAACGGCTGTTCGGGCCGCGTGATGTCGACAATCTGCAAACCATGCTCACCGCCAGCGACATAGGCATAAGTGCGAGCGACGTAAACGTTGTGACACGCTTCCATGTGCAGCAGCACTTTGTGCTGCGGTTTGTGCAAATCGCTGACATCGAAGACATGCAAGCCCCGATGCTCATCGCAGACAAACGCATAGCGGAACTGCACCTGTACCGCGACCGGATGCTCGAGCACATCGTGACCGATGACGGCCGTCACGCGGGGAGTCTTGGGATCATCAAGCGACACCACCACGAGACCCGCATCGCAACAAATGTAAGCGAAATGCCCCGCAATCGTGATGTTTCGCGCGCCGCAAAGGATGCCGTCGGGATTAAACGTCACCGCCCGCTCAAGAAAATTATTGAGCGGATTGCCGTCAAGCAGCGTGCCAGCGCCGACCAGGATCAGCCCTTCGTACTTATCCGTGACGTACACATAGGCATACATCGGATGCACGGCCTGCTCATGATTCTCCGGAGGTTGCACGCGCGTCGGATCCGGCGCGAGTGTCGTCGGTGCAGCGATGGCCGTGGCGAACTTTGTCGGCACGTGCAACCGCTGTCCGAGTGGCGAGACCGGCGCGCTCGTAATTCGTTCCGAGAAGGCTTTGTCATCGATGAAGGCAATGTCGAACGCGCGGAAGCCATCGGGACCGCAAGCTGCGTACAAGTATTCGCCCCGCGGCTGCACCATCAGAATTTCTGGCTTGCTCCGCGGCCGTTTCAGCTGATCGAGAATATCAAGGCCCGGATGTTCGTGGGCGTGATGCAAATTCCAGTCATTCTCCACGTGCTTTTTGAAATGTTCGGGGAAGGCGATCTGATGCAGCGTGCTGCCGATTACGGCCTGCGGCTCGTTTTGTTCGGTGACCACTGCGGCTTCGAAGCCATGCTCACCCGCTGCGATCCAGCAATAACGGCCCATGAAATTGGTGTAGTTCGTTCCTTGCATCAGCAATTGGGCCATGATGGCGTTGTTGTCGTTCTGCGCCGAAACATGGCAATCAGTACACATTTTCGTTTCCGACGCCCCTGCGGGAACCGTGCCGGTCACATTCGGATGCGCGCCGCGAACGGTGTGCGGCACGTTAGTGCTGAACGCAATGCCGCTCATGCCGCTGCCGGAGATCGTTTGCTGCTGGTGGTAGATCGATTCGCGATTGCCGTTGTACGACGTCACGTGAATCGCGCACGAAGAACGGGCCGGGTTGATTTTGTTCCCCGTCGCCAGGCCATCGCGGGCCAGCATGTAGACATCGTCGCGGAGCGTTTGGAAGTTGTACGCCACCTGGTTGCGCGAGACATCGCCGTCGTTATGCAACGACGGCGTTTTCTTGTTCGCCTTCTGCGGCAGGTGACAACCAAAGCAGCTGGGGTTCCACGACGAGTGGCACGTCATGCAACTCATGTTGCCGCTTTGATGCGCGCAAGGTTGGCCGCCGACGCTTTCCTTTCCGCCTTGCACATAATCGATGACGCCGCCCCAAGTGAGCTTACCGTCTCCATCGGCCCAGCGAACGGTCTTGGCCATATGCGACTTTTGGTTGTAGTAAAAGCGGTTCGGATTGATCGTGTCGCTCGTTTGTTTTACTTCCCATTCGCGGCCTGTTTCGACCATTGCACGTTGAATGAGGGCCTCTTCGCGACGACCATCGGGCCTCAGCACCACGCGTATTTCAAAGCGCGGTTTGCCATCGGGAGTCCGCATTGCGAGCAGATCGCGGCCACGTGGCCGCTGGTTGGCGACCGCAGGTTCGGCCGCCGGGCCGCTGGTCCGCATCCCTTCGCCGGCTCGCACCTTTTCAAACACCGAACGATTGGCATCGCCGTGACAGTCGGTGCAGGTGATTTCGATCGCGGCGCGCACTTCGCCATAGAGTTTGGTGTTGCCGTGCACATCCTGCGTAAAGTGACAATCGACGCAGTGCATGCCGCGCTCCTGATGAATGTCCATCAGGTGCACCGGCATGTCGGAACAACTCTTGCTGCTGGCCAAAGTTGCTTGCCGCTGCGGATCGGGCCAGACTTCTTGCAACTTGGCTGCGACTAACGGTGGCTGATATTGCTCCGTCGGTTGGACGACGGCGGCGCGCAGTTTTTCAGTAGTCACATCCTGCACGGGCTTGCCGTTTGGATCGAGCAACGCCCCCTGCCGATCTTTCTTAAACACTGCGCGAAATACCCAGCCATGACCATGAAAGTCGGCAAATTGATTGTGCCGTGCGACTTGATTCAGTTCGGGAATGCGTTCGAGGAAGTTGGAATCCGACCAATTGCCGCGGGCAGCCGTTTCATCGGGATTTGACATCTGCGATTGCGCCAACTCTTCCGCCGTGGGATGTTTTTGCTTCGCCGGGTACATCAACTCGCCGTCGGACTCGTTATCCCACCACATGAAACCGAGATACGTGTTGAGAACATTCGTGCCGGGGTGAATGTGGCAGACAATGCACTGGCTCGTCGGCACGGCAGTCGTGAAACGATGGGCAATCGGATGGCCGCGCTCGTCTTTCGGAATCGTCGGATCAACGCTGGTGACAAACTGATTCGGGCCATAGGGATCTGGTTCGCTGGCCGCCATCGCCAGATTACCAAAGCGTGAATAAGGACCGGAATGTACCGGCGAACGATCGTTTGCGTAGACCACATGACACGCGCTGCAGCCGCTGCTTCGGTAATCGCCTGGATGGTCGTTCGTGCCGAGGAAGTTGAGTGTCGGATCGAGCAGCCGGGTCTTCTGCAGGCCGATGAAAACCGGATCGGTCCGATTCTCGGTGCCTAGACCACGCGTGCTTAATCGCGTGCGCGGCCGGCCTGGTTCCTCGCCTAGTTCAGGAATGCCGACCTCCGGGCGGAAGCGGCCACCTTGTTCGAAGACCCGGAGGATGTTGCCGGGATGACTGATTTCAAATCGGGGCAGTGGATCGAGATAGGGCACCATCGCCTTATCACGCATGTCTCGAGCGATGTTCGGCACTTCCTCCGGCCGCCAGACGTTTTGAATGCGCTGCGGCGTGCCATGCATGCTGTAGCTTTCGCCGTAGCGAGACGCTTTGTGCGGCACGGCGCCGTTGTTGTAGAGCGCAGCGCCCCACAGCATGCAGCCGTGCGTCATCATGCTCTTTTTCACCGACAGTACTTCGCGCGGATGACAACTGCCGCAGGCAATGTGAGCGACGCGCAAGTCACCCGGATTCACAAAGCGGACGAACTCCGGGCTTTCGTGATTCAGCAGTGTGTAAGAACGAATTGGATTGCCGGACGTCCGCCACATTTCGGCGAACCGTGGCTTGATGTGAGCGCCTTCTTTGGTTTCGCATTGGGCGTCGCCGCCATGACAATCGATGCAGCCGAGTTTGACGGTGGGCTTGGCATGCATGTCGTGCACGCCGGTGTGGCACTTGATGCAGCTGAAGCTTTTGCCGGCTGCGTCTTCGGCGGTTTGGTGCATCAGGTCTTCGCTGCCGGGAACATTCTGCGCGAGCGAGGAACTAGCGCGCGATACGCAGAGCAGCGTGACAAAGAGTATTGTTAATCTGAAGTTCATTCCACGGCTTCCTCAATACGTCAGTGCCAGGTTGCCAAATCCAGCGACCAGCGTGTTTGCTTCGCCGCGAATGGGGGCATACAGGTCATTGAAGCCCGAGCCCGGAATCAGCATCGAAATGCCGCCGACGAATATGATGTTATTGGTGAGCAGGGGGCGATATTCCACGCCCGTGCTCAGGTCCGCGCCAATGCGGCTGTGAATGTTGGCTTGAAAGACAAACTGCTCGAGCACTTCGGTTTGATCGAACCAAAGAAAGTTCACGTTCGTAATCGAACGCAACTTCGGCGTGAGATCGGCGTCGAAGCCCACGTTGAACAAATGCAATCCAGGATTGACAAAGTTCTGCTGACCCTGAAATTTGCTGCTGCGGAGATCGGGCACCAGGCTCATACGGTTCGTCAGGTTTACACCAAACAGTTTGATGGTTTGCCGCTGCCAATAGCTGAATTGGCCGCCGGCGAAGTTGGGATTGTCAAAGATCGTATCGAAACCGGTGGCTTCGCCATCGAAGATGTCGTCGTCGCCCGAGGCAAAGAAGTACGAGGTGCGAAAGCGAATCCAATCGCGGTCATAACTCAATTCCAACGCAAACATCTGCGCGTTGATGCTCACCGGCCGACCGGCGAGCGGATTCAAATCATCTTCGCCCAACGCCCAGTAAAAGGCGTGCGAAATGTTGAAGCGATTGATGTGCCCATCGCCGGCAAAGCCCAGATAGTGCGACTGCACGCGATGGTCGGCAAACACGCCCACCGGATCGGGCCGCACGAGAAAGCCATTGTCGTCGAATCGTCGGCTCGGGCCGTCGCGGTTGTAGTGATAGCTCAACTGCGCGGTGTAGCCTGGCCAGATGAAGTCCTGGCGATAGTAGTTGGCAATCAGCGTGTTCTGATGGCGATCATCAAAATTGTTTAGCAGGCTGTTGGTATCTTTTTCGGTTTGATCAAAGAAGATGAGATTGAATTGATCGCGATTTGAGAACCGCGTGCCGAATAGCCGCACCGCGCGATTGGTGTCTGCAAAGATGAACCCGCGAAAATCGCTGGCAAAAAACTGCGAACCAGCGCGCGCTGAAGCAAAGTCATAGTCGGGCCCCAAATCGGCGAGCTTTGCTTCGACGAACCATTCTTCGAGTGCGTAGTCGTAGCGATAACGTCCCGTGCCGCTGCGCACATCGGGGCTCACCACGCCGAGTTCGTCGACGTTCAGATGATTCATATTGAAGATGTTGGTGAGCTTGATCCGCCAATCGGCTGGCTTGAAGCCCGCATCGCCGTGGTTCCACTCCGTGGAGAGAACCAGGTTGTTGTTCATGAAATACTGATCGGGATCGCCGTAGAACTCCTCGCTGCCGGGATGCGACGTGCTTTCGAATGGCGTCGTCGGCGTTGGTACTTGCCGCCCTTCGAGCAACAGATTTTCAGTGGCCGTGAGAATGAAAAAGTTGTTCTGTCCCCGAATGGGATAGTCACCTTTCAACAAATTTTGGTGATAAGGATCCCAGAAGCTCCCCGTCACATACGGATACTCATCTTGCGCGGGATGACCTTTACCATAGCGGTCCCAGGCCGGAAAACCGCTCCGCCAGCGATCGACGAAGGGGATAAAGTGGCTGTCAGTTTGTCGTTCGGGTGGGAGAATTCCCGTCGGTCCGGTGTAACCGAGTGGTGGATCGACAGGCCATTGCAGCAGTTGATCGGGCTCTTCGCGAAACTCCTGAAGTGGCACAAAGTCGGGCGTTTGCGGCTCCGTCGGGAGTGGCGCATTGAGCACAGGCGGGCGAATTGGTGGCGGCGGTTGTTCTGCGGGAGTAAAAGCAAAGGGGGGCTGCGCTCGTGCCGTGGCTGCGATTGCCAGAATCAACAAGAAGGCCAATGCACTCAATCTGCGCGCAGCATTAGATCGATGCACACCAACCAGCGCGCACCAACGAACCAACGACGGAATGATCTCCGCACGTCTGGGCAAAGTAGCTCCGCTCGAATTGTCGGCAGAAAGTGTTACCGAAGAGAAGGGTGATAAGACGAGCGGTTTATATCGATTGTAATGCAGAGCGATAATATCAACTTGCTGAATTGTGGTGCCGATAGTGGGGATACGTTCAACTCCGGCAGTTGAGAACTGAGCAGTCTGCGGCAGATGAGAGGGTTTGGGGAAATGCAGAAGAACAAACAGCACCACCGCTCGCGACGATTGAGAGTCGAGCCGCTCGAACGACGTGAGCTGCTAGCGGTTCTGCCAAACTCTCCCGCGATCATCGCGCAGCTTGCCAGTGATCAAAACATTCCGAATGTTACGGAGACAGAAGTGCAAGTGCTGCTGGCGCGCGCGGCCGCTGCTTCGAACTCCGAGGATGCGATCATTGCCGTCGTCGATCGCAGCGGGAAAATTCTGGGCGTGCGGATGGAGCAAGATGTTCTCGACCATATTACGGACGAAGCGCTGCGGGTGTTTGCCATTGATGGCGCTGTCTCCAAAGCCCGTACCGCGGCGTTCTTTGCCAGCGATCAAGCGCCGCTCACTTCACGGACAATTCGCAACCTGAGCCAATCGACCGTCACGCAGCGGGAAGTGGAATCGAGTCCGAACGTGCCTGATCCTCTAGTCAATAATCCGTTCAACGATGCGGATCCAACTGCGCGTACTTATGGTCCAGGCTTTGTCGCGCCGATTGGCGTGGGCGGGCATTTTCCGCAAGGGGTGACGAACGCGCCGCCAGTGGATCTGTTTGGCATCGAACATCAAAGTCGCGACAGCATCATGCATCCCGGCCTTGATGGGGTGAAGGGAAGCGCCGACGACATTGCGCTCGCCAGCCGCTTCAACGTTGATCCGGCATTTGTTCCTGCAGGCAATGAACTCGAGCCGCCCGAATCGTATGGCTTTCAATCGAATCGTTTGGACTATGCGCAGTCGCGCGGTATCGCGACGTTGCCCGGCGGCATTCCGCTGTTCAAAGTGATCGCCGGCGTGCCGGTGCTGGTCGGCGGCATTGGGGTCTTCTTTCCTGGTTCGAACGGCGATGCCACGTTTGAGCAAGGCTTTGTGCAAGCGCCGAATGAAACCGCCAAGCCACAAACAAACGAACAGCGACTAAACGCGCCCAAGGTGCTCGAAGCCGAATGGATCGCCTTTGCCGCAGCGGGGGGCGCAACGGGCTTGAAGAATCTCAGAGGCCAGTCGGTAAAAGTCGGCGCCATCAACAGCGTGCCAGCGTTACCGAACTACGATATGCAGGCGAAGCCAGGCCGCATAGATCTCGCGGGCATCACGCTGGAAGTGGTTGGGCCTAATCCAACTGGCAAAAACAAGTTGCCGGGCGTGGAAACCATTCAGCGAGTGGGCAACATCGTTTCGCCTGGCGGCGACGGCACGAGTGGCGAAGACCAGGTAGTCGATCCTGGTGGCGACCTGGATCCGAACACCGTCGGCGACAACGTCTTCTACATCATGGGCGAAGAGCCTCCTGCGGGTTGGCTCGTAATGCCGCACGTTTCGCCGACGGGAAGCAGCACGTTAACGGTCGCCGATATCAACCAGATCATCAGCAACGGCATTGTCGAAGCGAACAAAACCCGCGCGGCGATCCGCCTCAATCTCACTGGCCCGGTCGCCAGGGCCGGCGTGCGGACGGGCATGGTCTTCGCTGTTGCCGATCGCGACGGCAATGTGCTGGGCTTGTATCGCATGCCCGATGCCACGGTGTTTTCGATCGACGTAGCCGTCGCGAAAGCACGCAATACCGCTTACTATGCTGACTCAGCGGCCATTCAACCGCAGGATCTCGTCGATGACGACATTCTGCTCGCGCGGGGCTCGGTCACTGCGGCCGAACTTGCGAAGAACAAAGCCAAGACCAATGGCATCGTCGGCAGCGCCGATCTCTACAAGGATGCGAAGAGTAAGGTGCAGGTAGTGCCTTCGACCGGCATCGCGTTTTCCAATCGCACGTTCCGCTATCTGGCAGAGCCACGCTATCCGGCCGGCATCAACAGCCCGCCACCGATCTTCAGCAGTTTGAACGAAGTGGAAGTTCCTAGCGGCGCCGGCAAAACGCGGATCAATCCCAAGACTGCCGAGAACATCGGCCAGCCGATGCTCGCTTCACAGTTTCAAACAGTGTTCGGCTTCGATGCGTTTCGCGCCGGCCGCAACATGCGCGATCCCGATAACATTGCTAACCAAAACGGCGTCGTCTTCTTTCCCGGCAGCACGCCGCTGTACGTCGGCGGTTCGTTACAGGGTGGTTTTGGCGTGAGCGGCGACGGCGTCGATCAGGACGATGTGGTCACTTTTGCCGGACAAACGGGATTCGCAGCGCCAACCGCCTTGAAGGCTGATCAGGTCTTTTACCGCGGTGTGCGTTTGCCGTTCCAGAAGTTCAACCGCACACCGTTGCGCTAGGTCCGAGGATCTAACATGAAACTCCCACTAGGCTTCGTAGCGATGTGCATCCTGTGCTGCTTTGTTCCCAATGTGCGAGCACAGCAGCCACCAACTGAACAGCACGAACTTTCCGCCGAGCAAGCAGCGGCAATCAACTTCGCTTACGGCGGCATGCTCGATTATCGCTACCAAGATCATTGCCGCGCCGGTTTTTCACAATCGCTCAGCCCGCACGCGCTTCCTTCGCGCACACGCTATTATGGCGGCTACTATGTTGGCGGCGGCGTGCCGGTGTTGGGGGAGGGGCGCTATCCCGACGAGGGGACGTTCGGCTGGGATTTTCTCGGTGTGGTGCCGAAACGCGTTGCTTTGAACTGGACGCATGGCCGCCGCGAACAAGGGAACGGCGGCGTATATAAGACGGATGGGCCGAAGCGCGAACATAATTAGGCGTTTTTCGACCTCCTCCGCGAATCCGCTCGCGGTTGGTATCATGGTGGTATGCCCGCCACTTTGAAAACCATCACGCTCGGCTGCAAGGTGAATCAGTACGAAACCGAACTGGTTCGCGAAGGGCTGCGCAGTGTTGGATATGAAGATGCCGGCGAAGACCAGCCCGCGAACCTGTGCGTCGTGAATACCTGCACCGTGACGGCAGAAGGTGATAGCAAAAGTCGTCACGTCATCCGCAAGCTGGCCCGCGATAATCCTGATACGCGCATCGTTGTGATGGGCTGTTATGCAACGCGGGCTCCCGATGAATTACTTGCGCTACCCAATGTCGCCGAAGTCGTGACCGACAAACGCGAGATCCCTGATTTGCTCGGTCGCTTTGGCGTCGTCGACATTCCGACCGGCATTTCCCGCTTCACTGGTCGCAAGCGGGCGTATGTGAAAGTGCAGGATGGTTGCCTGCTCCGTTGCAGCTATTGCATCATTCCACATGTGCGACCGAATGTTTATAGCCGGCCCATCGATCACATTCGTGATGAAGTGGCTCGCCTCGTCGACAACGGCCACCGCGAGATCATTCTCACCGGCGTGCATCTCGGTCATTACGGCGTCGAACGGAATGCCAAAAAGCCGCGCGAAGAGTGGATTCGCCTCGCGACGCTCGTGCGCGAACTCTGCCGCGTGCCGGGCGACTTCCGCATTCGACTTAGCAGCATCGAAGCAACCGAAGTCACGCGCGACTTGATCGCGGTGATGGCGGAAAATCCTCGCCGCGTCGCGCCGCATTTACACATTTGTCTGCAAAGTGGTTCCGACGCCGTGCTCCGCCGCATGAAACGCCGCTGGGGCAGCAAGCTGTTTGTCGATCGCTGCCGCCTGGTGCGCGAGACGTTGGATCGACCGGGAATTTCAACCGATGTGATCGTGGGTTTTCCGGGCGAGACCGAAGCGGATTTCGCAGCCACTTGCCAGGTTGTCCGCGATTGCGGCTTTGCGAAGATTCACATCTTTCCGTTCAGTGCCCGCAAGGGAACGCCGGCCTGGGACATGCCGGAAAAGATTCCGCACGAAGTGAAGCAGGATCGGCTGGTGCGACTGCAGCAAGTCGAAGCGGAAGTGCGAGACGAATATTTCCGCAGGCTGCTCGGTACGCCGCTGCAGGTGATGATTGAAGGGGCGAGTGAGTATCTGCCCAGTGGTTTCGCGGGGACTTCTTGCCGTTATGCGCCGGTCGAAATCGACGCAGAGAATCTGCAGCCCAGCACGCTGGTCGATGTTGTGGGGCACGAAGTTCGCGGTGGCAGAATATTAGCACGACTTTCCTAGAACGTGCCACTGGCAATGCACATCTATCCCAGTGTCGCCCTGCGCGGCACTCCTGCACTGACTATCCCCGTTGTTGCATCGTGCCGGGGTTGAGATTGTCTTGCGATTCAGTCGCAATCCGCGGCGAGACGACCGTGCCGGGCACGACCAAGGGGCCGTGCGTGTTGGCTTCCATGATCTTCTTCAATTCCTCGGCATCGACCGATTCGACTTCGATCAAGCGGCGCGTGAGTGCTTCGAGCGCCGAGCGGCGAACTTCGAGAATGTGCCGCACGCGTTCGTTGGCTTCGTCGAGAATGCGCCGAACCTCCTGATCGATTTCGCGCTGCGTTTGTTCGCTGGCGTGACTCGAATATTCATCACCAGCGGCAGCAGCGAGGAACGGGCTGCGATGGCTCTGCTTGTAGCAAACGCGGCCGAGGCGGCTCATGCCGTACTGCATCACCATGTTGCGGGCAATTTCCGAAGCCCGTTCGAGATCGTTCGAAGCACCGGTGCTGATGTCGTTGTAGATCATCTCTTCGGCGAGCGTTCCGCCGAAAAGCACCTGAATACGGCTTTCGAGTTCCGATTGCGTCATCAGAAAGCGATCTCCTTCGGGCCGCTGCATCGTATAGCCAAGAGCAGCAAGGCCGCGCGGAATGATCGAGACTTTGTGCACCGGATCGGTGTTCGGCAGGCTGTACGCGACCAGCGCGTGACCACTTTCGTGATAGGCGACGCGGAGCTTTTCTTCGTCGTTCATCACGCGTTGTTTCTTTTCAAGGCCCGCCGTGACGCGTTCGACGCCGTCGTTGAACTCGGCCATACCGACGGAATTCTTCTCTTTGCGAGCTGCCAGCAGCGCCGCTTCGTTCACCAGGTTCGCCAGATCAGCGCCGACGAAACCGGGCGTGATCGCGGCGATTTCTTTCAGTTCCACATTCGGATCGAGCTTCACTTGCTTGACGTGCACCTTGAGAATGTCTTCGCGGCCTTTGATGTCGGGCCGGTCAACGAGCACGTGGCGATCGAATCTCCCCGGACGGAGCAACGCGGGATCGAGCGTTTCGGGCCGATTGGTAGCGGCCATCACAATCACGCCGCTGTTCGATCCGAAGCCATCCATTTCGACGAGCAGAGCGTTAAGCGTTTGTTCGCGTTCGTCGTGACCACCTGGCATGCCCGTGCCGCGGCTCTTACCGAGAGCATCGAGTTCGTCGATGAAGATGATGCACGGCGCCTTGGCTTCGGCTTGCAGAAACATATCGCGAACGCGAGCCGCACCCACGCCGACGAACATTTCGACGAAGTCGGAACCGCTCAAGCTGAAAAATGGCACACCTGCTTCGCCAGCGATGGCTTTTGCGAGCAAAGTTTTGCCGGTGCCCGGCGGGCCAACGAGCAATACACCCTTAGGAATGCGACCGCCGAGGCGTTGATACTTTTCAGGCTGACCGAGGAAGTCGACGACTTCGCGTACTTCTTCGACCGCTTCGTCGATGCCAGCGACGTCGTTGAATGTAACGGCCAGATCTTCTTGAGCATACAACTTGCCACGGCTGCGGCCGAACGACATTGGATTCCCGATGCCGGCCAACCGGCGGACCATCAAATAGATGACGAGCAAGCCGATCAGAATTGCGAGGATGTAGGGCGAAGCTTGTTCGAGCGCGTTGGGTGTGGGAACCGAATTAATGTCGAAATTGGAATCGAGCAACGCCTGTTCGACCTGAGCGCGTGCTGGCGTGTTGGTCGCCGGAATGAACGCTTGGAAGCGCACATCTTCCTTGTGCGTGGCGCTATCGGCCACCATTTCGCCGCCCCCTTTGGCATCCTTGAGCGTGACCATGGCGACCGTGCCGGTTACCGAGCGGTCGTGGATGGTCACATTCCGCAGATTGGAAAAGCGGTAGAACTTCTTGGGATCGCGGCCATCCTGCACATCGACGTGCCCCACATAGCCGGGAGCATTTTTATCCAAGGGCCCGCCAACGCTGGCATGTGGAGTGGCCTTAATCAGTCGCACCAAGTCCGATTGGCTGATGGTGACCGAGAACAGGCCGCGCGTCATGACGACGGCCAGCGTCACTCCCAGCAGTACGAGCACGACAATCGCAAACAAGTTGAAATTCGAAAGGCCGCGATTTTCCCGGTCCGAACGTCCAGGGCCGTTGTCGTTGCTCATGCTCATTCCTTGCGGTTGATCTCGTGGCCGAAAGCCGTTGCTTCGGGCGCTTGGAGAGGGCTACTCGTTCAGTATAACGTGCGTCGCACTTTATGCATCTGCTGAGATTGTTCCGGTTGCTGCTTTTCGCCCGTAACCCTACAATGAGCCGCCGCGCTCAAGTGTAAGCGTCGTTCGCAGTTAGGGCGGTTTCTTCGGGAGGGCGAGGCTCCTGCCGAGACGCTGCCCTGCATTTGCACTGGCCCTTGCCGAACGAATGTCCAACGTTGCGGCTCGGCGGGAGCTTCGCCCTCCCAATGCGATGCTCCGTGTCACCATTTCGTAAGTTTGCATGACCCTACCCCGCAAGATCGCGCTGCTTGGCTCCACCGGCAGCATCGGCCAAAGCACCTTGGAAGTGGTGCGGCACTCTGCGGGACGGTTGCAAGTGGTGGCCCTGAGCGCTCATTCCAAAACGGAAGAACTCTGCCAGCAAGCGCTCGAATTTCAGCCGCGGTGGGTCATTCCTACTTGTTCCCAAGCAGCTGCCAAGTTCGATTGGTCAGCACTTAAAGGCGCGAGCGAAGTCGTTTCCGCCGATGCCCTGCAGCGCGTGGTGCAAAGCGACGAAGTCGATGTCGTTGTCGCTGCTATCGTCGGCAGTGCCGGTTTGAACGGAACTTGGGCCGCGATCGAAGCCGGCAAAACCGTTGCTCTCGCTAATAAAGAAACACTCGTCATGGCTGGTCCGCTGGTCATGCCGCTGGCGGCAAGCCGCAAGGCCAATATTCTCCCCATCGATAGCGAACACAGTGCAGTGTTTCAGGCCTTGGCGGCTGGGCGGCGAGAGGATCTGCGGCGTATTATTCTGACGGCGAGCGGCGGGCCGTTCCGTCAGCTCACCAAAGAACAAATGCAGCAAGTGACGGTCGAACAGGCCTTGGCTCATCCCACATGGCGGATGGGTCCAAAAATCACGGTCGATAGCGCGACCATGATGAACAAGGCCCTAGAACTGATCGAAGCTCGCTGGTTGTTCGACCTGCCGCCGGAACAAATTGAAGTGATGATTCACCCCCAATCGGTGGTTCATTCTTTGGTAGAATTCATCGACGGCACGGTGCTGGCTCAGCTGAGCCCGCCCGACATGAAGCTGCCGATCCAATATGCGTTGACCTGGCCCGAACGGCGACCATCGCCGGCGCGGAAGGTCGATTGGCGGTCGAGTTGGCAATTGGAGTTTGAGCCGCCGGACGAAGATCGCTTTCCTGCCCTCACGTTGGGCCGGGAGGTGGCACGGGTCGGCGGCACTGCAGGAGCAGTGTTGAACGCGGCGAACGAAGCGGCCGTGGCTCGGTTTTTGCGCGGAGAAATGAAGTTCCTGCAAATCGTGCCCGCTTGTCGCGCGGTAGTTGATCATCATTCCTACGATCCCTCACCCACTTTGAGCCAATTGATGCAGCTCGATGCGTGGGCACGGGAGGAGGTTCAGCGGTGGATTTCGTAACGGATTGTAGTTTTTCGTTCTTGCTGACGGGCCTACTGGCTGCCGCGATTGATACGGAGCCAACCGGCGTCATGGCCATTCTCATGCCGGTGCTGGGAACGCTGCAAAGCTTTCTCTATGTCGCGGTGGGTTTGGGCTTCGTCATTTTCGTGCACGAGTTGGGGCACTTTCTGGTGGCCAAAGCTTGCGGCGTGAAATGTGAAAAATTCTACGTTGGCTTCGATTTCTTTGAGATTCCGATTCCATTCACCAAATGGAAAATCCCGAACGCTCTCTGGAAGATGCAGATCGGCGAAACCGAGTATGGCATCGGCAGCCTGCCTCTCGGCGGCTACGTGAAGATGCTCGGTCAGGACGATGATCCGCGCAATGCTCAAACTGAAAATGAACGAACCAAAGCGCTCGCGGACGGAACTGCCTCCGAAGGCTTGACCAGCGGCCAATCGGCGGAAAAAGACACGGCCGGCGGTTTGACGCTCGGTGCCACAATCGAAAAAGCCGGCGAAGCGATTTCCTCGCATCCCCCTGCCGATCCGGTGACCAACGCCGATCCGCCGAAGCAACCCGCTGTCGCGGTGAAGACCGCTGATGGCCGTGTGATCATGACCGATCCCCGCAGCTATACAGCCAAGTCGGTTCCCGCGCGGATGGCGATCATCTCGGCCGGCGTGATTATGAATGCGATTTTCGCCGTCGTCTTTGCCACGATTGCTTATCGCATCGGTGTGCCGGAAACGCCTGCTGGCATTGGCGCGGTCAGCCCAGGCGAAGCGGCTTGGCGCGCTGGCATTGAGCCGGGTTCAAAGATTATTGCCTTCGGCAAAGGCTCTAAGCCGCATGAACTAATGCGATACGAAGACCTCCGCAAAGCCGTGATGCTCAACGGCACTGATCGCGACTTGGAATTGCAAGTGCGGCTGCCGAACGGCAATGAAGTCTGGTACGAAGTGCGACCGGTCAAGCACAAAGACAATCCCTTTCCGACCATCGGCGTGACATCGCTCGAAAGCACCAAACTGGCGATCTTACCGAAAGAAAAAGTGGAGAAGGAAGGTCTCGCCCATCAGTTACCCAAAAGCGACGTTCCGCTCGCCGACGAAGACGAAGTTGTTGCCGTCGATGGCACACCGGTGAAGAGTGGTGCCGAGATCAATTCACTGCTGGTGCAAAAGCCACAAGGCCCGCTCACGCTCACCGTGAAACGGAAAACGCCATTGCCCGAAGGAACTGCCAAGAGCGCCGAACGAGAAGTGACGACGCACGAAATCGCCGTCGAAGCCCGTGCGATCATGCACACTGGCATAATTGTGGGGCTGGGGCCGGTGGCTGCGGTTCGCAAAGGTAGCCCAGCCGAAACCGCTGGTTTGCTCGTCGGCGATCAAATCGAAACAATCGATGGTCAGCCAGTCGGCGATCCGCTTTCGCTCGGCCAGCGCCTGCTCAACAAGGTTGGGCAAACCGTGACCATCACCGTTAAGAGAGGCAGTGGCGATAAGCTCGTGACAAAGGAGCTCACCGCGACCCTCGAAGCGCCGCGCAACTTGACTCCCATTCAGCTGTACGCTGGGAGTGGCCGCGCTGCGGCTGAACCTCTCGGTGTCGCTTATGACCTGCAAGCGGAAGTAGCTGACGTCGTGCCCGATTCGCCCGCATGGACTGCAGGAATCAAGCCGGGTGACCGGCTGCTGACGGCTGACTATGTCGACCGCAAGGGAGAAAAGCTCGACAAGCATGACACCATGTTTAACGAGTTGAAAGAGATCAAGCTCAGCGACGATGCCAATCAGTGGATGAAGTTGCTGGCCTACAATCAGGCCGCCAAACCCGATCAGCTCTTGAAGATTCAATACAAACGCGGCGATAAGCCGATGTCAGCCGAGCTCGCGCTCGTGCCATCGACCACGCACTTCGATGAATCGCGCGCGTTGCCGCTGATCGGCGAAGAACGGATCAATCAAACCGACGATTGGGGCGTGGCCTTCGCTCTTGGCCGCCGCGAAACCAAAGAAGCAATCATGGAAGTTTTCGCGGTGCTCAATCGTCTGGTGACCGGTCGACTGGCCCTAACGAATCTGTCCGGCCCGCCGGGAATTTTACGAGCCGCAGCGCATGTGGCTTCGCACGGCATTCCCAAGATGTTGATCTTCTTGACGATGCTCAGCGCGAACCTGGCCGTGGTCAACTTCCTGCCGATTCCGGTCCTTGACGGCGGGCATATGATGTTTCTAGCCGCAGAATGGATCCGCGGTCGCCCCGTCGATGCCGAACTGCAAATGAAGCTGACCTACGCGGGCCTCGCGTTCCTGTTCAGCTTGATGCTGTTTGCCTCGGCGATGGATTTGGGCCGGATCTTTATGTAACTCGTAGAGTGGGTCGAGGGTACTCCGCGAAGCCCACTCTGATTTGCGCAACACACGTTGGGCCTTGCGAGTACGCTCGACCAACCCTGCAAGTAATGTTTTATACGCATCATGTCCGAAAATCCCGCTTCGCTTCTCGAAACGTTCGACAACCAATTCCCGCAGCGGGATTATGTAATCGAAATCGTATGCCCCGAGTTCACTTCGGTTTGCCCCAAAACAGGGCAGCCCGATTTCGGCACGCTTACGTTCACGTATACGCCAGACAAAAAGTGCGTGGAACTCAAGAGCCTGAAGATGTACCTGCAGAGCTTTCGCAACGCGGGCATCTTTTATGAAAACGTGACGAACACCATCCTCGACCATCTCGTTGCCGCACTGCAGCCGCGGCGGATGAAACTCGTCGCTTCCTTCACGCCCCGTGGCGGCATCAGCACCAACGTCACAGTCGTGCACGAGCAGTAAATTGCGTGAGAAGGTAGTCGGACGCGCGAGGACTGACGCCGAAGCACAAAGGAAGGCTGCCCGTTACCGAGGGTGACGCTCGGGACAACGGCAGAGCCTTAGTAGTGAGCCTTCGCCCAGATAAACGTTCCAGACCAATGCAGGTTGCTATCGCGATGGGCAGAGATTGCGTTTGGGGGAACGGCATCCTTGGTGAATACGACGCTACCCAAGTCTGACGATCGATCGCCAAGCAACTCGGAACCGGGTAAATCGTGATCGTGTACGTTCAGGGACCATGTCAGACCACGCGGTACGAATGCGGGGGTCGAGCAGTGCAAGAACCGCGAATTACTTGCTTTGGTTTCGAGGCAGGTCTTGCTGGTCGGCCCACAACAAATACGTAACACGGGATCGGGCAGCGACCGATCGAGGTCGCCGGAAAGTCCATTCCGATCTTCGATGTTGATCTTTGCTTGGCGTAACAGCCATCCTGCGTCTGTCAGCTCGAATTGATGTTTTGCCAACCAGTTGGCATGAACATTCGGTACCACCGGCTCACCTTCATCGGCATCGGCAGGGATCACCGTGCGCGACAAAGGTTCGATGGCTAAATTGCCGTCGCGCAGCAATTCGCCGATCAGTCTTCCCATTCGTCGCGAATGGATTTGCGAATGGGCGGTCAGACCCAGCAAGTCGTCGGCCTGCGAAGCCAATTGCAAATTGTGATGTGCGACATTCAGGTCGCGCGCCGTTGCCACGTTGCTCTGTTGAAACAATCGCGACACGAGGCTGTCGTCGGCGAGGCGGGGTTGGTCCAGGTAGGCCTGCCAATCGTCGGTCAGCTTGGCAGCAGTATTCTCGCGCATGCCGACGAAGATGTCTGTCGCCCACACATCGGGCACGGCATCGGTGGCTGCGACAACGCTCACAATCGAATGGCAGTTCTTCAGTGACTGCGGCGAGCAGTAGACAGGTAGAGCAAAACGCGAATCGTTGATGCCTTTGGTGCGCAAATAGGCGTGCGGTGTCGCCAAGCAGACAACCGATTCCAGTGGGCTGTGGCAAAGTCCGGCGGCGAGCAAGGCTACATTGCCCCCATGGCTGTGACCCACCAGAGAAATGCAATCGTACTTGCCGGCTTGCTCGTCGATTAGCGCCGCCAGGTTTTCCGCAGCTTCGAGCCGATTCTCGTGGCGTAGCGAAGATGCCCATAGAAATGGATGGACCTTGCCGCCAGCGCCGAGCGCCTGTTGCAGTTCAGAACCAAACGTGACTTGCCCAGGAACAACATTCGGCCAGAAATCATCGTTTGAATAGGTGCCCGGCACGATGATGACGAGGTGCGACTTTGTCGTAACAGCCGGGGCAGAGCTTTTTGTGCAACCAGCTGCCAGCAGCAGCACGCCGATCACCAAAAGCAGCCAACGATACCGTGCAAACGAAGCGTGAGACATGGCAGGCCCTCACCTCGAGGATGATTTAAGAACCGAGAACTTTTAGCTGCCCCAGAACCACCAAGGCAGCGACAACGATAACTCCAACCACGATGGCAAAACCGACAAACTTCGCGGCGGCCTGCGCGAGCCGCATCACCATCATCCCGATCCAAAACAGAGCGATGATGAGCACCAAGCCCATCAGGTAGAAGGAGAGTGATGGCGACCGACTGGGCTTGAACTGTCCGACGGCTTCCAACAGCCGTTCGCGATCTAGGGGCTTGCCGGAACTACCCGCCAGCACCACTTTTGTCGCCTGGCCCCCAAACAGACTGCTCTGCGATTCGACCTCGAACTGAGGTGACTCAGCGACTATTTTCAAATAGGGCCGATCAATCGAAAGGTGAGCGACAGTTCGGCTGCGCTGCGATTCGATACTCTGCACTTTGCCAATCGTGGTATCACCCAAATAGACCGCGTCGCCAATTCGCAACCGCTCTACGCCTGCCCCCGACACTTCGAACGTGGGTGGTTTGGCAAACAAATTTCCCAGCCCATAGAAAATGACGGAAGCCAACAGCATGCCTCCCATCAGCAAGCCGAGCGGCAGTCGCAATTTTTCGAAGAGCTCTTGATACGGAACCGGATCCGGCGTGCCTAAGCCTGGCTCGTCCAGTGATTCTTCTTCCCAATCGAGTCGATCCATGGTGCACCAAGTGAGTTCCAGCAGGAAGGAACCAACGGCCGACGAGCAATCGCGTCAACGCACTCAACACTTATAAGAATATTTCTGCTGAGCTTACTGTTCGCTGCCTCAACTTGCAAATTGGCAAGAGGCGATCGACTATCAGCAACTATTCCATATGAGCATGGTTGTTTGCCAACGCCGGTGTTAACTTCGCACGTAATGCTTCTAGGTTGGATACTTGAAGCGTGTCGCATTTGTGCCAAACAAATTTTTTTACTTGGCAGAATTCCGCTCGATCCGAAACGACTATTGACATTAAATCGCGGGTGTTATTGGCATTTTTTAAATGACACGGGAGATATGGCAATTCAGCAGAAAGGTAGCAAGTTTCTTTTTGTCGCTTGAAGTGGAAGGTCATTCGACTAGAATCCAGTCGCCCTTCCTTGTGGGTACTCCCACCCAGCGCCATCGCGATTTGCCGGCCACCTCTGTCTGGTTACCGCGCAAGCCGATTGATCGGCGATTTACCTACCCCGAACCAAATCAGCGCGGTTGCGTCCCAATAAAGGCAGTACCAAAACCGAATTGCACTCTACAAGGAAGTTATACGTTGGATGGAGCCAAGTCTCATACTTAGGCCCTCATTCCCCTGCCGTTTGCCATGCTTGAGGTCGAATACAAGGGAACCGAACGGTACACACGGCTTTCTCAGCCTGAAGTCGTCGACGGCATTCTCCGCGGCAGAATTGATGATAGTTCGCGCGCTCGGCGGCCTAATCCAGATTGGACAAATAAAGAACTCACTTTCGTCGCGGCGGGCACAGTTTTTGAGCTTCTGAATAGCCAAGAACGGGCGATTCTTTCCGATCGACTACTATCGGAAGTGCATCGCTTTTATACCGCCAGCAATACGGGGCTGGCCTTACTTCCTAAGGCCGCCAATAAGGCAGCGCAGGCTCGGGCGATTGCCCAAGGAGACGTTCCTGCTGCCCAGCCGCCTCTCCTGAGCACAGAGCCGGTGGGCCTCCATCGGTTGCACGAATGCGCCGAGCGGCTGGCGAAATGGAAATGGCCTGATGTCAAGCTGGAGCTGCGCGTCCTCTTTTTGCGTGCCTGGCTCACAGAGTTGACCGGCGACGTCCACCGCGCTCGGGAATATTACGAACTTTATTTGAAACGGCTTACGGAACTTTGCGGCAAGCTTGCCGATAAAAAAGACCCGCTGCAAGCACAACTCGAGTTCACGCTGGAGCCCAATCTCAATCTGTTGGCGATCAATAACTTTGCGGTCCTCAGTCTCGAAGCTGCTGGTCTGCAGCAGTTCCGCCCGCAACACTTGCGCATGATCGCGCGGTTGGCCATTCAACGTCTGTTGCCTGGCGCCTGTTTAAGCTTGCTGAATCTGCACGACCTCGCGTGGGAGCACCGAGATGCGACGGGAGATGACACGGTTTGTGAATCAATCCGCAACGTAATTCTGAACGAGTACGCGCTCGTCGCCAAAATGTTTTTGGGCTCCAAAGGCAAAGAGCAGCCACCGAAAGATTCGGCAAAAGGACCCTCATCGACGGCCAACGAATCGGCGAAAAACAACGAAGAGGTGAAACCAGACGATCGCTATCGAGCCGCGGCACATCACTGGATGGTGCTCCATACGATTCGCGAACGGACCGTGAAGCTGGCGAAAGAGCAGGAAGCTCGAGAAAAAAAAGGGGCTGAGAAAAGTGGGGCAGCAACCGCCACGCCAGCGGCCGAGCAAGCAAATTCAAAGAAGACTACTGAACCGGCCAAGGCAGCTAAGCCGCTTGACGAGGAATTGGAGAATCGCTGGCGGCAGTTTTCCCGCATTGCCGGCGATATTGCTTACCGATCATCCAGCAGCGAGCAAGCCAAGATCATTGAAGAACTGCAGTTGTGGCCAAGCCACACGATGTTGTTGTTCAAAGCGCCTCCGTCGCGTTATGTGAAAGTCGATGAGTTATCGGCGGTGCTGGCTCGGCATGCTGGTTACGCTGAGGCAGTCAAGATCCTTTATCCGCGAGATCTGGATGCCGTTGCATCGCAGCAACCTCGAGCACCGCAGCCAACCGGTCCAATCGCCGCCAACCCCCTCTCTCCCGACGATTTTGAAGCCAGAGTGCGCGCAATGATCGACAGCGGTGACTTGGATGCCGCGGAGCGCGCCCTGGATGACGGGAGGCAGTCCTCATGAATTCGGAAGCCAGTCGAGCGGATTCTGACTTGAGGCGTGCGCGACAGCGAGACGTGCTCAAGGTCGAGTTGTCGCTGCATCGCGCGTCAAAATCGCTGCACGCGAATGAGCCCGCCGTCGGATGGCGGCAAATTGTCAACACAACCTTACCACTCCTGAAGCGGATTGATACACCGGGGGCAAAGGACCCAGCCGTCAGCAGATTGAAAATGTGGATGCTCACCCTCATCGGCGATCTGTCGCTCGCGATGATCGATCAGGCTTGGCGCGAAGATGCGCCCCGCCGAGCACGCCGCCATTGGGTTCAGGGCGATTTGCTTTTGAAAAATGCGCCCGACTACGACGAGAAAGAAAGGCACACACGGCTCTTCGCCGCATGGAAACAAAAGCTGAAGGCTGCTGTCGAACCAGTTCTGGCGTGGCAGCAGTTATTGGCAAGTTTGGAGCAATCCGCCGAGCAGGTACGCAATGCCAATGTGAGCGAAGCTCGCAGCCTGCTGGCCTTGATGCAAGGCAAATTGAAGCAACTGCGCGAATTGCAGGCCGGATTGCCAACACAGCTCGAAATGAACCTGGCTGCGGAACTCGAAAACGAATTGCGTGAGCATGTGGAGAACCTGGAGCAGCGCGAGCGGCAACGGCAGCACGAAGCTGATTTCGCGCGGCTGCGGCAAGCCTGGCCGCGCTTGACGAAAGATCAGGCTACCTCCCATGCATTCCGCCTGGCGACGGTTTGCAAATCGTCGAGCGATCGAGTCGATCGGCCTGGCTGGGATGCGCTGGAAACAGCGTTCGACCAGCAAAATGCACGCCGCTTGTTGTTTCGCGCGGTCGAGCAAGTGCGTAGCAATTCATCTCGGTCGGCCCCCGTCCGTTTGACGGAAGCTGCTGTACGTCTCGATCCGACGCTTGCGCCAATCGCCGCAGTCCTGATGGGGGCAACAGCATTCTCATGGCTTGATCGAACTTATCCCCAAGTTCGCGAAGAACGGGAGCGACTACTCGAACAAGGTCGCACCCTCGCTGATTATGCGCAAGAAACGGGGCAGCTCGATCGCCAAAAACTGCGTCAGGAGTTGCTGCAAGAGACCGAAGCTTTTCTGCGCCGCTTGTCGACCCTCCTCATTCGCCAAGCCGGGCAATCCAACAATCCACGGCGCGCGGCTCGGCAGAACGCTCGTGAGCTGAGCCGAACCTTGCAGCCACTCGTGCGATTTGGCAGCGTCGATGACCTGCGCGTTGCCGGGCAAATCGTCGACCATTGGCGCAAAGTCACGCCGGATGCATTCGATCCACGGCACCCCTTGCACGCCCTGCGGCGACGCTTGCAGGTGCAACAACGGTTGTTGGAGGCAAGTGGATTGCTTGTGCAGGCAGCGAGTGTAAGCGGCAGGGCCGCCACCGAATTGCAAGCAAAAGCCAAAGCTCTCGTGGGCGACGCCATTCACCTGGGCATCCTGCAATGGCGGCCCTTGAAGGAAGCAATTCGTCTGTATGGCATCGCACATTTCAGCACGCAAGGTGGAGAGGCAAAGGAGCAACTCGGCCACTTCATGAAACGGGTCGCGACCGAATACGCGGCAGTTCGAAATGGTCCTCAAGAGCAAAAGAAAGGCTGGTTACGCAACGTGAATTTGTTAACAGTCGATCGCTGGGCGCAGCAGGCATCATCTGCTGCCAATAGCCGCCCGTAATTCGAAAATTCCAAAAAACTAGGTTGTGCATGCGGTTTACGGTAGATACAGTGATCACACCAATACATCCTCAATAGGGCGTTAGAAATCACTAATATGGCTGTTTTAAACCCGCCGTTAGAAGAGTTCATTTTGTCCCGTTCCGAAGGATGCCCCGAGCCGCGTTTTCGCGGCTCTGAGAGGGCCAGGTGGCTGTTCACTGGCCTTCTTTGCTTGGCAATCGGTGGTGCGGTTTCTCGTGCTCAGGAGACTGCTCCGCCGCCCGGCGCCGATGTGATATTGCTCGTCGATCACAGCCTGAGCATGCCGCTTGGTGAGCGGTACTACAAAATCAACGAAGTGGTTGGCCTGACGGCGAAGCAACGCAAATTTCCAACGCCCGATGAAGAGTTCAACGCCTATCGCAAAGCACGCTTTCTGAAGCAGGGCTGGCCAGAAAATCTCACCGATGACCAGCGCAAGGTGTGCGCCAAAATCTTGCAAGACTCGATGGGATATACGGGACCATTCAAGGATGAGTATCTCGATCTCGTGGTGCTGCAATTGTTCCGCGACGAGAAATTCAAGCAGATGATCAATCAAGTGCAAGGCTTCGTGGCGGCAGGCTTGCCGCCCAAACCAGAATGCAGCCTGAGCGTGATCGGGTTTCGTAACTTCGACCAGATTCAAGACGTCGGCTTCTTCGATTACGCCAATAAGAATATCGGCGAGCAGAAGCAGGAACTGGTAATCAATCTCGCTGCGCTCAAAGCCTTGCATGGTGGATCGGGGATCGCGGCAGCGTTAAAAAAAGGGCAAGAAGTTGCCCGTCAGCGTTGGCAATCAAATCCGGGACGGCGGCAATATGTGTTGCTGATTACCGACGGCGACGATAATCCTGTCGATCCCGGAACTGACAAGAAGCGCGAGAACGAACTACTGGCAAATCGTCTGGGTGAATTCAAGGCGCTGTTGCAGGGCAGCGATTTTCGCGTCGGCGAAAACGTATCGCTGTGGTACGCCCATTTTGGCGAAGCAAATGCAGAACTGAAAGATTCGATTGTCTCGCTGCAGGGCGAAGCCAAACAAGTCCAAGAGTTCAGCCTGGCTGGATTCATCTTTAACAACAACCGATTTGAGTTTTCCGGTCTGGTAGCGGGCGAAAAAAGTCCAGCTCTGGCTCGTTTGCCGGTATCTGGATTCAATCTCGCCGCGGGCGCCGAACTTGCGATTGGGCAGGCAACGTTTTCGCGCGAATGGAAGCGACAGGATGGACGCAGTTTCACGGCCGCCTTCCAATCGCTGCAGGGGACGACAGTGGAGTTTGCCAATCCATCGCCACCCGTCGAGTTAGCCGACCTGAGCGCGGCCGACCAAAGATGGGCGAATTTCTTTGCCAAGATTCAGCCCAGCTTTGCGCGAAACGTTCCCCTCAATACCAACGCCTTCGAACTGCAGGTGCCACTGCCGGACTTCGCTCTGCCTGATGGTGACTTCACAGCCCGACTGCCGGTCTCCACGAAAGGACTGATCATCTTGAATCAGACTTTCATCGAAGTTTCGTATCGCGTTGGCAAGCCAACCGTTGCCTTGAATGCGATTCAGCAATTTCAAGAAGGTCTACACAACGCCCGGCCGGGGTTCGCCAAATTGTTCTTCGACATCAACCCTAAGGGGTTTGAACGGGGCAATCTGGAACTGAGATTGAAAAGCGAGCTGACTGCCGGGATCACATTGCAGGCGCTGGTTGGCGATGAGCGAAAGACGCTCGTCTCGAAGTCTGCCGTTCAAATTCCCCTTAGTTCAGTGAAAGGTGGGCTTCCGCTGCACGCCGTGATCGCTGCCGGCATGGCTCCCAATCGTTACCCGCTGGAATTAGAAATTCGCTACGAGGGAGAAGTCGTCGGAGCCGAGAAAATCAAAGGTGAATTGAACAGCATTGTCGTGGCAGCTAACTTCGATCCGGGCATCATAGCGCCAGATCAATTGCGTATCAGTGCGGCCTCGGCCAAAGTACCGGGCCAAAGCCAGTTCGCACTTTTGCTCGACGAGCGCTGCTTGAAAGCTGCCGGCGGAAAACCGATCAAAATCGCGTGCCGGCTGAAGCAAGCGTTGCCCAGCGGAGTGTCGTTGCAGTTGGGGAGCGACGCTCGCACGCTCCAAACTCTCAGCGATACAACTACGACATTTTTCGAAGTGCCTGTCGGCGAGAATACAGATGTTGCTTTGCAAGCTCCCATGCAGTTGCTGTTGCAGGTTGATAATTCTGTGAAGCAGGCTGCTCCGGACTTGCAGATCACGCTGCGGATTGCGTCGACGAATCCAGCGATCAAGCTGAACAAAGAAATCGCCGTTGCTGCGAGCATCTCCGTCGGCGACCCGCCGGTGGTAAACCTGCTGCCGGCAAGCGACATCAATTTCGAAACGCTGGTCCCTGATGCAAAGGTGGCCTATCGCTTGACATTGGTACGTAATGCCGCTGCCAAAGAATTGACGAGCGGGTTGCTCACCGTGGCACTCCTTGCCAAAAACGAAGACCGTCAGATTGCTTGGTCAGCAGGACCAACCGCAGCAACGGCTAGGCCCATGATGTTTGATGCGGCAACGAAAGAGTGGCGCTGGACAGAAACCGAAGTTGCAGCCAACCGCGAATTGGTTCTCGTGGCTGAGTTTCCTCCGGGAACAAACCCGCCTCCTGGCTCGCGAGAAGGGATCGTTAAGATCACGTCGAACGATCCGCAGGTTCAATTAACCCCAAGCGAGTTGCCCTGGAAGCTGCAAACCGCTGCGATCGTCGAACTGGCGTTAACGCCGCCGCGCATTGATTGGGCACCACCTGCGAGCAACGGCGATGCAGTGCCACAGTCGGTCCAGTTCAAGTTGGCAGATGATTCGCCGCTGTTGCCGCTCCGTTTTGTTTTGAAGAATGCGACGCAACCGTTGGCGCCGCGCGAGGCGAGTTCGAATGCACCGCAGATCCAATTCTTCCTCGATCGCACGTTTCAACAGCCGATCAATGACGCGACCGTGCTACAGATTCCTGAGTCGCGCATGCTCGAATTATGGTGGCAAATCAACTCGAAGCAACCCGAAGCGGGAACTTGGAATTACACGCTGCATCTGCAGTCGGTGGATCCAGGGTTGTTGCTCAAGCGGGACCAATTTCAATTGACCGTGGTGACTGCGTCGCGCGGCTGGCAAGTTACTCCGCCTGGTTTGATTACGAAGGCAACACGCGTTTGGCCGTTTGAATACTTTGTTCGCTACAAGACTGGCAAACCTACTGATGCGAAGCTTTACCAGTTCGAGTACCAATTAGGTCCCAATGGCCCGGTCGTCCAAGGCCGCATCGAAGAAGCCACCGTCGAAGGGGAAAAGGGGCTCAAGCTGAGCGGAGCGGAGGTATTGCCGCTGTTGCCCGATTCGTTCACTTTGTCAGAGTCGCAGCCCGTGAAAAGCTTGCCGGTCTCTTTTCACCTGAACTTAAACACTGCGGCCGGATTTGAGAAAGATGTCGATCATCGGAATTGGCCAGCAACACTGGTACCCAATGGCTTGCAGCCCCCGCGATTGAACGTAGCTTTCCAAGCACCGCAATCTGCTCCCGCAGGAATGAGTTCGTCTTCTGCCAATGGCGTGCAGGTGTATCAAGTGCCGGGCACGGGTAACGTCGACCTCGATTTCACGTCTTCGTTCAAAAAGCCAACTCAAGGTGGCCCGCACGAAGTTGATGTGCGGAGAATCTTTTTGCAGAAGTCGGCGGCAGGACAATTGGATGACGCGCTCTTGCGTCGCCTTCGCAGTGCGGCGCGATCTTCCGAGACAGCGGAGGATATTCTCGTCCTGAACGACGCGAACGGCGAGGAAGATTTCAAGCTTCCGACACCTGCGTTGGCGGACGAGTGTTTTCAACTTGAAGTTGAGCCACCGCATTGGTTCTGGCCTACTGATGGCAACTCCAGAGAACTGCGCATCGTCGAGCAGATCACCCTGAAAGATGGCATGGAGGAATGGCAAGAAACTCGCCTCGAGTTCCTGATTCCGTCGTACACTCCATGGCCGTTCATTGCTGTCTTGGTGCTGGCATTGCTGCTCGTCGCACTGGCTGCCTGCTTGGCGGCCTGGCTCTTTCTGGCTTCCTTAGAGCGAAAGAAACTCGCAGCAGCCATGAAGCCTTGGTTACAAGGCCGCGCTGGTGAGGTGATCCTCATGTGCGAGACTGGTGAAACGTTCGATCCACCTTCTGCACTTGGTGTGCACATTGCCCGGTTTGACGCGGGGCGGCCTCGCTTTCCTGGGCTGACAGGGTTGCTGGCGGGATTCGAGTTCCGGTACGCCGAGTGGGCTACTTTTCACGAAGCGACGGAGGACGGCACTCCTGGACCCGCACACTATTTAGGACTTGCGTTCACGCGTCAAGGCCTAGAGCTGTGCAGCAGCTTGCCGGGCTCGTGTTCCAGCCAAACCAGCCAGAACCTCGGTGGGAATCTAAAACCGGGAGTCTGGTTAAAGATCGATGAAAATGAAACTCCCCGCGATTTCCGATTGCTGCAAATCGAATTGACCCTGCCTGGCAACATGGCCGCAACTCCGCCGCCACCGTCAGATGACGACGATGAACTCCCCTTCGATTTCGCCGACACGGCCAGCCGCACCGCTCAATTCACTCTGGAATGGCTGCCACCAGTGATTCACTTTCCCACTCGCAAAGCAGCAAAGACTACACAGGCCACAACAGCGACAGAACGTTCCGATGCGGATAGCAACGAAGCCGATTTGGAAATGGACGAGTCAATCAGGGACTCTTATGTCGACCTGTCGAATGAATATTCTCTCGATCCCGAAGACAGTTTCGAACTCCAGGACGAGCCGTCCGATAGTTCCACACGTCTGACCTAAAAGCCTCTTCATTCCCATAACCGCCCGACCCGTGCCCAGCCAAGATTCTGAGGAGATGACTTCGCCATGAATCAACCCATCTTCACCAATTCAAAAAATCGCCAGGCGGTTCGCATTGCGAAGCACGGCAGTTTGCTCTCGGTCCGCCCCACGCTCGTTGTGGGATTGGGAGGCACTGGCTGCTGTGCTCTGCAGTGGTTCAATCAGCTACTGCGCGAGATGTACGGTGGTATTCCGCCATTCATCAAACTGTTGGCGATCGACTCCGACGAAATGGAGGATGTCGATCACATCACGCATCAGTTTCCCAAGGCTGATTTTTACAATGTGTTCGAAGACATTCATGTCGGCGACATCATCAAAGACTACAGCAATTTCCCTGCGTTTCATCCGGCGCTGCGGATCCTCGAAGGTCTCGACCTCCCGTCGGCGATTGTCGAACGCGGTTGCCAGGGAATCAGCCGACTGGGCCGCGTGGTGTTTTTCGAAACATGGGAGCGAGTGATTTACCGCGCAGTGTTCGAACGGCTCGATGCGCTGCGAAAGAGCACGCTGCGTGAAGAGGTTGCCTCACTTGCGCCCGTTGGACAATATGAATTGTCGAGCAGTCCCGTCGTGCACGTGATCAGCAGCGTTTGCGGTGGCACAGGTTCCGGCATGCTGCTTGATATGGCCTATGCCCTGCAGTACTGGGGAAACGAAGCGTTCAATCGCGAGCCCGAGGTCTTCGCGCATTTGCTCTTGCCCGAAGCGTTCCGCATCGAGACGCGGACCATCATGGACAAGCTGCGCGCCGTGGGGCACAGCGTGTTGAAGCAGATCGAATTCTTCATGGACAGTCGTCGGCCCTCGGTGGAAGTCGAGTATCCGGGGGGAACGATTCGCGAATTCAGCAACAAAAACGCCCCATTCGACGCGTGTTATCTGGTCAATGGCCACAGCTCCGATGGCGGCGGCTCGCGTACTGAACTGGTTCAACTAATTGCGCGGATGGTTCGCTCGATGGTGATCGAACCAGCTGCAAAGCCGATCTTTTCCGATCTGAACAACAAGCACTTGGACATTCTGTCGACCAAAGACTCGCAGACCAAGCGCATGATGTGCTTCTCGAGCTACGGCCTCGCCTATGGCACGGTGCAACATCCGAAGACCGACAACCGCATGCGCGGACTAATGCGTCAATGGCTGCTGGACGGCATCGGCGCGAGTACTGAAGCGAGGTTTGATTCGCCGAAGGTTGAAGAAGAAATCAGTCAGCAACTGAGCGAGTACGTGCAAGCGGAACTCAAGCCGGAACAGATATTCGAAGCCGATCTAAAGTCCGTCGGCATCGCTGAATTTTCCATGTCCCGTTACCAGCCCACCGCCGACGCTGCCGGCAACTCGAGTGGTTCCGCGTGGCGCCATTTCATCACGCAAGTGGAAGAGCATTTCAACAAGACGGTCGCAACCGAAGTTCAAGCAGGAATCAAGAAGGTCTACGAAGAGCGGTTGCGTCGGGTACGCGCGCATCTGCAGGCAAAGCTGCAAAGCGGCAAGCCACTCACCGGCAATGAGAAGGACGAGCGTGGCGAGGAAATCAAGTATCCCCTGCTCGCCAATGCACACGTTTATGAAAAAGTGCTGTCGCGCTTGCTGGCTCAAGAAGCAGACCGGCCGAGCAAGTCGATCGAATCCATCACTCGCGAAATCTGCGCGTCGTTGGTTGCACGTGCGGAGCGTGAACGCGCAAAACGCCAAGGTATGGATAACGACAAACTTGTCAGGACGTTTGCCAAGTCGCTGAATCAATTTGTCAATCAGGAGATTCAGCCGAAGGAAGGCAAGCCGTTTCCGCGGCAGAACAAGGCCATCAAGATGTCGATGGCCGAGAAGTGGTATCGCGAAGCTTTGCGGCAGTTGGTCGAAGAAGTTGTCAGGCCGCGTGTGCAGGAACTGCGAAACTTGTCTGACGCTGCCAAACTAATTGAACTGCACACAGAAGAGGAAGAGCACGGCGAGCACCACAGCAATGGCTCGAGCAAACAGCCGGAGGCCAAGAATCCAGGCGCTTCGGCGTACTCCATTTCGTTGTTCGAACTGCGGCATCCCAAAGATCCCAAGTCCCCTTTGCGGGAGCCAGGTGACCGCTTGGATCGGATCGTGCAAGACATCGTCAAGGACTATGTCGAGAGCGCGAGCAAGGGAAATCACTCGGTGAATGGAAATGACGTTGCCGTGCAGCGTCTGACAAGCGTGATGAAGGCGCATAAGCCAAAAATTGACGACTGGATGTCGAAGTATGGCGACCTGGCGTTAGACGCCAAGTTTCGGATGGCAGATCCGAGCGATGCCTCGTCGCATCCGCTCTTCGAATCGGTGCAGAAGATCTGCAAACGGTTAACGCCGAAAATTGCGATCAACAAAACTGGCCGCCACGACTCTTCCATGCGCGTGGTCGTTGCGCAATATCCCGACAATTCCTGCCTGCCGGTGCTGCTGAAGGCGATTGTTGGCAGCGATTTTCGCGGCGCGATGATCGACAATGAATATGCAAGAAAAACGCAAACATACCTCCAGCTGATGAACTTCGGCATCGGCTTCTGTTTGCCGGCGCTCGATAATCTCGATGAATACGAAACCGCCGAGAAGCGCTATTTGGAGCCGAATGTCTTCCAAAAGGAAGATCTGTGGCTCGATCCCCAGTGGCACAAACTCTATGAGCGATTTCTGGAGAAAGTAGCTGAGGACGCGCAGGCGGATAAGCGGAAGGAGCAGGAAACTCGCCAGGCGACTCGCCAGCGAGCGGACCACACGTTGTCGTATCTGGCGCAATTTGAAGCCCTGCTCCGCCCCTTCTTCTCCGAAGTGGCCCAGGCTTGTAAGGACTATCAAGAGTTCGACAGCCAGGAAGACGGCATGGAATGCCACTCGCGTATTCAAACCGCGCGTCCGGAATGCCTGTTGATGATCGACAGCATCCGCAAGTATCCGATCGAGGAGTTGCAGTACTTGCCGAAACTAAGCGATCCGATTATGGACCGGATCGAAAATGGCTTGCTAAAGAGTTATCTGATTCCGCAGGTCTCGTTGTTCGCCGCGACAGTGCAAAGTCGCTTTTTTGCCCTGCGCGACGCGTATGACGACCTGATCATGCACTACGAGGCCAGTCGGGGATTGTAAAGGTGAAGGTCGGCACCTAGCTCGCAGGATAATTTCGCAGCATGAACTACGATCCTTCTCATCGACGCACAGCACCAGCGAATCCGGTGGTCATTGTCACCGCCGGTGAGCTTGGCCGGCGTGTGTTCGAACTGTTGCCAACGGTGGCGGAGGATTTGGGGGTGCGAATCCGCGGGCAGTACGGACTGGCGGAAATTGCCTCTCGGGGCAACTCGTCTGATCAAAGCGACGAAGAAACGCAGCCCAAGAGTTCGCGGTACGATTTGGCCACTTCGGCTTTCTTTGGGATCAATGATCGCAGCGAGGGTCCACCGCAGCATCTCTGGAGTGGAGTCGTCGGTCCGACGGATGATCGAGGACGCCGCGAGGCTGCCAATTTGTTGCGCAAAATCTGCCCGCTGGCCAGCGGACGTGACGAGTTGCGTGTCGCGCCAGAAACAACCTATGAAGTCTATCTGTTGGTTGATCTACGAGATCGGGCAGCGGTGATCGGCGCGCTTCGATTCGCGCAGGCGATCACCGAGGAGACGACGCACTTCGAAATGACTGCGATCCTGCTGACGGGACGCAGTTCGTTGCCGGAACAAAAGAACGCGGAAAGTTGGCGCCTGGGGCTGTCGGAGATCGTCGCAGCTCATGACGCGCAAAACGAAACCTTTGGTTGTCTGTTTCATCGCGCATATCTGCTCGACGGCGTCAACAGCCGGCGGGCCTGGCTCGATAGTCCTGAAAGCCTGTGCGTGTTGGCAGCGCGATTTTTGTTGCAACATGGCTTCAGTCCCGATCGACGCTGGCTGCGGATGCACGAGCAAGCGCGGCTGACCGAAGGGCAAGAGTTTCGCGAGGTATTGGGTTCGTTTGCCATTCGCCATGTCACCTGCGGCATTGAGTGCATTGCCGAGGAAGTCACGGACGTCCTGCTAGGTGATGCGCTTTTTAACAATGCAAATCCACGCGAAGACGATGAATTGGCTGAGCAAGCAGTGAAGGAATTCGAGCAGCAGATCGAATCACTCGTGCAACGGGACCATTCGCTGGCCGATGTTACGCAAATTCGTGAAACCGTGATGAATCAGGTCGGCAAAGCCGTGACGTTGGTAGCCCGGCAGAACCAGGTCTCACGAATTGTCCGCCTGGCAGAAAAATTAGAGCCTGCCATTGTCAGGTTGCACACCAGAGTGCATGTGCAGGAGCGACTGCGTGACCGGCGCCGCGTAACCAAGGAACTTCGCGCGCAGGTAGAACGTGTCGACGACTTCGGCCGGCCGCGCAATGTCGTGCCTGAGGTGCAGTCGTGCAAGCCTAGGGAGTATTTGCGATTTCCAATTCCAGTTCACAAGAACCGGCTGATCTGGGGATTGGCAATCATCATTGTCGGCGCTGTATTTGGCTGTTGCGTTCATGGTGGTGCGCTTTGGCCTTTGATCGCGAGTCTGGCCGTGATGTTTGTCGGTGGTCTGACCGTCGATATGGCTCCCAGTCCGTGGAGCATTGAGCAGATCTATAAGACCTGGGTTGGCCGCCTGAATGTCAGCACCGAGCAAGTAGAGTACAAGCGGTATCGCGCCGGCCGCCCTATCCCCCGAATTACTGCGCGAGAATTGCCGTCGGCAGGGTTTGTGCTGGGAGGAATAATGCTGGTTCTGTTAGGTATCGGGTTGACGATCTATTCCCTTCGCATGGCGAATCCCAACATTGAACCGGCCGAGTTTATTTCCGTTGGCCTGCTGGCTGCCGTCTCCGCCGGGTTGGCGTTGTATCAGCCGATGCACACACCTGGATTGATCACTCCTCAAGACGTAAGCGACACATCGTTAGAGGGGCTGTTGGCGGGTCCCGAGCCCGAAGGGCCAAAGATACGCACCGTAACACAATTGCCGCCAGCCTATTTTCCGGGCTCCTTTGGTTTGTGGCGGTTCGTTTGGCTGACGGTGCTTGCGTCTTCTGCAGCCTGGGCCATTTTGCAATGGGACGTCGATCTGCGCAACACTCCCTATCCCTGGCCCGAAGCGTTCTCGCACGAATATGCAGGACATGCCGTGCGGTTAGGGGTGTTGCTCGTTGGCGGCGGAATCACGTTGTTGATCTGGCCTCATACCGATACGCATTCCTGCGGGCGATCCGAGCGGCCGCTCGAACCCGAGTTGCGCGACATTCCCGCCTCGTTCTCGGTTAGCGAGGAAGTGGATATCTGTCTGCTCGATACGCTGGAATGGTTACGCGCGCTGGGTAGTAAACACGACCAGTTGGCGGGGCGCGATAATTCCGATTGGTCGGACCACTCAGGTGAAGAAAAAACATTTCTCGATGTCATCGATGCACAATGGCAAGACAAGTTAGCCGCGGCGTGTCGCCCTTATCTGCATGCGCGTGGCGGCCTGCCCAATGATTGGGCGGATTTCATTAAGTCAGAAATCGCCAAGGGACCAACAAATCTCCATCGAAGTAACCTGGCGCGCATGTTCACACTGCGGTGCGTGCAAAGGTGGCTGAGCAGTCACTTGAAGGAGCACGACTGGTCGCACTTGATGCTCTTGTTGCAGCCGCAAGCGACGTGGCTCGGCCGCTATTTCGAACGGGAACTGGCCCCGATGTGGCCCGTCGCAGCAACGCCCGTTTCGCTGGATACCGGCGCGGCGATGGTCGACTCGCGGCTGCAAATGGCAGCCACCGCACAGCAACTGTCGCAACAAACACCCTGGCGTTTTCGCACCATCCACTGGCCGGATGAAGGTGACAAACGTGGACTGGTCGTCCTTGTGCGCATGGTGCAAGGTCTGCCATTGAACGAACTCATGAACTTACTACCCCCAGTTGGAGAATAAGAGATGCACCAATCTTCCTCAACTTCGCGCAACGGATTCGGCCATGGTCGATCACGGCTGAATACCAACGGGTCCGAAACCGAGGCGGAGCGTCAAATTCGCGAGATTCACAACTTTGCTGAGATGGAGTTCAAGCACGGCAAGAGCTTGGCCGCGCGCGAAGACTTTTCGCAAGCCATCACACACTTGCAAAAGGCCAGCGATCTCGTCAATCACAAGAATGCGACCTACTTGATCGAACTCGCGCAGGCTCACGAACACCTGGAAGAATTTGACAAGGCTTTTGAGACGTACAGCCGCGCCCTGTGGCTCAAGCCTCCACAAGTCATGATGCTGCATTTCCACCGGGGACTCGTTGCCGCGCGGCAGGGCAAATACGAATCGGCCGTGGATGATTTTGGCCGCGTGATCAACACGTTTGCGGGCACGGTTCCACCGCAGCCAGACTTGCGCAAGCAACTGGCAGCCACCTTTTACCACCGCGGATTGGTCCAGCAGAAACGGCAGCGAATTCAGCCGGCCATTGAAGACATCGAACGGGCTCTTGAACTGGACCCGCAGATGGCTGATGCCTTGTTCACTTTGGGATCGCTCCGCGGTCAGACAGGGGAACACGACAAGGCAGTGCAGGCGTTCGAGCGAGCATTGCAAGTGGTGGATTCGTTTGACGATGCGCGCACGCCCCGTCGGTATTACACCTACCACCGCGGGCTCGCGCATTTGCGAAACGGCAATCATGCTGCGGCCATTGTGGACTTTACAACGGTGCTGAATCCGCCCACATCGCTGCAACTGTCGAGCACCGATGACCTGGCAATTGACGCAATTTTTCATCGGGGCACGGCACACCTTGCCCAGCAATCATTGCTGGCTGCAATTGAAGACTTCACGCAAGTCTTGTCAATCGATGGCCATCACATCGAAGCTTTCCGATTGCGCAGCGAGGCCTACGCGGCGAATGGTCAATTGGAGCAAGCCGAGTCAGACGTAATGAACGTGCTCAATCGTAAGCCTGATTTTGCAGCGTCGTTTTTTCAGCGAGCCATTACCAAGCTCAGTTCGTCGCCCCTGGAAGCCATTGCCGATCTTACCGAAGCAATTCGGCTGCGTGCGGAGTTTCCGGAAGCGTATTACCACCGGGGCCTGCTACGCCAAAAAATTGCCACAGAAATCGAAGGAGCCATTGCGGATTTCAAGCAAACGCTCAGCCAACAGCCAGATCATGAGTTTGCCCGGTATCAACTGGGCAAGACTTATGAACAGGCGGGCAAGCACAAGCTGGCGATTGATCAATACACACAAATGCTCAACGACGGACTCAACAAATATCCGTTTGTTTACCTCGCACGTTCGCGCTGTTACCGCGAACTCGGCGACCGCGTCCAGGCTACGAGCGATTTGCGGAAGGCGAAGAAGTTGGAAGTCGGCGCGCGGTGAGCGGCCGAATCGTTTCTCTCCAAGAGGTATTTCGGCGATCGCTGATCCATGCTCTACCGCGCTGCCAAAGCTGATGACCCAACCTGCCCCGAGCAAGCGGAGCAAGCGCTGTTAAACGCAGTCTGTGATGCGGCGGAGCGAGCAAGGGCAATTCCAGCTGGGCCCTCGACTGATTGGACCGAACGCGTCTTGCGCTGGGCTCGCGAGCAGTTGGATCAACCGCTGGAAGCTCCGGGCGAGACGTCCGCGGCGTGGAGTCATTTCCGCGCGGGCATCCGGGCAGGGACAATTTCAGCGAGCGTTCCGTCGCCAAATCATTCTGCATCCCTTCTTCCCTTTATTTCATTGCCCGAAGAAGAGCCGCTCTACGCAGCAGTTGCGGCGCAGCCGATCACTTACATTCAAGGTTCTCGCAATGACTGGTTGACCTGCGCCATTAATCTGCTGTGCCAGCACCTGCAGCGACAACACCGGATCTTGCTCACAGCCAACAACGCCGCAAATCTGCAAGCGATTGTTGAGAAGCTTTCACCAGCGCTGCGAATGTTTGATTCCACGCCCGCCGCTCAATCAGAGCAACAATCCCAAGCATACTCGGCGGTGCAGCTTGAGCGAGAATTAGAGAACCTCAATCAACTGCGCAACAAGACGGAAGACGCGCTGATCGCACAGATCGAAGCAGAATCTCAGACAGTCGCTCTATCCGGGTTGAGCGGCAGCCCGTCGTCAATCGGAAGGTATGTGGAGCAGCATCAAGCTCGCGATGGCTGGCTCGGGACTTCCATGAATGACGGCGAGGAAATTCCACTCACGGCGACTCAGCTGGAGGAACTTCGCTCATGGTGGGCCACGGAAGCAGCGGGTCAACGAGCAGAATCTGCTGATTTGATCGAGCAATTGCGCAAACTGCCGGACGTATCCCTGGTGCAGAAGTTGGTTGGTGAATGGTCAAAGGAGCGGCAACTCCGTTCCAGCGGAGCAGAGTCGAGCCAGGCCGCAGCGCTAGCAGCTGCCAAAATCGATGTCAACCTGGTGGCGGCAACGGTTGATCCCATCCGCAAGGCGGCGGCCTCGCTGCGCAAACTGCCCAAGCTCGAAGGTTGGATACAAACAGCAGTCACACAAACAATGGCGGGGAGTGACGCTTGGATATGCCGCAAAGGAAAATTGGATCGCGTCATTCCGCTGTTGAAACCGGTGATCGATGAAATCGGTAGTCGCACCGTCGAGGTCAAGACGCAGGAATCAGAGAAGCAGTTGCGTGAAGCACTGCATGAAATGAGCAAGCATTTGAAAGGGGGCCGATCTCTTTCCTGGGTCCGTTCGTGGCTTGATTGGAAGGTGGCTCGCTGGCGTAAGCAACTGCAGCATGTGCGAATCGACAACAAACCCTGCTATCGTTTGCCCGAGTTGCAACTAATTCTGAAGTGGCTAGAGCTCAAGAAAACGTTGGAGCTGACCTGGCAGGATTGGAAAGGGATCGCCGCTCCAAAGTCCGATTCATTGGCCGACCAGCAAGCGAAGCTGTTGGCTTTGCAATCGACGCTGGGGAAATTGCTTCCCACCTTGGAACCTTATACCATCGCCAAGGCCCAAGTGGCTGGCTTATTCAGTGGCTCGGGCGCCAAACCCGTTGAACTGCCAGTTTCGACCGACCCGGCCGCTTTAGACTCATTTGCTGCAAACCTCGAAGCCTATGTAGCCAAAATGCGCCAACCCAAGTTGGCTCACCCCTTCAAAGCACCGCTGGAAGTTCTGGAGAAGCTCGCCCAGCAGCATCCGGGCAGCCAATTGGTGCGACAAGTAATTTCGGCGCTGCAAGCCTGCAACGCGGCTGATTATCAACGGGCTCTTCAGCAAATTGCGCAGCAGATTCAGCACGAAAAACGCCGCCAACGTGCGAAAGAACTTGTCGCGCGATTGGTTGAGACAATGCCGGGCTTTGCTCATCAACTTCAGGCCACAGCGACGGATGAAGTCTGGAGGACGCGTCTGCCTGCCGCTCGGTCAGCCTGGGTCTGGTCGCAGGCGTATCGCTGGTTGCGGGAGTTTTCCTCGGCCAGAAACGCCAACACGCTGCATCACCGTCATGCCGAGATCATGGCTGCAACCTCGCGCGTAGTAATTCAACTCGCCGCAAGTCAATCGTTAGCTGCCACGCACGAAGCCAACCACCAGCTGCCTCGCTGCGAACAATTGATTCCCGGCTGTTGCTGGGCTGCAGTAGCTGCTGACGTATTGAGCACGCCGCTCAACTGCGAGCAGCCGCCCTTCGACGTCGTGCTGTTGCTCACAGATCGCCAGCTTGATCCGTGCGAATTGATGCTTCTTGCTGCGGGGCGGCAGTTCGTTGTTCTGGAGCAAGTCTCCAGTGCAAAGCCAGCACAGCTGACAGACAAGGAACCGTTGACCTGGAAGAATGTTTTATCGCGCTGCGGGGTCAATCCCAGCGTGTTGCCGCCGTTAGATCCTCTTGCGCTACCCGTATTGCCGTTTATGGAAGACGGAGCACAAATCAACGAGGATGCCGCCTTTCGCAGCGAGGTGGCTCGGCGATTGCTGGATCGCAACTTCCCTGTGCGGCAGACCATCGTGAGCCAGGTCGGTTGGCAGCCAACATTGATCATTGCCGACCTTGCGGCGCCGATTGCGGTGCAATGCTATGGCCAGCACGTTTTATCGCCAGAGGCTTTGCGACATAGTTTTCTGGCACAAGCGCGCTGGCGACAAGCAGGTTGGCAGGTGCGCCATGTGTATGCCAGCGACTTCTTCGCGCGCGGCGATGAAGTGCTCCGGACGCTGGTTGATCCAAGCGTCGCCACCAAAGTTTCCGAAGGTCGCGGTCCTGCAAAAACATCTTCGCGGCAGCCTCCGGCAACGCAGAATGCACCGACTGCAGCGAAAGACTGGCAACGGCTGATGCGCATGGGAGCCAAGCTGCAGTTCAACGAGGAGCAACAACTCATCGTGGTGGATTTTCGCCAGACTTTGGCGACACGGCGAGAGCTTGCGGAATTGGCAGATTGCCCGACGCTCCATACCGTCCATTTTCCCGTGCATACGAGTGACGACACCCTGCGGGAATTGACCTGGCTGCAGCAGTTGACTGGACTAAACCTGAGCTACGCGCAAATCAGCGACCGTGGCCTGGCGTTGCTTGAGCCAAATGCGAAACTTCGTTGGCTGGGACTTTGCGGCACGCGCATCACCGATCAGGGGCTCGAGTCGCTTAAGCCATTGCAATCACTCGTCGACCTCGATTTGCGGATGACGCAGATTAGTGAGCGAGCTTGCACCGAACTCAAAAATAATTTGCCCAACTGCCGGGTACAGTTTTCGGCGATCAGCAAGGCCCTGAAGAAGAAAGCTGCGGCGACCGAGAGCGCTTGATCGCCATCTGCCGCGATTCCTTGGAGCGAGTGCGGGCCTGGTGATGGAGTTCTACCCCCTCGATCCCTTGCAGGGCTTGATTGATGGCGCGCAGGATATCGCTGGGCGATACTTGCGGCTCTAACTGCTGCAGGCCCGCTCTGATCTTCTCAATGATCTCCGGTAACTCTTGTTGATTGAGCAACCGTGGTGATCGGCTGACCGTAAGCACGGCATTGTTTTCGATGATCTCTTCGACAAGTCCGGCGTCGCTCTTCGGCGATCTGGTCGAGCAGGTAAGCAGGATGACACACTTCCCCGCGATTCCTCCCTCATTGCGAACCTGAGTGAGACCCGCCAGCAAAGGTTCATCACGATGGCCCGCGACAAGTACGATGTCCGCCTTTGAATCGTTGAGTTGATCGATGAGCGAGCGCATCACCGGTCGCAGCGGGGTTGCACTACCCTTGATGGTCGCATCTTTGTCGAACCATTCTTCTGCCGAGATCAACTTCAGGCGATTATTCAGCTGAGGTGCTGTTCCGTCGTCGGCCAGCTTCGGCGCTGCGGCCAGCGGATTTTGTGTTGCAACGACCACTTTCTGCGGGTCAATTTCGGCGACCACAGCCGCCAACTGGTGTCGTGTATCAATATCGCCGCTCACGAGAATAACCTCGGCTTCGTTCTTCATCATCTTCTTCAGCGGCACTTTGTAGAGTTGATCGACTTCTTGTGAAGACAAACCATGCCGGTCTTCCAAATTGGGGATCGTCGAATGCTCGCCGCCATCGACAGAGATGAGCTGTTGCGGGGATCGATTTGCAAATGCCTCCATCAGTTGCAACCGTGGCGAAGCGGACCGAACTTCCGCACGAGTTGGCGACTCGTTTTCGATTGCGATTTGCGCGAGGTCGGGCATCTGCCCGCTCAGTCGAGCGCCCAACGCGACGAGATTGCTTGTGTCAATGTCATAGCGGTAGCTAAGGCGTTGCCCGAGTTTGTCAAAGACATGCAACAGCTCGCCCTCTGCCCCATAGCGATAAAAACGGGTCTCGCCGCTGTTCGAGACGGCTTCGCTGATGCGTCCCTGGGCATCGTGTTGAAATGATAATATAGTTTGCGTTGCTCCGCCCGCAGTGGGAGAAACTGCGATGGTTTTCAAGCGGCTTTGATCGTAAGCATACTCCACGGTGGCAGCTGCAAACGTTTGCACTCGTTCAGCGCGATACTTCGCCTCAGCGGAAAGTGCGCTCGCTGTATCTGCTGCATCTCGCCCGAAAAAAATGGCTCTCGAACCGGTTCCTGCTGGCATAATCGCCAGGCCGTTCTGCTCCTGGAGTTGGACATCGCCTTCGTAATAGACAATTCCGTTCTTGAAGAACAACGCGCCGCGACGGCCATCGCGGCTGGTCAAAGTGTTGGTAACTGTTCCGCCTTGGACTCTCATGCTGCCGGGCTGAGAAAGAATTACCGTCTCACCCAAGCCATTCTCAACGCGGGCATAGGCGGGCCAGACGACATTGTCGGTTGTCTGACTGGTCTCCTGCGAAAACTGCAATCGCGGCAGGCGAAGTTTCCAGGCAGAACCCAACTCGCTGGCGAATGGACCCGATGGCGACACCGTTTCTCGGATCAACTGCACGTGCGGCGTGGTGAAGTCTTGATGCCAGGCCTTCAACTCCGCGTTCTTTCCCAATCGCACTGCTCCATACGACTGCGCGCGGGCATTCCAGCGCCAATAGCGCGACTGCGGCGCCTTGCTCATTTGCTCTTGCAGTTCACTAAAAATCGCTTCGGCGGGAGAATTCACCCATGCAGCAGGATGGTCGGCGTCGAGTCGTACGCCCCCTGTAATGGTTTGTAAGCTACGAAGCGTGCTTCCTGCCTCAGTGCGACTTAGCGCGGGTGTCGTGGGGAGAATGTTTACCTTGCGGACCGCATGTCCTGCGGCCAGCCAACTTGGAAGATGGGGGTTTCGGTTCGACGGTGCATTACTCCCCGCTTTTTCGGCTGCCTCGCCTTGCAACTTGCCCGCAATGGCAAACAGCACTGCGTGGGCGTGCATCCGCGAAAACACTTCCAGGTTGTCATCCGCCGCATACGCATCGAAGTGATCTGTCAGCTGATCGGCGAATGCCTGCGAGGCCTGGTCAGCAGCAACATCTTTTCCAGAGGATTCATCCTTGGTCTGCACACGCAGGGTTGATTCAGCGACAATCAGGCGGCGACCACCGGCTTCGGCTGCTCGTGGTGACTTCGGCTCGAACCAGAAACGGTGCTGACTGTTTCCCGTACCGGGAAACTTTCGCAACAAGGCAAATTTGTTTTGAAAGCCAGCGACATTGCAAGTGAACGGTTGCTTGGTGATGTTGTCGGCGCCCAGCGAAAGGCATTTCATCAGCCTATCGGACTCGAACGCGACAAAGCCGACATTTGTTCCGCCGATCCCGCCGAAGAAACGAACGTTGTGGGGATTGGCAAATGTCTTGGGTGGGGGCGGAGGATCAATGCTCACCGCTCGCTGCTCACCCTGCCACCACGTGCGATAGGCAACGGCGAGTGCATCGAGCAAGTCTTCGGGATCGAGCTGCGGCCGAGCGGGATCATAGGTCCCGATGAAAACAATGTCTTCCGATTCCGGCGGCAAGTAAATGCCAAGGACGCGCGTGAAACGATGTTCGGCTGGAATCTGCCGAGTCGACTCGGCTACGAGCGGCAGTTCCAGGCCACCTTCGCCGAGGTCTGTCTTCCATTGCACGACTTTGTTTTGATTCCAATCGGCAAAGTTCGCCGGGCTGCGCGGGAGCTTCGCAACCGGAAGCTTTCGCGGCTCGAATGGATTCTTCGCAGCGACGGGTGAGGGACTTGCCCCCGCGCTGTTGGCAGCGGGCCGCAACACGGCAGGTTGCGGCGTTATCGACGAACTAGTGTTGCTCACGGGGCGAGGCTGGGGCAGGTGCCATTTCCCGCGCGGACTGTCGTTGGAGCAGCCAAGGAATGTTGCGAAAAGTGCGAGCCAGAAAAATCTGGCAACCATTTCATGTGGCAGGCGCAGGTACATCAGCGACACTCCAGTCAGCAAGGTGACGCGTTCAATTCGGCAGAGCCTCGTAAGCAGCTTCCAATGCCTTGGTGACGTGTTCGTTGGCCCAGTCGCTTTCGGGCACGTCCATCCTGCGATCTTTTAATTTTTCTCGCACTGAGTTCCAAACTCCGGCCAGCATCCGATTCACGACAAATCCGGGCGCGCCCTGGCAATACCGCCGCTGCAGGTCGCGCAGCATTTCTATTGCGGAGTCATAGAGTTCGTGATCCCACAATTTGGCCGAAAGTGAGAGATTGTTGATCAAAGAAGGAGGAAGTTCCTCAGCGCATTGGTCCCGCAGTTGATCCTGTTCCTCGTCGCCGAGCACGACAAAGACCGCAGCAAAAACCGGTTCTCCAAAATCGGCGACCGACCATTTAACGGTCTTGCCCGTGGGAATCCTGCCTCGTTCTTCGGCAGTCAAGCGATAACAGGGAGCCTTTAATTGGCGGCTGAGGATTTCCTCGCCGGGCAAGACGCGCATCTGTAATTGAAATTCATGTTCGCCGGGTGTCGTGTTCCACTGCAAAACTGCTGGTGGCGCATACAGCTTGGTGTACCAGGTGGGACTAGCCGGTGAGGGCCCTGCTGGCCGCGCCCCGGCTGCGAGGAAAAAGTATGCTTCGGCAGCGACACACTGACTCACAGAGCGGCTGAGGACAGAGATCTCGTTCGCCAGCCAGAAATGATCTCGGGCTGCCTGCGACAATTTAAGCGCGGCTTGCAATTGCAGCACTTCTTGTAAGCATTCTTCGCGCGATGGCAACAGCTGCCGCGTAATGGCCGTGAGCGACTCGCGGATATGATGATCAAGCAACCAATCGCGTAGCGTCATCTCGCCAGGTGGCAATCGGCTTTGTTGCCGGAGAAGTTCCGCTCGCAAGTCAGCTGTCATCAAGCGGCAATAAACACAGTCGTCGAGATGCTGGTGTATTTCTTCTGCGTTGCCCAGACGCGTGTCAAGCGCGCCCTGGTTCGGCAGCACTAGCGGCCAGAGCACTTCGCCACCCGTCGCAGCGACGACGCGGCATTTTTCGCTCGCCTGTTGCACTGGGAACGCCATCAATTCCGCCGCCGCAGCGCGAACGGAGTCGCGCTCGCACTCAAGATCGCGAATCGAGTTCCAGTGGCTCTGCCATCGCCGATCCGCGGCAATCTGCCGCCGCAATTCCTCGCTCCGAGCAAGCGGTAGACGATTGCGATAGAGGTCAAGCACTGCTTCGTACTCAAACTGCCTCGCAGGCCAATTCGACAAGTGTTCCAGGATTGCCGTCACATTTTCTCCTGCAGCCAATAGCTAAAGGGCGGGACAAAATCCCTCTAAAGCACACTCGTTACTGCTATTGTGAGCCATGCATCTTAGGGAAGTCAATCGATTCGGCGGGAATCGCACTAAAGTGCGATTCCGCTCAGCAGTCGAATTTGCAACTCGGTCGTTGGCTGTCGTTGCTGCAGAATTCTCGATACACTCGCTCGCAAACAGTCCGAGGCACTTCATCTGCCGCGAACGAACGAAAAATTACCTTCAAACGAAAAGAACAGAAATGAGCACGCTTCATTCCCTGATCGCAGTCATGCAATTCAACCGCCCGCGTACCTTGGGCCTGCTCGACAAAATCGAACAAGAGCCCGATCCGCAGCGGATCCTTGGATATCGTCCTGGTCCCGGCCGTGCTCACATCGCCTGGCAACTCATGCACATCGGGTTGACCGAAGAACTGTTTGCTACCGAGCGTTTGACCGATCAAAAGCCTGATTACGCGGAACTCATTCCGCGCTTCAAAGGTGGCAGCACGCCAGACGATGATCTTCCTGCCGCAGCGACCATTCGCGAAGTGCTGATGCACAGCCGCAAGCATTTGCTGGAAACGTTGAGCAAATTCGGCGACACGCAACTCGGTTGGATGCCGCCAGCGCTTGCCGAGAGAAAGTGGACCTTGCTCGACGTGCTGCACGTTCTCGTGTGGCACGAAGGGCATCATCAGGGGCAGGCACATATTACCTTGAATCTGTTTAAGGCCGCGAATAAGTAAATACCGTACTTACTCCCTCGCCTCGGCACTTCTGAGAGAGGGGACAGGAAACACATGCCGCACTCCACTCCAATCCTGTCGCATGAAATGCCCGCTGGTGCTCGCCGGCTGATTCTCGTCGCGGCTTTCTTGGGATGGATGTTTTCTGGCGTGCAGATGGCCGTGATGACGGCTTCATCACGCTCGGCGACAACGGAGTTTGCCCGCAGCGGACAATTGACGGTCGATTCGATTTTCAATTGGTCGCGATTGCTTGCACCCACGCCGACATTGTCTTCTCCTCTAATGCCGGAAACGGAACAAGCCATTTTGAAGCGCGCGGCGCCGCCGTGGGTCGCTGGTTATAACGCTTCGTTTCTGCTCGGTGCTGCTGCAGGTGGGCTGATCTTCGGCAGCTTGGGCGATACGATTGGCCGCGTGAAAGCAATGTCGCTGAGCATTCTGTGCTACAGCTTGTTTGCCGGCGCGGGCTACTTCACGCAAACACCCGAGCAGTTGCTCGTGTTTCGCATTCTCTCCGGTCTCGGTGTCGGTGGCATGTGGCCGACGGGTGTCTCGCTGGCTTCGGAAGCTTGGGCCGATGTCTCGCGGCCCTTTCTCGCCGGCTTGCTCGGCGCCTCGGCGAATGTGGGGATCGTGCTGTTCAATCTGGTGGCTTGGAAAGTTCCAGTAACCGCCGACTCTTGGCGGTGGACCCTGCTGATGTGCAGCATGCCAGCGATTGTCGGCATTTGGGCCTGGCTGTTTGTGCCAGAGTCGATGAGTTGGCTGGCAGCGAAGCGAAAACCAAAGTCAGAACAAAACGGCTTGTCTACTTGGGACGTCTTTCGTCCACCGCTGCTGCGGCTGACCATCGTCGGCATCATGGTCGGCACGGTGCCGCTGTTTGGAGGCTGGGGCGCGACGCAATGGCTGATTTTGTGGGCCGAGAAAGTTCGCCCCGAAGATCCCAGTGCGAAAGCCATCACCGCGATCATGCGTGCTTCGGGTGGCACAATCGGCAGTTTGCTCGGCGGATGGGGCGCCAGCTTACTTGGCCGCCGACTGACCTATTTTTTGATCAGCCTCATTTCCCTGGCGCTGGGCGAATACGTTTGCTTGTATCTCACGCCGCGCGATTATGCTTTCTCCGCGTTCGTGTTTGCGTTGGGATTTATTTCAACCGTCTTCTTCGGCTGGTTGCCGCTGTATCTGCCGGAACTGTTTCCCACGCATGCCCGTGCGCTAGGCTCAGGAGTGTCATTCAACTTCGGCCGCATTTTGACGGCCGCAGGTGTGCTCGGGGCAGGTTGGATCACCACAGCGCTGCAAGAGAATTACGGCCGCGCGGGGAGCTATACGATGCTCATTTATGCGGTCGGCATGATTTTCATCTTATTCGCGCCCGATACGACCAAGCGCACTCAATAACCCTGCAGTTCAAAGTCGCCGCGCTGCAGCGCAGCGTAGAAATCACGATTGCTCGCGAGCAACTCCGGCAGGGCTAGCGCTTCGTCGCGCGTGAGCCAATGAATTGATTCGACTTCCAGCGGATTGGGCGTAAGTGACTGCTCGGGAGTAAGTGATACTTGCCACCACGCCAGTCGCACGTTCGTAATGGTCAAGCTGGACCACAGTCGCGCGATGGGCATCACTGGAGCGTTGAGCTCTTCCGCAAACTCGCGTACAACTGCTTGTTCTTCGGTTTCGTCCGTTTCGATGCTGCCGCCGGGAAAGCAGTACCTGCCCGGCGCACGCACATGCTGCGAACGGCGAATGACGAGAAACTTGTCGCCGCGGAGGACGACAGCGACAACACCGAGCATAGTTAGCTTTGAAACGCTTTGTTTTCTTGGGTCCACTGAATCCGCGCCACCCACACGCTGCCGTCACTACCGTGCTTGTTGTCGACGGGAAGGATATGGTTCGGCCCCCAAGTCTGCATCCATTCCGCAACGGTTACCCAGGTTTCCTGCGGGCTGACTTGCGTGACGCCGAAGTTGCCGAGCCTGGCTCCTCGTTCAGGCACGAGAATCTGCTCCGTCGCACGAATCAGGCGCAGCGTATTCGGATCGACTTGCCCCATGAACAACGGCGCGCGATGACGAAAGACATGATCGTTGTTCGCGCCCTTGCGCGTGTAGACCAGGTAGAGCGCATCGGAATGCGTCACCCAATGCTGCTGCGTGTTGTAGTTGCCCAGATCCGAACCATCGTCGAATTTCCAAGGCTGAATCGGACCATACTTCAACCCATCGAGGCTGCGTGCGACAAAGCCCTGCTTGTCGTTGCGCAGCGTCAGGAAATATTCGCCACCAAACCGTGTGAGCGAAGGCTCGTGCAAACCGCGAGTGTTGTCGTTGATCGACAATTCATTGCCATGCTCGACAAAAGTGAGTTCCTGGCCGTCGAACTTGCAGCGGGCGACCGTCACGCGCGAATTCTTGCCAGCGGAGCGAAAGTAGATCGGCAGCAGGATCGTGCCGTCCTCTTCGTCATATCGCTGTACGCAGCCGGGGCCCGCGTCACGAAATTGTTCGCCCGGCAACGGCATTCGTCGCCACTTCGACCACGAATTGCTCGCGGGGTCATACGTGGAATAAGTCGTGCTCCGCGGCCTGGGGCTCTTTACTTTCCAAGCTTTCGTATAGACGACGTCATGTCCGGTACCGAGCAACGTTTTCGACGCTTTGTGCCAGGTCGGCCAGCAATCGCTGAGTGCCACCGGCAGTTCCTCGCCGTCGATCTTCTCCGTGATCGGCGCGAGCGTGTCCTGCGACTTCGGCTCGGTCCAGGTCTTACCAAGATCGTCTGTTTGAAAGGAGTAGACCGCCTTAAAAACATCGCTGCCCGCGACATCGAGCGTGTTCATGGTCATCACGACCCGCGGCCCACACTCCTGGCCCGCGCCGGGCACGATGCCCGCCCGCGGATGGCACCAGCAGGTTTTGCCGTCATAGAACTTGGTCGGCACGTGCCGCGTCAGTGCGTAAGCGCCACTGCGACTTTCGTTTTTTTCTTTCGCCTCAAGTCCGAGACGCGGATCTGTCAGCGAAAGACAAGAAATGCCGCCGATCAAACCAAACGTTCGTCGTTGCATGGCAGGTTGCCCCCAAGGTTGTGCCGAAGCCCGCCTAAACCCCGAGTGCTTTCCGCTTCTCTTGCAGGAATGGCAAGTGATGCGGAATATGGTTCGCGATGTTCGACAGAATCTTCTCCAGCGTCATCGGGCCGTTGTCGCTGTGGATGCCTTTCCGTTCAAACGCTTCGGATGGCAGCGTGCGCAGGATCCGCGTCATGTGAGCCCGGCAAGCTTCCACGACCGCCAATTCTTCTTCGATCTCGCGATCATGATACGCAAGCTTGCTGGCGAACAAATCGGGATCGCCGCCGAACAACGTCGGTTCGTGCTGCGCGATGATTCGCTTCATGCGGTCGACGTACACCGGTTCAAAATCGGCCACGTGCGCGACTAGCTCCAGCGTGCTCCACTTGCCAGGGATCGGCCGGGCGAGGAGTTGTTCGCGAGACAGGCCGGCGACGGCTTGTCGCAGTTGGGCGGGGCCGGCGGCGTATTGATCGATCAGCTTGCTAGACATTGCGTATTCCTGAGAGGTGAGAAAGACGCCTTCATGCGCAATCGCAAATCACAATGGCTATTTGCACTCCGTGCAATGGCCTTTCAGAAAAATCTCGGTGACATCGCCCATCGCCGCGGATTTCTTGCCGCTGGTCGGAACGATTTTCACTTCCACTTCCGGGAGGCAAGTGACTTTGCCGCAGTCGAGGCACATAAAGTGTGGATGAGCATTGGCCTCGTGGTCGTCGCCGCGGCGGAGTTCGAATCGCCAAGCATGATCGCCGGCGTCGAGTCGCGACAGCAAGTTGGCATCGGCGAGTTCGACCAGGCAGCGATAGAGCGTCGACTTGTCGAAGCCCTGCGGCACGAGCACATCGGCGACTTCCGCATGGCTCAGCGGTTTATCGAACTGGGCCAGATGTTGCAGCACGGCCAAGCGCGACGCCGTGCTTCGCAGGTCGGCAGCGCGCAACATGTCGCGAGCCTGCTGCACAGAAAGTCCGGTTGTTGCTTCTTTCGCCATGGCTAACATAATAACATGCCCGCCGCCAGTTGTCGCGGCGTGCAAACTTCTTGACGGTGCCGCGCCACCCCCTTAAGGTATCCTCGACTCCTCATGCTTGACAATTTCCGCTCGGAACTGCCTCCGTTGGCCAAGCAACCCGACTATCCTTGCGGCACCTGGCTGCTTGCAGAAGAACTGCTAGAGCAGGGAGACGTCGCGTTTGTCGATGAACTGCGAAAAATCTGCGATGCTGACAAACTGGCCGCCTTCGCCCGCCTTCGCACCGCGGTGGTATGCTGACAAATGTCCGTAATCTCGGCAATGAATGTATGAGTATCTCGCGCGGCCGCTAAATGCTTTTCGCCACGAACCGCTGGTCAAGTGACTCTACAAACTAGCGGAGAAATACGGCGACGATGCGCTCATGGCCCGGTTCTTGGTTGCCTTCGATCGCTGCATCCGGCGACGTTTGGTCCGCGGTGTCGTCGAGCAGATTCGCAGCCTTGCTGCATCGCAAATACCGCGCAAAGGGAACGAACTTACCGATTACGATGCGAAGTGCGGCAACTATTTTCGGTGGAGACTCGCAAGTATTTCCGGCGGCGCATCCTGGCGTTACTTTCGTGAACTGAGTTACAAACAACCCGAGCGATATCTGCCCGCTGTGTTCGAAGCATTGTTGCTCTATACCGACGAAGATGTGCGCGACGGCCTCGTGCTGCTTGACAATTGGAGCCTGATCCAGATTGTCAGATGCAATGGATCGTCCGCCCAGGGCATACACCAACCGCGTGTGAGCGGCCCCGCAATGAAGAGAGCTGAAAATGAACGCATGCCGGCAATCGCCACGTACTTAATGGCGTCGAATCCGCCGGTGCGCGAAACAGGGCACGTGTTGCGAAAGTCTCCGGGCGATTTGCGTATTTCTCGAGAACGGCGATATTTTTCAGGCGACTCGGGGCGACTTTCACAACAAACACGATGGAATTCGGGTGCCTGAAATTGGTACTTAAGGGGATTGCCCAGTCCCTGCTGGGAATTGTCCCCGCGGCGTCAAACGGTCACGCGATGATCTTCCGCACCACCTGACCATGCACATCGGTCAGGCGATAATCTCGGCCCGCATGGCGGTACGTCAACTTCTCATGATCGAGCCCGAGTAGGTGCAAGACAGTCGCGTGCAGGTCGTGAATGTGCACTTTGTCTTCCACCGCGCGGAAGCCGAAGTCGTCGGTGGCGCCGTGAGCATGGCCGCCGCGAACGCCGCCGCCGGCCATCCACATCGTGAAGCCATAGTGATTGTGATCGCGGCCGTCGCCTGCTTCGGACGTGCTCGTGCGACCGAACTCGCCACCCCAGATGACGAGCGTATCTTCAAGCAACCCGCGCTGCTTCAAATCAGCGAGCAATGCGGCAGTCGGTTGATCGATGTCTTTGCAAAGACGCCGCACCTGGTCGTTGTGATTATTGTGCGTATCCCACGGCTGACCGTTGCCGTAATAGACCTGCACAAACCGCACGCCGCGCTCGACCAGCCGGCGCGCCAGTAGACAAGCATTCGCATAATGCGACTTGCCATAGGCTGTACGCGTCGCGGCCGATTCGCGATTGATGTCAAATGCATCGGTCGCGGCGAACTGCATGCGATAAGCGGTTTCCATCGAGCGGATGCGGGCGTCAAAGCGAGCATCGCCACCGCGGTCGGCAGCGTGCTGTTCGTTGATCTGCTGCAACAATTCCAATTGCCGCCGCTGATCGCCGGGGGGCAGCTTGTGCTTCACATTCGGAATCATGGTGGCCGGATCGATCTGGCTGCTGTTGATATACAGCCCCTGGTGTTCGCCCGGTAAAAAGCCACTCGACCAGAGTTCTGCAAATCGCACCGGGCGGCCTGGACACAGCACGACATATCCCGGCAACTCACAGTTTTCGGTGCCGAGGCCATACGTAAACCACGCGCCCATGCTGGGGCGAATCGGCGTCATCGTGCCGTTGTTCATCAGAAACAGCGCGGGGCCGTGATTCGGATTGTCGGTGTGGCACGAGCGAATCACGCATAGTTCATCGGCCTGTGTTTGCAGGTTTGACAGCAGTTCGCAAATCGGTAAACCGCTGGTGCCGCAGTTTTGGAATTGAAACGGCACGGCCATCAAACCGCCGGTCTCGCGCTCGGTACGGAGTTGCACTTCGGCTGGACGCTGGCCTGCGAACTGATTGAGTTTGGGTTTCGGATCAAATAGATCGGCCTGAAAAGGGCCACCGTTCATGAAGAGTTGAATGACCCGTTTGGCGCGGGGCTTGAAATGTAGCTTGCCAGTCGTGGATTCAGCCGCAGACGCTGTTTGCGAAAAAAGATCCGCAAGTGCGAGGCCGCCCAAGCCACCGCCGAGCGCTTGCACGCACTGGCGACGCGAGAATGCGAGAGGAATGTCATTCATCATCAGAGGACTCGCTAGTCAATAAACAAAAACTCGTTGCTGGCCAGCAGCACGTGCGCGTACTGTCGCCAGGCTTCCACTTCCGCCAGGCCGCCGCTTTGCAATTGCTGCACAAACTGACTGCCGAGTTGAACTTCGCGATCAGTGGCGGTCCGTTGAAACAGCCTGCGATAAAGCAACGTGGTTCGTTCCGCGGCCGCTGGTTGTTCGCGAATGACTCGTTCGACCAACGCTCGTGACTGCGTTTCAAAAAACGGACTGTTGAGCACAAACAGTTGCTGCAGTGGTGTGATAGTGGGTTCGCGCTGAGCACTCGAGGCGACCGGATCTGGAAAGTCAAACAGCCGCAGCAACTCGCTCAACTCTCGCCGTCGGACCAGGCCGTAGACCGAGCGGCGACGATTGTTCGCTTGTGCGAGCTCGATCGGTGCTCCGCCGATCCTGACATCCAACTCACCGGCAGCGCTCAGCAGCGAGTCTCGCCAAGATTCGATATCCAAGCGCCGCGGGGTCATTCGCCAGTGCCATTGATTCTCCGGATCGATTGCAAATTGTGCTGGATCACGGCGACTTAATTGTCGATACGCGGCCGAAGTCATGATTTCGCGATGGAGCCACTTCAGTGACCAGCCGTTGGCGACAAACCGCGCGGCCAGATCGTCGAGCAGTTCGCGATGCGTCGGGGGCGCACCTTGGAAACCGAAATTGCTGGGCGTTTCGACAATGCCGCGGCCGAAGTGATGCTTCCAGACGCGATTGACGATGACTCGCGCGGCGAGGGGACCGCCGTCAGTAGCCAGGGCTTGAGCAAGGTCCAGCCGCCCGCTTCCGCGGCGAAACGGTTGCGGCGAATCTTTTGAGAGCACAGATAGAAACCGCCTCGGCACGACTGCAGCCGTCCGGGCCGGATTGCCACGGATATGCAGCGGCACATCTTGCGCTTCGCCCGGTTTGTAATCGAGTCGCGTCGCGTTGTTGCCGCTGGGCAACACATGCAGCGCCGCATCGATCACGCCATGCGCAATGCCGAGATCAAAGTGCGGAGTCTGTCGCGCTGCTGCAAGTTCCGCTTGCAACTTTTCCAACTCTGCGCGTTCTTCCTCGGTTGGTTTTACTTTTGCTGCCAGCGGTTTGATCTTGACTTCGAGTGCCTTCGCTTTCGCCCGGGCCGCAAGCGCTGGAGCAGCTTGTTCCGCAGCCAGCAGCGGCCGATCCACTTCGCGCACGCTCGCGAGCACTCCCGCCAACGCGTAGTAATCTTGCGTCGTCACCGGATCAAACTTGTGATCGTGACAACGTGCACAGGCGATCGTCAGGCCGAGAAAAGTGCTGCCGATTGCGTCGAGCTTTTCTTCCCACTCTTCGGCGACGACCTGTTTGATGACCTGATGATCGAGCTTCAGTTCCTTCCAATAGCTAGGGCTCAAACCGAGAAACCCGAGGGCTGCGTTGTCTCGCGGATCTGCATTCGGCAATAAATCCGCAGCCAATTGCTGCTGCACGAACTGCTCGTACGGCCGGTCCTCATTCAGCGCCCGCACGACCCAATCGCGATACCGCCACGGCTGCCCTTCTCCTTCGCGCCATGATTCGAGCACATCGGCGTAGCGTGCCAGATCGAGCCAATAGCGGCCCCAACGTTCACCGTAGTGAGGCGAAGCGAGCAACTGATCGAGGCACTCCGCATATTGGATTTCTGGCGGCACACCTTGTCGCAAGTTGGCGAGATCTTTTTCACTCGGCGGCAGCCCCAGCAAATCGAACGAAGCGCGTCGCACCAGCGTGCGCAGATCAGCTGTGGCAGAAGCCCGCACGCCGTGCTCGAGGCGTTTCGCTTCCAGAAACAAATCGATTCGATTAGCCGCGGTTGCGAAATCGACGTTCGCAGGGAGCGATTGAACGCGCAGCGGCAGAAAGGCCCAATGCTGACGTCCGGCCGCCAGATCAATTTCCTTACGCGCCGTTTGTACCGCAGCAGCCGCGGGATGTGGCAGGCCGCGCTTCACCCATTCGACCAGCGTATCGATTTCCGCAGCCGGCAACTTTCCCGGTGGTGGCATCTGAAAACCGGCGGGATTGTAGCGCACGGCTTCGATCAGCAGGCTCTTGTCGGGTTCGCCAGGAACCGCTGCGGCACCACTGTCGCCGCCCGTGAGAATTGCACCGCGATCATCCAGCAACAGTCCGCCTTGCTTTTTCCCCTTCGCGGTTGAATGGCATTCGTAACAGCGAGTGGCGAGGATCGGACGAACCCGCTTTTCAAAGAACTCGATCTCGGTTCCTGTAAACTCCGGTTCTGCGGCGATTACATCGCGCTGCGTGTAAGTCGCAGCAATTACAAGCAGCAGTACCAGGCGGGTGAACATAAGCATGAGAACGGCGAGCAGAAAAAACGGCGGGTGGGATCATTGCGTTATAGTCCGTCCGTCTTTGCGCATCAATCTTCACGCTGCTGCGAGCTTCGTGGCCAACTCTTCCACCAGGCTCAGTTGCGCCGCATTGATCTTCTCTTTCGTTTGCTCGAGCGTGAACCATGCCGCGCGATCGACTTCCGGGAACTCGGCAAGCTTGCCCGACTTCGGCGGCCATTCGAGTTGAAAGGTGTTGCTCTTGAGGTGAGTGGGATTGAAGTTTCCTGCGACCGCCCACGCATGCACCACCTTGCCACTCTTTTGTTTGATCGGCGTGAGCGGCAGAAACTCACCGCTCAGCGCAACGCCGGTTTCTTCGGCAAACTCGCGGCAGGCAGTTGCGAGCAGGTCTTCGCCCTCCTGCACTTCGCCCTTCGGAATTGTCCACGCACCGGCGTCTTTGTTGCGGAAGAAAGGTCCGCCGGGATGCACCAGCAGAATTTGCAACTCGCTCTGCTCGAGTTTGTACAACAACAGGCCAGCACTGATCTGTGGCATCGGTCATCCTGTAAGGCAGCCCCTGATTTGATTTACCCAGCGTAGCTGTTCGGCCAACAGCGAACAAATTTATCTGCCAAAGCGAAAGATCTCGGCGTCCCTATTGGGCGTGCCGGTGTACAGATCGGCAATGACTTGCGCGGCAATCATGCTGTAGGTAATGCCGTTACCGCCATAACCGAGCGCGAAATAAGCCCCCGGCCGATCGTCTGGTTGCCCGATGTAGGCCAGGCCATCCTTGGTTTCGGCGAACGTGCCGCCCCAGGCATACGCGGGAACGAAGCGCGCTTCCGGAAAGAGTTGCTCGAAACGGCGCACGAGCTTTTTGATTTTTCGCTCGACTAGCGCGTCGCGCTGGTGGTCGGTCGAAAACGAAGTGTCTTCGCCGCCGATGATGGCCCGGCCGTCGTCAGTTCGGCGGGCATAGAAATAAGGACGAGTTGTTTCCCAAATGAGACTTTCGCCTGGCCAACCAGGGAAATCGGCCTCAGGTTCACTCACGAGCGCATAGGTGCTGTGCAGCGATCCGGCTTCTTCTCCTGCCAGAAACGGCTTTGTTGCGTAGCCCGTCGCATAGACGATTTTGTCAGCGATGACGATGCCGGTCTCGGTTGCGATCCGCACGTGGTCGGCCAGTTCCTTTACTTCGATCACCTTGGTGCCACTGTGCGCTCGGCAGCCTTGTTGAACGGCCGCTTTGAGCAACCGCCGCGTGAAGCGAAAGGGATCGATCTGGGCATCGCCATGTGAGCGAATCGCGGCGGGCGAGGGAATAGTGGAAATGTCACGCAACTCGCGGCGCGTCAGCCAATCGACGGCGAAACCGAACTCGCGTCGGCAGTCGAATTCCCTCTTCAATCGCCGGTAATGAAAAACATTTGAAGCAAAGTACAAACTTGCGCGCCGCGAGAAACCGCAGGGATCGCCGAGTTCGGCAACCAGCATTTCGATTTCTTCAACCGCCCGCAAGCCGCGGCGGTACGAACGAACCGCGTGATCCTGACCAACTTTGCCGATCAAGTCATTCAGCGGAGTGTCGACTTCATACTGCAACAGGCCGGTGCTGGCCGCAGTGCTGCCGTGGCCGAATTCGCGCTGATCGAGCAGCAGCACATCGACGCCGCGTTTGGTCAATTGATAGGCGAGCATCGCGCCGGTGATTCCGCCGCCGAGGACGAACACCTGGCAACGAGCATCTCCCACGAGTGGCTGATACTTGGGCTCACTCGCATCGCCTTGATCAATGTCCAGCCAGTAGGGTCGTCCAGAGCGAAGTTTCACGGGTGTCAGTCGCGTAAGAAAATGAAGTTGCTCAGCCAATTGCGCTTTAAATGACCGGCAAGAGCAACTGCTGTTCCATTGCTTAAGCGAGATAACCGCCATCGACGTCGAGCACAGCGCCGGTGATGAACGACGCTTCCGGGCTCGCGAGAAACACCACGGCAGCGGCGAGTTCTTCCGGTTTGCCGTAGCGACCGAGCGCGGTGGCTAGCTTTTGAGTTTCCGCAAAGTCGCCGCTGTCAGGATTCATGTCGGTGTTGATCGGGCCAGGCTGAATCACGTTGACCGTGATTCCCTTCGGGCCGAGATCACGGGCCCAACCTTTCGAGTAACCCGCGACGGCTGCTTTGCTTGCTGCATAACCACCAAGGCCGGGGAATGCGACGCGCGCGGCGATGACGGAGCCGATGCTGATGATGCGCCCACCCTCGGGCAGCAGCGGTGCGGCAGCCCGGACCGCAGCGACCACGCCACCGACGTTTACGGCAAATTCGCGATCGAGCTTGGCGAGATCGGACTGAGCGTCGCCGACGACACCCGATTCGAACACGCCTGCGTTGTTAACCAGAATGTCGAGCCGGCCGAATTGTTCCCGAACTTGATGCACAAGCTTGGTGACCTGCGCGGTATCGGCCTGGTCGGCTTGAATGGCTGCGGCCTTTACGCCGAGCGCGGCAAGTTCTTTCACGACTGCATCGGCTTTGGAAGATGACGCCGCATAGCTGATGGCGACGGCTGCCCCTTCAGCAGCGAGTGCCCGGGCCGTGGCTGCGCCGATGCCGCGTGAGCCACCGGTAACGAGAGCGACTTTGCCGGCGAGTTTCTTGGACATGGGTGAGTTCCTTTGTGTGAGAGCCTGCGAGGTTGTCAACGATTGTAGGTTTTCTGCATTGCTGCGGGCGGGCTCAGGACTGTGGGCTTTTGAGCTTGAGTTGCCGGGCCGTCCCACCTGCTGAAGAGACTTACCGGCGGAAACGGTGGTCCTTACAGAGATTATCGCCGATAGTCGCCGTTCGCTCCTGCGATCGGCCACACCGGGCGGACATGCCGCGAAATGCAGAGATAAAGATGGTGGCAAGTGTGTTTGGATGGCAAGCCTTGGTCGATCGCGGGAGCGATCGACGACCATCTAGAACGTGAGCTTTTCTTTGCGATAGCTCAGATCAAGAATATCCATTGGATGCATGATTTTCAGCACTTCGCCTTGCATGCGGGCTTCGCGGGCAATTTGTAACAGGCAGCCAGCGTTTGATGTGATGACGACGCGGGCACCGGTCTTGCGGATGTTGTCGAGCTTCCGCCGCCCGAGTTTCTCGGCCATCTCGGGTTCGGTCAGGTTGTAAGTGCCAGCTGCACCGCAGCAGAGATCGGACTCGGCGAGCTCCACCAATTTCAACCCGCGGATTTTCTTCAGCAAGTTCCGTGGCTGGTCGCGCACCTTTTGTGCATGAGCCAGATGACATGCATCGTGATAAGTGGCTGTGACCCGCACTTCGCCCGGCGGCGTGACGAGACCCAGGCCGTCGAGGAATTCGCTGCAATCGCGGACCTTTGCAGCAAAGGCTTCGCGCTCGTGCTGTTTGTCATCTTGCCAATGATGGCCATAGTCCTTGAGCATCGAGCCGCAGCCAGCGACGTTGACAATGATTGCATCGACGCTGCTCGGATCAAATGCCACGAGATTCTTATCAGCAAAGTCTCGCGCCGGTTCGCTGCTGCCCGCATGCAAGTGAATCGCGCCGCAGCAGCTCTGTTCGCGCGGCACGACAACATCGCAACCATTCGCCTGCAGCACGCGGGCAGTCGCCCAGTTGGTATGACGAAACATCACATCGCCGACGCAGCCGGTGAAGAGCGCCACACGTGCGCGACGCCGGCCAGTGGCGGGAAAGAAAGTCGGCAACTGCGGCAGCTCTTTTTCCAGCTTCGGGAGCATGGTGAACAAGCGGCCGAGTCGCGAAGGTAGCAACCGCCACAGCCCCGTGGCGATCATGATCTTGTCGAGCCACAGCATCTGCGCGATGCGGGCGGGTTTTAAACTCGCGCGGAGGCGTTCCGGATAGGGGAACATGCCGAACAAGATGTAGCGATGAAACCAATCGTTGAGTTTTGGATTGCTGCCCGCCGCATTTCCCGCTTGTTCCATCGAAACACGGAAGGGCTCGATCAACTTGCCGTATTGCACGCCGCTCGGACACGCCGTTTCGCAGCCGCGGCAATCAAGGCAAAGTTCCAGATGCCGCCGCACATGTTGATTCAGTTCCAACCGGCCATCGGTGACTGCCCGCATCAAATAGATGCGGCCGCGAGGGCTATCGTTTTCGTTTCCGGTTTCCACAAAGGTCGGACACGACGCCGTGCACAATCCGCAGTGGACGCAATCGAGAAACAGTTCGTAGTCAATGTTCGAGCCGGGCCGCGCGTTGGGCTGCAGCGGCGCGTTGCCGCCGAGTTGCAGCAACGGCGGCGTGCGCGCAATAGCCTGGTCGGTAACGGTCGGCGGTGGATTCGCGGGAGCAGTGGTCATGAACGATATGGTCAGCAGCGGTTAGACATACACAAACCGGCCGCGGTTGAGCAGGTCGAGAGGATCGAATTTCTTTTTTACCGCACTCATTTGCGAGAGCGGAGCTTCGCCTCCCCACACGCTGCGATGAGTGATCGCCGAGCCTGGGGGCGCATTCAATATTACTACATGGCCGTGATGAGCGGCGGCGGCAGGCTGCAAATCGCCCATCAGCAGTTCGCTCAGGCCCTTGTCGGGGAACTTAGTGAACCGGACAAAAACGGAGCCGTTTCCCGCATGAGCAAGCACCGAACACGCCGGATCTCGCAGCCTGCAAGCAGCGACAAATGGCAGCACACCGCTGGGCGTGACACTGGCTTGCACGGTGAGCGGACTATCGACGTCGGCCGAAAATTCCTGCACCATGGGCCAAGGCTCGCCGCAGCCGTCTTGCATATAAGGATTGACGATGCCGGCCTCGCGCCATTCGCGCCGCAGATGATCCTTCATCCACAGCACTTCCGTCGTCGTTCCTTCGAGCAGGACGAGCAGCCCGAAACTTTGCGGTGTGAGATTTAACTCAGCGAGCACTGGTTGCTTTTGCCAAAAGCTGCCCGAGACTAGTTCGATGGCCGCAGGCGTGACCGCCGATTGTTGCAACGCGGCCAACATCGTATCGGCCTTTTTAGCATCGCTCACACTGCAGGCTAGCCAGGCAGAACGTTCGGGCAACGGCCGCACTTTCAACGTGACCTGTGTGATGATTCCCAGTGTGCCAAACGAGCCCGTCAGCAGTTTGCAGAAATCGTAGCCAGCGACATTTTTCACCACGCGGCCGCCGCCATGAAAGAGCAGGCCGTTGCCATCGACGGCTTCGATGCCGATGACAAAGTCGCGCAGCGGCCCCTGACCAAAGCGTCGATAGCCATTCCAGTTCGTCGCAATCACGCCGCCGATGGTTGCGCGTTCTGATTGAGGAACATCAACGGGCAGTCGCTGCCCTTCTTTCGCAAGCGTCTCCGACAAATGCTGCATGGTGATGCCGGCTTCGACAGTAATCGTCATGTCGCGGGCAGGGTAATCGATGATGCGATTTAGCTTGTCGAGCGTCACGGTCTGTGACATTTGATTCCTTGGCAATCCAAAATTCAAACTCGTCGCGCCACCTACCGTATGAATTGGCTTGCACTGTGCGCGCGCCTTCAGCACAGCAGCGATCATCTCAGCAGAATCATTCGGAGTAGTAGCCAACTCGATTGTCATGCACGAACAACTTTCTCACTGCGACTTTTGCACGATCTATTGAACTCGGGCTCTACAACGCCGCGCGCCGCCCCGGATGTTTCTGTTCCATACCGCAACCACCGGCCGTGGGCAGCATCTTCATCGGACTTAGTTTACCAGTTGGATTAAATGCTCTTCGCAAGTTGTCCATCGCTTGCAGATCGTCTGGCGAGAACATTTTTTGCATGAAGTGGATCTTCTCTACGCCAATTCCATGCTCGCCAGTCACGCTGCCGCCGCAGGCGAGGCACGCATCCAGGATTTCGTTGCTCGCGTGCAGCACCCGTTCTACCTGGGCGGCGTCACGTTCATCGAAGAGCAGAATTGGATGGATGTTGCCGTCGCCCGCATGAAACACGTTGACGATCTTGATGTCATACTTCGCGCTGATTTCGGTGATCTTGCGCTGAATCAACGGCAACTGAGTCCGCGGCACCACGCCATCCTGCGTGCAATAGCTGGGACTTAACCGGCCGATTGCGCCGAAGGCCTGCTTGCGGCATTTCCACAGCTTGAGGCGTTCTTTCTCATCCTTCGCCAGCCGCACTTCTCGGGCGTTGCACTTTTTGCACAGTTCCGCGATCTGATCGCGCTGCTGATCGAGTCCTGCATCCAAGCCGTCGACTTCAATCAGCAGGATGGCCTGGGCATCGAGCGGAAAGCCGAAGCTGAAAGCTGCTTCGATGGCGACCAGAATCCCTTGATCCATCATCTCGAGCGCAGCCGGAACGATGCCCGCGCCGATGATCTCGCTGATCGCTTGTGTGGCGTCGTCGCAGCTTTCGAAGATGGCCAGCATCGTTCGCCAGCCCTGCGGATCACGCGTGAGCTTGACCCAGACCTTGGTCACCACGCCGAGCGTTCCCTCGCTACCAACCATCGCGCCGACCAGATCAAGGCCCAGTGGATCTTCAGCCGGCCCGCCGACTTGAATCACACTGCCGTCGGCCATCACGGCTTCGATGCCGAGGACATGATTCACCGTCACACCATACTTCAGCGTGTGCGGCCCACCGGAATTGGTCGCCACATTGCCGCCGATGGTGCAAGCGCCTTGGCTCGATGGATCGGGAGCATAGTGATAGCCCGAGCCCTTGAGTGCGTTGGTCAGGTGCACATTCACGACGCCGGGCTCGACCACGGCGTAGCGATCGCGGTAGTTGATTTCCAAAATGCGATTGAGCCGCATCAGCACAATCATCACGCCGCCGCCGATCGGCAGGCAGCCGCCAGCCAGGCTTGTCCCGGCTCCCCGTGGAACGAAGGGAACGTTTGCTTCATTGCAAAGCTTGACGATTTTCACCACATCAGCAGTGCTGCGAGGAAAGACCACGACATCGGGGCTGTTCTTCTCAATGACAAAGCCATCGCATTCATAGACCATCAGGTCGGAGCGAGCCGTCAGCACATTCTCGGCGCCAATGGCTCGGCGTAGCGCATCGGCCAAGCGGGTGAGCGTGGGTGCAGATGGAGACGGAATGGATTGCATGGTCAGCCCGGTATTTTTTGCCGGGAGTACCCGGTGATAGAAAGCACCGATTATAGATGCTTGAAAAAAAATTGCTCGATTGACCAAAGTTGTCCGGCCGCTGCGGATAACTACTTGTGTGGACGCGGTGGTCGCGGCCTCAACGGCAAACAGGGACGTTGCAGTGAGTACAGACTGCAAATCTTACCAACCCTCTTGCCAAAGTTTCACGGTTATTGTATGTTTGTACACCGCTGAAGCGGGTGCGATGAGCCCTGTGGATCCGACAAAAAGCGAGCGTGGGCAACAGGTTGCGTCAATACCAGTTGTTTCCGATTTCGCTTTGGCACGGCCCGTGCATTAAGTCAATGCATCACGGTCGTCTCGCTTGTCTTCCCCCGCATACGTTTTCAACTCGTCAAGCACAAAGGAGTGTCGACAATGTTAGTTCTGACTCGCAAGCTGCAAGAAAAGATTTGTATCGGTAACGACATCACGGTCACGATTCTACGCGTCAAAGGTCAGCAGGTGCGAATCGGCATCGAAGCCCCTCGCGACATCCGCGTGATCCGTGGCGAACTGCCCCCCATGCCCAACGATCGCGAAGAACTGCCAGCCGATGCTGCTGGTAGCGAACCTGCAACCGTCCGCTTTGAATTCGAAGGAACTCTCGCGGGCGAAACCGAAACCGAATCGGCCGACGCAGAAGATACCACGATCCTCGCGGGTCGTGGCAAACCGGCCGCGATGCAGAAATTTGTCCGCACCGTGCTGGAGAGCGCTCTGGCCAAGTAGAATTGTGGCGACGCCGGACGAAGCCACGGAATGCGAACTGCAGAATCAACCAGGCGATGCTTCACGTATTCGACATCCTTCGCAAACGCTGCGGAATACGCATTCAAGTGATGCGCACCAGGTCCGCAGAACTGCAGCACGTGATTGGTTTTTTCAGGCTAACCGGCAACGCGGAAGATTTGCTCGTCATTTCGCCAGAACAGGCAGTGAACGTGCTCACGTCCCTGCTGCATTGCGATCGGGCCTACGACAGCGAACTGATGCCAGCCACCGAAGCGGTCGCGCTTGCTACGGAACTGATCCAGCATTTCGCCACTCCCACAGCAATCATTTACTCAAACGGGGAATGGCGAGATGAAGAACGCACCGAAATGGAGTATTGCAATCCGTTTACTGCCGCAACGTTTGACGCGGGACTGCTGATCCGGAACTCCGAAGAAACGATTGCCCTCTGGTTTGAGGATGAAGACTAAGGAAGTCGATTCTATCCCGCGAAGCGACTATTTCGCCCGATCGTCGTACGATTCTTTGAGAATCTTTTCATAAGCCTGGCGCGCCACCGCGTAGGCTTCTTCGGCGGCAGCTTTTTCGCTGTCGCGAATCTTGGGTGCCTTTTGCTTCCAGCACTGGGCAACCGCATCGATACACCACTGGGCACTTCGCTGGCTCGCGCGGATCGGCTGCTTGTCGACTTCGACAAACACCGGATTCGTGTGACAGGCAGGGAAAATTCGCAGCGCGACCCAGCTCGAGCGTTCCAGTTGGTAATCGAATTCCACTTCCGTCACGCTGCCATCGGCGACGATTTCTTTCTTGGCAACGACGTGGCCGTTCACAACTAGCTCGACCGGCACTTTGTTCGAATCGCCGATGCGGGCCCGTTCCACATGCCAGTACGGCTTCGAACTGAGCGGCGCTTTGCGAATTTCTTCTCGCGGCACATCTTCGAGCAACGCGGAAGTTTTGCAGGTGACTTTCAGTTTGTCGCCCGACTTCACTGCGAGAAAGCTTTTTCGCCCACCGTCGCCCGGTTCGCCCACGCCCAAATTGTTGACTTTGAAATCGAGCAGATGGCTCAGGCCGTCGCAGCAATACGAGCGGCCATCGCGCAGGCCATCGACCCAGCGATCGAAATCGATCTGGCCTTGAATGGCTTGATCTTTCGCGACCACTGGTTTCGCGGCGGTCGCTTTCGGCACTTGCGGCTGATCCATCTTTACGTAAACGCGACCCAAACCGACGCGATCGCCATAGATGCAGGGAAAATCGGTTTCGCCGCTGATCCGGCAGGTGTAACCGCAGTTGAGCGTGTGATACCAGACATTCAGTTCCCAAATGATTGGAGTATCGACGGCGGAAATGAAGTCGCACACGTTGTGCACGACATCGACGACATATTCATTCGCGCCGATCCCATCGAATGGCGGCATGGAGTAATTCGGCAGCTGATCGCCAGGGACCATCAAGCCCCAACCGCTGTGCGAGAAGCCAACCACGCCACCTTGTTCTTTGCCCCATTTCAACACGGGCAAGTCCCAGCTGGGCCATTCTTCGATGGTCTTCGTGCCGGGGTAATCGTCTTCCTTGAGTCGCAGCAAACACAAGTGCCCTGCGTGCGAACTAGGAAAGCCGCTGACTTCGACGTCGTATCGCATCAAGTAATCTTTGGTCGAAAGCTTGTTGATCGTCCCTTCAAAATATTGCTTCTGGTAATACCAGCACGGTCCCCACGACAGAACGCAGCCGACGTTCAGGTCCTCGCCGAGAATGTGCCGCATCATATCTTCCGGCGTGACACCTTCTGTGGGCGCTTCGTAATGTTTGCAGCCCGCGGCGTGCACGTGATGATCGCCGCTGATCCAACCGAGATCACTAATTTTGACCCAACGTTTCAGGCGGAACGATTCACTATGTTCGGCCGCAGCGGGAACCTGAATCGCGCGTTTCAGGATGCGATACTCCGGGCCGCGGGTGTACATCGCTTCGTAACTTCCTGCCGGCAGCAACACTTCTTCGCCGTGATGGCGGTAGACCTGATCGTGGAAGTAGAAATCGGGAGCGAGTCGACGCGCGCGGGCTGGATAAATTCGCCCTTGCGGATCTTTGAAGACAAACTGACCTGTGGTTGGCTTGCCATCGTCATCTAGCACATCGAGTCGCACGCGCACGGCCGGCTCGCAGGTGAAGACGATTGCCAGCTCATTTCGGAAACCGAGGTCCTGCGTTCCCTGCCCGATGTCGAACAGCAATTTTCCTTCCCGCTTCCCTTTGTCGCGGCTGTAGACCTGAATGACGCGATACTCGAGTTCGAGCCCTGTCAGCGTTTTCGTCAGCGGTTGCGAATCATAGGCCACCAGATCCAGCCAGCGATCGGGCACATCGGTCAGCTTAATCGTCGGCGCAGGTTTTGAAGCGGAGGTTGAGGTCTTGAGCATCGCAGCGGCATTCGGACTATTCACACGCAACGCCGCAGTCACGCCCGCTTCGTTGTGAACCTTGATCAGAAATACGCTCCAGCCTTGCTCGTTGAGCGCTGCCTTCGCCGCGCCGCGAACCACGCTGACGCGGCTCTCGGGATTGATGTTCACACCGACCAGCGCACGAGCGTCGAAGACTCTTTGAATCGCCGCGAGCGACTTGGCTGCGTTCGTTTCCGCGAAAGCTGCTTCGAGCGAATCGTTTTCGGCCTTGTTCAGCGGCTCGCCGAGGAACTTTAGAGCGTCGACCAGTCGTTTGGCCTGGGCTTTGACGGGCTGGATGTCGACTCCTTTGACAAGTTCCAGTTCGTCCGCCAGGAGTGAGGACCCGAGCCAGGGACCGCCCAAAAACACGAAAACGAACACGATCGCGAATTGCCCAGGCCACTGCATTTCTGCACCCTATCTTCGAAATCTTCGCCCCATTGAACGAAACGCCGTTTCACGCGAACCTAATATGGAGGTGGCGCGTCGCCTTTGGCAAGCGTTTTTCTCTGCCACCGTTCTGCATTCTGCCTTCTTACTTCTGCCGTCCCATGATTTTGCTGATCGACAACTACGACTCCTTTACCTACAACCTCGTGCAGCGGCTGGGTGAAGTCGATCCGAGCTTGGACATTCAAGTCCATCGCAACGATCAGATCACTTGCGACGAGATCGCAAAATTGCAGCCGACGCACATCATTGTTTCGCCAGGGCCGTGCACGCCGACGGAAGCGGGCATCTCGGTCGAATGCATTCAGCGGTTCATGGGCAAAGTGCCGCTACTCGGCGTTTGTCTGGGCCATCAATCGATCGGGCAAGCTACAGGTGGCGTGATTGTGCGGGCAAAACGCTTGATGCACGGAAAGACCGATCAGATCTATCACGATGGGCAAGGGATGTTTGCCGGGCTGCCGAATCCCGTGACGGCAACCCGCTATCACAGCCTGGTCATTCAGCCCGATACACTGCATCCCGACTTCATCGTTTCCGCCTGGGCCGATGCTCCCGACGGCTCGCGCGAGATCATGGCCATCCGCCACAAAACGCTGCCGCTGGTTGGCGTGCAATTTCATCCGGAAAGTTTTCTCACGGAGCATGGCCATCAGATGCTAAAGCAATTCCTCGACATGCGAATCACGCCATGATCAGCGTCGAGCAGGCTTTGGAACTCGTGCTGCAACACGCGGGGCGTCTGACGCGGATCAGCGAGATTGAATCTTCCGCGGCGCTCGGTTGCACATTGGCCGAAGACATCGCTAGCGACATCGACTCTCCGCCGCATGACAAAGCGCTCGTCGATGGCTATGCGATCGGCGACGCGGATTTGTCAAATACCAATCCGTTGCGAGTCATCGAACGGATCGTCGCGGGCAACGTTCCGCAACAAACGCTCGAGCCCGGAACCGCCATTCAAATCATGACCGGCGCACCTATTCCGACCGGTTGCGCTGCGGTGGTGATGGTGGAAAAAACTTCCGCCATCAAGAGTGGCGACGCCGACTTCGTAACCATCGCAGATCGCGGAATCCGCAACGGCATGAACATCTCTCGCCGCGCTGCGTCGATGTCGGTTGGCGAAGTCGTCCTCAAAAAAGGAACGCAGTTGCGCGCGATCGAAATCGGCTTGCTGGCTGAAGTGGGCCGCACAAGTGTCGCTGTCTATGTTGAACCAGCGGTCGCGATCCTTCCGACCGGCGATGAAATTGTTCCCAGCGACGAAAGGCCGCCGCCAGGGAAAATTCGCAACAGCAACAGCAGTCTGCTCGCGGGCCTGGTGACGCAGGCGGGCGGCTATCCGCTCGAAAGCGACATTGTTCCCGACGATGCCACCCAGTTGCTCGCCGCAATCCGGGCGAATCTCGATTGCGACGTGATTCTTCTTTCCGGCGGTGTTTCTGCCGGCGTCCACGACCTGGTCCCCGCGGCGCTCGCCGAGGCTGGCGTGAAGCAAATCTTTCATCACGTCAATTTAAAACCCGGCAAGCCGTTGTGGTTTGGCTTCTGTGATCGCGGCGAAGACGACCCGCCATGTCTCGTTTTCGGCTTGCCTGGCAATCCCGTGAGTGGACTCGTTTGCTTCGAACTCTTCGTGCGTCCCGCGTTACAAAAGCTGCGTGGATCGCAGCCTACGGGTTTGCCTCAGCAACTTGCCACATTGACGCAAGATCACACACATCGCGGCGACCGCCCTGCTTTCTGGCCCGCGTCTCTCGATCTTCTCAATCAACGAGTCATGCCGCTCGCGTGGAAAGGCTCGGGCGACTTGCGCACTCTCGCGCGAGCGAATGCCTTGGTTCATTTTCCTGGCGGCGATCAAATCTGGCCGGCGGGTGATGAAGTGACCGTCTATCGACTTCCGTAGGTCTATGGAGTTCTCATCAAGGCATTCGGAAAGTGTGAATTCGCCTGCAGCGCACTACGCCTCGAATGCGTCGCGCAGCACTTTCAAGCTCTTCGGGATGCCGGTGAGCGGGTCTTCTTTCCCTTCGAACTCCAGCGAAACCCAGCCGCGGTAGTTGGCGTCGCGAAAGATTTTCGCAATCCGCGCGTTATCGAGTTCCAGTGAATACCACAGCCCGCCGCCGTAGTAAGTCTTGGCTTGCACCAGGATCGTCTTTGGAGCCATTAACTTCAGTCGGTCATACGGGTCTTCGAGAAAGTTGCCCGTATCCGAAGTCACTTGCAGCCAGGGACTCTTGATGGCATCGACAATTCGCAGCACCCCTTCCGCCGTGATGCCGAGTCCCCAGTGATTTTCGAGGCCGAGCAGCACGCCACATTTTTCCGCGGCGGGGAGACACTTTTCCAGACTATCGATAACCCACTTGAAGCCATTTTCGTCGGTGAACCCTTCGAGTCGCGGTTCGACGCCCCGATTTTTCATCAAGTCATCGAAGTTCTTGGTCGTGTTCCAGCGACCAGTGTTCACGCGCATCGTGGGAATGCCCAACTGATACGCGAGCTCGATGCAATGAATCGTGTGATCGATGTTCTTCTGCCGCGTTGCCTCGTCAGGATACACAAATCCCTGATGCGTGCTGAAGCCGCAGAGCGACAGGCCGTTCACAAAGGCTCGCTTCTTCAGCCGTTGCAGATAACCCGGCTCTTCGCTGGTCATCTGCCGATGCAGAATCTCGACGCCATCAAAGCCCCATTCGGCGGAGAGATCGATGCATTTTTCCAGATCGCGAAAGACTTCGTTTTTGAACTGCCAGAAGGAATAGGTGGAAACACCGATGTGCTGCCGCCTGGGCTTGGATTTTGCATCCTCGCCGAGCGCAGTCGTGGCAGCACCAGGTAGCACGAGTGATGCGGTGGCGGCGAGAGCGCCCTGCAAGATCTGACGGCGAGTGGGCATGTTGCAATCCCTCTTCTGTAGGTCAGGCAGGTACTCCTGCCTGACAAATGCGGTAACCACTACGCGCCGAACGATAAATTTTGACCTGATTCGTCAGGCAGGAGTTGACCTACAAATTGCTCGTAAAACTGCTAGGTCTTCGCCACAATCCGATCCTTACCCACCCACATCCGCAGCGCATCGGGAATCGCAATGCTGCCGTCGGCTTGTTGATAATTTTCGAGCACCGCAATCAGCGCCCGGCTGATCGCCACTGCGGTGCCGTTCAGCGTGTGGACGAACTGCGTTCCTTTTTCGGTCTTCTTCTTGTACCGCACATCGAGACGCCGCGCCTGATAGTCGGTGCAGTTGCTGGTGCTGGTGACTTCGCCCCATTCACCCTGGCCGTCATTGCGGCCCGGCATCCAGGCTTCGAGATCGTATTTGCGATAAGCGGGACCGCCGAGATCGCCCGACGCGGTGTCGATCACGCGATATGGAATCGCCAGGCCGTCGAAGATTTCGCACTCGATGCTGCGAAGTTCTTCCAGCGTTGCGTCGCTTTGTTCCGGTGCGGTGAAGGCGAACATCTCGACCTTGGTGAACTGATGCACGCGATAGATGCCACGCGTCGCTTTGCCGTGTGCTCCTGCTTCCGTACGGAAGCAGTGGCTGATGCCGCAGAGTTTGATCGGCAGTTGCTCTTCGTTGACGAGTTGCTTGGCGTACATGCCGCCGAGCGTGATTTCGGCCGTGCCGACAAGGCTGAGATCGCTGTTCTCGATCGAATAGATCTGGGTCTCGCCGCTGCCGCGGGGATTAAAGCCGATGCCGATCAGAATTTCGTCGCGGGCCAGGTCCGGCGTCGTCGTAATCGTGAACCCGTGCCGCATCAGAATGTCGAGCACATACCGCTGCAGTGCCATTTCGAGCAGCACGGCTTCGTTCTTCAAAAAGTAGAAGCCATGCCCTGCCACACGCGAACCGGCTTCGAAATCGATCAGGTCGTGCTTGGCCGCGAGCTCGACGTGATCGAGCGGCTTGAAATCGAATTTTCGAATCGGCGTGGCGCCGAGTGCCACTTCGACCGCATCGTGCTCGCCGCCAATGGGAGCGCTGGGATGCGTCATGTTCGGAATGACGAGTTGCAGCGCGTGGGCTTGCGTTTCCAGCCGATCATGTTCGGCCTGCGCTTGATCTTTTTGGTCGCGGAGCTTGCGTCCTTCCTCCTTGAGCTTTTCGCGCGCTTCCGGATCAGCTTTGCCGATTTGCTTGGCAATGTCGTTGGCGTCTTTATTGAATTGTTCGACGCGCAGCAGGCACTGCCGCCGCGCGGATTCGAGTTCCACCAACTTGGGCACATCGCAGGTCACTCCGCGATTCTTGCAGTTGCGAATGACCAGGTCGGCGTTTTCGACAATGAACTTGCGATCGAGCATGGGGAGAAAGGCCAGAGGTTAAGGAGCAGTTTGTATGAGGAAGCCCGACGCGGAAGCGAGGAGCAGCGGTGTTGACGTTGTTATTTTTTCACGCCGGCAATTTCCTGCCACAGCGCCGCGCTAGCGCGGATGCCTCGGTGGAAATCGGCGAGGTTGAATTTTTCGTTTGGACTATGCGTGTTGTCGTCGTCGAGCCCCCAACCGAGCAAGAGCGTATCGACGCCCAACTGCTGTTTGAAATTCGTGACGATTGGAATGGAGCCACCCTCGCGAATGAAGACCGGCCGTTTGCCGAAGCCAGCTTCAATCGCCTTCTCGGCAGCAGCCATGTACGGACTTTCGAGCGGCACCACGCAACCTTGTGCGCCGCTCATGTAAATGAACTCCATAGAGATGCCAGGCGGCAGTCGCTCTCGCAAAAACGTCTCCAGCGATGCAGCAATTTTCTTCGGATCTTGATTCGGGACCAAGCGGAAGCTGAATTTAGCGCCAGCCTTCGCGGGGAGCACCGTTTTGCCACCTTCACCTTGGTAGCCGCCCCACAGGCCGTGCACATCAAACGTGGGCCGAGCCCAACGTCGTTCGAGCGTCGAAAAATCTTTCTCGCCGAACAAACCAGTCACGCCAATTTGCTCTTTGAATCTGGCTTCGCTGAATGGCAAGGCAGCGAACTGTTTCCGCTCGCGCTCGGTCAACGGCAGCACGTCATCATAGAAGCCCGGCACCTGCACGCGGCCGTCGGCATCGCGCAGGGCATGCAATAAGGCCGCGAGGGCGTTCAGCGGGTTCGTCACCGCGCCGCCAAAAGTACCGCTGTGCAGATCTTGCTTCGGCCCGGTCAGACGCACTTCGAAATAAGCGATGCCGCGAAGACCGTACGTTATCGCGGGCTGACCAGGAGCAAATTGCGATGTATCGCTGATCACGACAATGTCGGATTTCAGTTTTTCCGTCGAACCGGGCCGCTTGAGAAAGTCGTAGATTCCCTTGCTGCCGACTTCTTCTTCCCCTTCGATCACAAACTTCATTTGCACCGGCAATTTGCCACGAGTCTTCAGCCACGCGCGAGCACTGAGGACGTGCGTCAGCATCTGCCCTTTGTCGTCTGTGGCGCCGCGGGCATAGATGTTGCCGTTGCGGATCGTCGGTTCAAACGGCGGCGAGATCCACTCATTCAGCGGGTCGGCCGGCTGTACATCGTAATGGCCGTAAACCAGCACCGTCGGTGCGCCGGGAACCGCGGGACTTTCTGCGTAAATGAGCGGCTGGCCGATGGTTTCGATCTTTTCCGTCTTCAGCCCCATGGCCTGAAATTGGCCGGCAACCCAGGCGGCGGCTCGCCGCACATCGGGATAATACTTCGAATCGGCAGCAACACTGGGAATGGCCAGCAGTTGGCACAGATCGCTTTCGAACTGCGACTTTTCGGCCTGAAGGTATTTCAGCACATCGTCCATGATTTGTTTCGATCTCCCTCGACTCCCGCCCCCTCAACTCTCGCCTCACCCAAGACCGGGCAATATAATATGAGCGGTTCGCCCCGCCTATTCCCTGTGCCTGTCCACGGCGTCGCGAACCATGTCCCCAGCAGGAGGCCTACCTTTGTCTGAGCAGAAATCCGCTGTCGCTGAACCGGAAGTCGAAGAACAAACCGACCACAAAGCCAAGCGCAAACCGCCGAAGCGGCAGCCCCGCTACAACGTCATTCTGTGGAACGACGACGACCACACATTTGAATACGTCATCAAAATGCTCAAGGAGCTGTTTGGGCACCAGGAAGAGCAAGGGATGAAAATTGCCATGGAGGTCGACAAGTCGGGCCGCGCGATCTGCCTGACGACCACGATGGAACACGCGGAACTCAAACGCGACCAGATTCATGCCTATGGCGCCGACAAGAATAGCAAAAAGAGCAAGGGGAGCATGTCGGCGACGATCGAGCCGGCACCCGGGGCGTGATGTTGTGGCTACGAAAAGACTGGCCTGACGCGTGAGTGAGGACGAAACGGTTACTGTTTTTTAGCGCCGAAAAGTTTTTTGCCAGCGATGTTCGTTTGCTCTCCTCGCTTTGGATCGAACAACAACACCGCCACTTTTTCCTGATCGGCCAGCGGAATTGCTTCCGGCGAACCAGCGACGAGAAGCATGGTTGCGAGGGCATCGGCTTCTAGCGCCGTCGACGCCGAAACGGCACAGAGCGTGGTCGTTGTTGTTACTGGTCTGCCGGTATGCGGCGAAAGGATGTGATTGTCGGCACGATAGAGCCCGCTGGTCGCCAGGGCTGCGTCTTGCAGCTGAAAAGTTCGCAACATCCTTTGCGGATCGCGCGGATCTTCGATCCCTACCTGCCAACTGCCGCGGGCGAGCAATTCGCCGCCGACGTTGATGAGATACTCATTCACACCAGCGTCATCGAGAATTTGCTTCGCGCGATCGGCTGCATAGCCCTGCAGCATGGAGCCCAAGTCGACCTGCAATTGCGGATGCTTCTTCCGCAGCGTTTTTGCTTCTAGATCCACCGTGAGCTTTTCCCAGCCGACACGTTCGCGTAGCTGCGCGAGTTCTTCATCAGTCGGCGATTTTTGCTCTCCGCTGGGACCATATCCCCATGCATTGGCGAGCGGCGCGACGGTAATGTCGTACCTGCCGTTGCTGAGCTTGCTCAATTCTTGGGCGCGCGCGATAAGCTTCAAGAGTTCGTCGGGCTGTTCGGTGGCGAGTGTCGTTTCGCTCGCGTTGAATTGCGCCGTGAAGGAGTCCGGCCGCCAATGCGACAAAGTACTTTCGATCCGTTCCAGTTCAGCTGTGATGGCCGTCTGAATTGGCTCTGTTTGCTGATTGCCGCGGAGTTTTATGGTCCAGGTAGTGCCAAAGGCTTTGCCGCCGATCTCGATGGTCTTCGTTTCCCGCCGCTGGGGAGAAACAGCAGCGCGCTGGTACATCTCCCACCACTTCGGCAGGAACAAACCCAAAGCAACACATCCAACGAAGATGGTTGCAATAAGATCTCGTCGTTGCAGCTTATCGTGACTGCCGCCGCTTTTAACAAGCCGCAACAATTCGCCGGTCGGGCAGCCATAGCGACAGAAGGCCAGCGGCTGAAAGAGGGAAATAATCAGCCCGACGACTGCGATGATCGCCGAAATGACGGCGGCCCCTTTCAGCACCCAGGCATCAAACGGTTCGAGCTTTGCCAAGTCGAAACCTACTACGAAAACGCCGAGCACAACGCTGACTGCCAGCAGGATCGCGGGCAAAACAGCGATGCGTTTTTGCCAAACCGCGGAGATTCGGAAGTGCAGTCTCTTGAACTGCCCCAGCCAGGTTTGCGCAGCGCCGTGCGGGCAAAGTTGCTGGCAATAAATTTGCCGCCGCGAAACCCAGGGTACGACGAGCGCGACTGCCGCGAGCAACACCACCGCCGGCGCAGTGCGCCACGGCACGCCATGTCGCGACCATCCAACGAACAGCGCGATCGACAGTAAATCGCCGATCCAAAACAAAAAGGCGCCGATCAAAATCGCCTGCCACGCGAGCCGGGCTCGGCGGTTCGATTTCAGCGCTGTAAAGGCCATCGCGATTCCGCCCGCAATCACCGCGAGCAGACCGGGCTGCAGGTTCCAGGGCTTTTCTTTCGGCCGCTGCACTGCGGCGTCACCTGCAAACCGCCGCCGCACGCCATCGGCCACGGCGAAGCTTGTTTGCGTTGCGCCGGAAACTCCTTCGATCCCTTCCTTCGCAAAATCGAGTTTCGCCCAATCGTCGATCGTGTGTCCTTTCAAGCTGTCGCGAAACTCATCGTTGGGCCGGACTCGCTCGACGTATTCTTCCGTATCGTAGCTTTTGCGAATCAGCACATCGATCACAGTCTTGCCATCCGCAGCGACGGCGACGATCGATTCCGTGGGCCCTTGATAACCGCGGGCATTATCGGAATAGGGGGACGTGCGAACCACATAACCAAGGTGATTCCCCTCCGCGTCGAAGGCCTTGTTCCAACCGACACGAGGATTGTCGGCTTCCATTTTTCGCGCGGCTTTGAAGAGCTTGCGAATATCGCGGAGTTTGATCGGCTCGGGAAAACGCAGCGAAGTGGCGCTGCCGCGCAGGCGTTTTTCAATCGCTTCGGCGAAGGTCAAACTCGTGAGTGTCGAGCCGCTGACCGCATCGACCCTTTCGCGGCGGGTCGTTTGATCGCTGCCGACGAATTGCTTCCAGAAGGAACGCTGCTGGCGAATCTGCTCAACGTGGCTGGCAGTGTCACCGCTGGAGAGAACATGAACGCCGATGACACGTTGTTCGAGATCGAGCGCGATGAGCAAATTACTCGGACCGCTGTAGCCGATGAGATCATCGGCGTGCGGCGAGGTTGTCAGCAACAGGCCGAGCGGCTTCCCTTTTTCGTCAAGCACGGCCTGACCGCCGAGCTGAGCATCGCCCGCGGCCAATTTCGCGGCGGCGGGAAAGAAACGCCTCGCGTCCACGATTGACACATCATCGGCCGGCGGCGGTTGCCGGCCGGCGTAATACAGCAGCAGGGCAACTGCCGCGAGCAAGCTTAGTCGCAGTGCTCGCGGCAGGATGGCCGAATAAAACCACTGCATGCGTGGCCTACTTCTTCAGCAGTTGAACCGCATCAGCATGGATGAAGCCATCGGCCCCTTCGTTCGAGAGAATGATTGCGGCCTTGCCCGCCGGAAAATCAAACGCACCCAGCGAGTGAAAGGCATTGGGGTCGGTCGAACTCTCGCGCTGATTGAGTCGCAGTTTCAAAGGCTTCTGACCTTCGCGTTCGACAATGCACACCGCCTTACTCGCGCGATTTTCATGACCAACCCATGCCATCCGCAGTTCATATTTGCCTGCTTCGGGCACCGTCAATTCAAACCGCGCTTCGGCAGCTTCTTTCGCCGCCGCGTAGCGATAGCCATTGGCGATGTAAGGATTCAAGCCAAAGCCCACGGTCCAGCCACCACTCAATTTGGCGCTGGCGTCGTCCGCCACGATACCGGCGAGCGACTTCACTTCGACTCCCGCTGGCCCTTCCGGCTTCGGCGGCGTTTGATTCGGCACGCCACTCACTTTATCCGTTGCTTTCGAAAGGTACGGCAGCACCGCGATCACTTCTTTATCTGGATAGAGTTCGCCGCTGAGCGTATCGCGGCGCATCGCGCCGGGCTGCTTGAAGAGCTCGATCAAGTCGGGCAAATAGCTGTCGTAAACATTCCGCGGCGACGTGTTGTGCAGCCGGCAAAGATACGCGGCCTTGCCGACCACTTCGCCCATCATGCCGCAAGTTCGCATCACACGTACCGTGCCGAGGGCTTCGTGATTCACACTGATGCAGCGGCCAGCCATGAACAGATTCGGCACGTTTTTCGAATAAAAACAGCGATAGGGAATCGGATAGCCATTCTTACGATCTACACCGGCTCCAAACTCAGCCCGCGAGATGAACGGGTTATCGGGGAATTTCTTGGCGTACTGTTCCTTGGGATAATGCAGGTCGATGTCCCAAGTCGTCGGCACACAGCCATCGGGGAATTCACGCTGACTGACAATGTCGCTGCGAGTGAGCACGACATCCCCTTCTAGCAAGCGCGATTCACGCGGCCCGCCGACGAAAGCGACCCACTTGAGCGCTGACTTCCGATGCTGATCCTTGTCCTTGCCATGCTTGAGCGCGGTGAAAGCACCGAAGACCGCGCGGAGATTCCAGTCGCGGATCCGTTCGAGATCCTTGATCGAGTCTTTGTCAAAGCCGGATTCCCAGAACCATTCGCCTTTCATGAACGGTTTGTCGTCGATCAGCGAACGACTCTTTTGTGTTTTGGGAAAGTCCGAGACATCGAGCGCAAGCGCCCACGGCGTGGCCGGCCAGGATTTTTCTTCGGCATCATCTTGCCAGTACCACATGTTCGACATGCCCATGCGGCCCTTCGGTTCAATGTTGTATTTGGCGCCGGCCAATTCACCGATCACGCCGTGACCGGTGCAATCGCAAAACAGCTTGCCGCGGAAGATCCGTTCTTTGCCGGTCTTCACTTCGAGCGCGGTGACCGATGTGATCTTGCCATCCTTATCGGTCGCGGCTTTCATGGCGAAGTGGCCAAAGAATAGCGAGGCCGATTTCTCGCGGCGGACGAGTTTTTCCTTGCGTTCATCGAGAAATTCTTGACCGGCGGCGGGCGAATCGGGCGCGTGATCAGCAAACTCTTCGACGATTTCTCCCAAGTGCGGATACTTGCCGCGGAGCGTGCCGCCTTGAGCCCACACACGCACTTCGCTGCTGCCGTTGCCGCCGAGAACAAAGCGATCTTGCACGAGAGCGACTTTCAGCGACTGCCGCGCGGCCGAAACAGCGGTCGCGACGCCTGCATAGCCGCCGCCCACGACGACCAAATCGAATTCACCGGCATCTTCGGGTTCTTTGCCAAAGCCCAGCCAGTTGCGGCGAGCGGCAGGGAGTTCTTCTTCGGAGGGAAGTTTGAAATCAGCATCGGACGTCAGCAGAATCGCATCGCAACGGCCATCGAAGCCGGTCAGGTCGTGCAGCCCGAGCGAGATTTCACCGGCGGCCAATTCGATTTCTCCACCGGGCTGCCAGTGCCATTCGGCGCCGACGGTACCGAACTCGGTGGCTAACGGCTTGCCGTTGATCGTCAATTGAAACTGGCCGGGCGTGCCCGGAGCTTTCCAATACGCGACCCAATCCTTCGTGCGAACCCACACGCGATACTTGCCGGCCTTGGCCACTTCGACCTTGGTCGTGGCATCTTTCACCGACTGACCCAAGCCATGCGCGAGCAAATACGGCGACCCGACGATTTGTGTGAACGCGGTATCGAGCGACCAGCCACCGACATCGTCGAACGATTCCGCTTCGACAAAAATCGTTTCCGCGCGACTCACGGCGGGAAGAAGCGCACAACAAAGGAGTGCCAAAAGAAACCGTCGCATCGCAAAACCTCGAACCTGCTGGAGAGTGATCGCCCAATCGCCGGAGGGAAATTCCGAAACGATGATTATACGCGAAAATGGCTCCAAATGCCCCCGGTTACCGCGCCGGCAATTGCAAATGCGGTTTACCAAAATGTGTCCGCAGCGAGTTGATCGAACCCAGCACTTTTGTCTGCCGAATCAACTCCGCGACCAGCTTACGTTTGCCAGGAAAATTCAGCAGCAGCAAGCCGATGATGATCGTGATCACGCCCTGTCCTGGCAGGATCAGCATCAGCACCCCTGCCACGATCAACATCAGGCCGGCAAGGTTTTTCAGAATCAGCAGCGTCCAAAACCCAACCGGATGCAACTCACTCCAGGCAGTGCGGGGTCGCGTGAAGTATGTCGCTGGCAGATAAATCGCAAACAGCGCGGCGCCCGCAGCGGTGACGATCAAGAGGATCAAACCCAGTCCCATGCTCCAAGCAATATGTTGGAGGCTCCAACTTCGTGGCAGAATATCAGCGATGAGGTATTGCACATCACACATAGTTGCAGGCATTGCAAATCGGATGCCCACTTCCAGAGGAACAACGAATGACCGCAACTCGCACCGATTGGAACATAACTCCACTCCCTGCCTTACGAGCGTCCATCATGTTCGATCGAACTTATACGGCCGAGGAATTCGAGCAGCTGCGGCAGGGAAATGTCCCGGAGGAGATGGAAGACAAATGGTTTGCCTTTTATGAGGCACCTTGGTTTTATTTGCACCGTAGCTGGACAGGCTTCGGAATCTATCAAGCTCGGTTCGAACCCAGCGACGGCGGTTTTCGCATCGTCGAAGTGTTGGTCAATCGCGATCCAGACCAGTACACCAACGAAGACACCCCCGCCGATGGCTTGTTGCTCGCCGCGCTGCTCGATGGCTATGCGGGTCGCGACGCGGAAAGCGCGTGGGAACAATATTTTGCCGCAACGGAAAATGACGAGTAAGCGGAAATGCAGACCACCGGTGACACTGCAATGCGGCCGTCTGTTAGATTTCGAACAGTTGCCAGTTTCTCCCCAGCTCGTGAGTCTGTCCTATGTCGTGTCGCTCCATATTGTCTCGATGGTCCCTGCTCCTGCCGTTCGTTCTGTTTCCATTCGGCATCGCTGCCAGTGCTGAAAAAGTTGGCAACGGCGATGTCGTCATCGGCCCAGAATATTCGGTCGATCCCGATCTGAAAGACAAAGGAAATCCCAAAGGGAAGCAGTTCGAGTTTTCGTTGAAGCTTGCAGACAGCAAGATTTTTCCCGGGACTGATAAGACGCTCGATCCGAAAAAAGCCGTGCGGGAAACTCGCAAGGTCGTCGTCTACATTCCCGCCGCATACAAAGACGGCGACAAGGCGCCGGTGCTGGTGACGCTCGATGGGCCGAGCAATTTGAACCTGGTGCGCAACGCGCTTGACAACTTGACGATTTCGGCAGACGCCAACCGCAAGTTGCCAGCGTTCGCCGTTGTCGCGGTCGAGAATGGCGGCAACGACGGCAAAGGAAGTGAGCGGGGCCTGGAATATGACACCATGTCTGATCGCTTTGCCCGCTTCATCAACGACGAAGTGCTGGTCGCTGTCGCTAACAACAAAGACATCCGGGCTGCTTATCCGCAGTTCGCTATCACCACCGATCCGGAGGGAAGGGGAATGATGGGCTGCAGTTCGGGTGGTGCAGCAGCGCTCACCGCGGGTTGGTTCCGCCCCGATCTATTCCGCCGCCTGATCACATATTCTGGCACGTTCGTCGATCAGCAGGACGACGACGCCGCGGAAGAAAAGGATTATCCGCTCGGTGCCTGGGAATATCATTCCGGCAAGAAGCTGATCGAAACCAGCGAAAAGAAACCGCTGCGAATCTTCACGCACGTTTCCGAAAATGACAATCGCGCCAACGATCCCGAAGAGACCTATCACAACTGGGTGATGGCCAACGAGCGAACTGCCGTGGCGCTCAAAGCCAAGGGGTATGACTATCGTTACGTCTTCAGCAAAGCGACGCGTCACTGCGACGGCAAAGTGTTTCAACAAACGCTGGCCGATACCCTGGTGTGGATGTGGAGTGGGTATGAAGTGAAGTGAGGCCGAGAGCCTAATCCGCAACGATGGATACTCGTGAACCGCCGAATCCCTTCGCCGAAGTCTCGCCGGTGTTTTTCATCACGCTGCCGTTTGGTTTCGGGAGCATGTGGCGACATGCATCAGGAGCAGGGCTACTTCTGCCTCCGCGGTGCCAAGGAGCCAGCCTGGCGCAACCGCTTACCAGTGTAGACCTTCCAACTTCCCCGGACATTCATTTTTAGGAGCAAATCGGCTGCGAACCACTGGTTCGCTGCCAACGGATTTGTTACGGTAGCGTCTCCGCAACTTGCAGGCTGCGTACCCGCAGCATAAGACAGTTTTTAACAGCAAAAACCAACCATGACCACCGTCGCTGTTCCCGCTCCGCAGGCCATCGCTGGCGTTACTCCTGCCCAAACGCAGGAAACCACTGTCATGACGGTTTGGCCGTCGGTGGCCCGCTTTGGCATCGGCCGCACGCTGGGCCAACTATACGATATCCGCATGCCGGACATCTACTTTCTGCGGCTGGGTCGGTTGCTGGCGCTGGCATTCATTCCGGTCTCGCTGGTGCTGTTTTTTCTGCGAATCGCCCCCTACATCGGCACGCGTTACACACTCACCAACCGCCGGCTAATCGTGCAAAAGGGTTGGAAGATGGCAGAGGACAAGGCCATCGATCTCGACCGTTTCGACAAGATCGAAGTCGAAGTACTTCCCGGCCAAAGCTGGTACGATGCCGGCGATCTGGTCTTCAAGTTGGGCAACGTCGAGACCTTTCGCCTCGACGCCGTTTCTCGCCCCGAAGCGTTCCGGAGCACCGTCTTCAAAGCCCACCAGGTTTTTGTGGGTGTGAAGAAAGCTCAAAAGCGCTAAAGCAGGCCTCACGCGTAACGATCGTAGCGATCAAACGGCGCAAATCCGCCACGTTGTCGCTGGCCGCTTTGACGTAGACTTGCATGCCTCGCGCTCGGAGAGCGCGGAGACCGGCCTGCCCATTCCCCTCGCTGAACCTATTTGTCTGGCGATATTGCCGGGCCATTGCGGGGGTCTGATCGTGATTGTGAAACGTTGGCTGCTTGCGGCTGTGTTGCTCGGTGCTGGCTCGTCATCATTCGGCAAGGAGCCCAATCCTTATCCGTTTACGCAAACGCCGACCGCAGCACTGGCGGTCGTTGCTGGGTTGCGGACCGAGCATGAGCCAGTCGCGTTTGAACCTGGCCGCGCGGAACAAGCACTCTGTGAATGGCTGCAGCATGGCAAGCTCACGGACGATCAATGGGCCGAAGCCTTTCTGATTGCTTCAGGCGAAGCAGATCCTTACGAGCGCGCAAAACTCGTCAAGCAACTCGCCCGGCAGACGGAGAAGCTGCGGCAGGCAACCAACGGTCTCTCGCCGCGAAAAGCTGCCGAGCGTTTGTTGAAAGAATTGCACGGCGGGCCGATGGCCAAGGGATACGACCTGCATCAAAGCAGCCTCGCGTCGCTGCTTCGCACCGGCAAGCACAACTGCGTGTCGAGCACTGCGCTGTATCAACTGCACGCCCGTCGCTTGGGATTGAAGGTACAAGCGATTGAGTTTCCCGGCTATGTGTTCACAGGCCACGTCCTTACGCTGCTGCTCGATGGCCCGCATGAAATCGACATCGAAACAACCAACCCCGACGGCTTTGACTGCCGCCGCAAAACGAAAGAAGCAAAGACGATTGCCGTTGGCATTCGCGATCTGAAAGACGGCCAGCGGATCGACGATGTCGGGCTGTTGTTGTCGCTGTACGGCAATCGCACGGTCGAAGCCGCGAAGGCTGGTCGTCAGTTCGATGCGCTCCGTTTGAGCCTGGTCATGCTGTCGCTTGAGCCAACAAATAAACAGAGCCAGCAGTCGGTGGAAGGTGCCTTCATGAACTGGGTTCAGAACTTAGACGAAGCCCAGCAATTCACTCGGGCCTTGCAAGTTGGCCGCGTCGGTCTGGATCTGATGCCTAAATCAACAGGACTGGCGAAGAACATGAAGGCCGTGCACCAGCAATGCGCGGCCGAATTGATTGCAGCCCGCAAAGACGCACAGGTACTGGAATTGTACGCCGCCGCGCATCGGCATTGGCCGAATGACGATTATCAAAAAGGTGCCGCTAACGCGTTCATGGTGGTCGCTCAGGAACTTCGCCGCGACAAAGGTTGGGATGCTGCCTTGACGATCATTCAGCGCGGCCTGCAGCAATTGCCCGGCAACGAAGAACTGCATAACTTTGTTTGCTACGCTGCTCAAAAGCATTTGGAAGAGTTAGACGAAAAGGAGGGCGCCACGACCGCGGTGACCTGGTTTCAAAAGATGCGCAAGACATTTCCCACGGCGCAACAGCTCCCCGAGATCGCCGAATTGCACGTCGCCCGAACGTACAAACGACTCGCCTCAAAAAGGAGCTTCACGGCCGCCCGCGACAGCATCGCCGAACGCAAACTGCTGATCACACCGCAACAGGCCGATTATTTCACCGGCCTGGTTTATGACGACGAAGCCCGGGAACTCTGCAGCCGCAAGGAATGGTCCGCCGCGAGCGAAGTCTATCGGACCGCGCTGGCCCAACTGCCGCAGCACGAAGTGCTCGTCGCCAACGCACCGCTCGTCTATGCCCGGCGGGCAGAGTTCCTGATGGATCAAAAAGCCTGGAGCGAAGCCATTCAGATTTATGACCAGGGATTGGAATCGTTCCCCGACTGCAACTTGTTCAAGCAGAACATCAAGTACTGCGAACAGAGGCTGCGCGTGAAGAACTAACGGCCGCCGCTTACGCGTTGGGCTACCTACTCATTTCCATTGTTCTGCGTCACAGCGCCTTCCTTCGGATCGAGCACCACCAGCAGGTTGCCTTCGATCGTCTGGCAGAATCGTTCAAGCGGCAGATCATTTTCGTCATAGCCAAAGGGATCTTCGATTTCGACGCCGATCTCTTCGATTCCGAAAAAGACAAACGCCAACAAAAAGGTGCCAGCGACCGTCCACCAGCGCAGCGGTTCCACTAGGGCAAACGGCAGCGTGAATGAATAAAGAATAAGTGCCCGCCGCAGATGCACCATATAAGCAAACGGAATGGGGGTGCGGTGAATCCGCTCACAGGCGCCGATGTAATCGATCAGCAGGTTGACGTTGTGATCGAACATCGTGACCAGGTAGTCGCTCAGCACCTGCTGCTCTCGGGCCTTGAACACCACTTGCGAGATCTTGCCCGCCACGGCAAGCGGCATATGCTGCGCAGCGAGCACCTCGTTGACTTCCGCAGCCGGCAGACTGCTGCTGCTCGGCGCGAGGGTACGCATGCCGCGGAGGACCGACATGGACGCGTACGGAAACGACGCCGTCCACAAAATCACTTGTTGCCGAAGCTCCGGCGCACCGCTGAGCGTCGCGTTGGCCTGCCGAGCCAGGTTGCGGCATTCATTCACCATGCCCCCCCACAGCTTCCGCCCTTCCCAGAACTTGTCATACGACGAGTTGGTGCGAAACACGAGCAACAGGCCTAGCGCCGTGCCAACCAGCGTGTGTACCGTCGCCGGGACTGCCAGCGAAAACCCAGGCATCCACCGCGGCAGCAATTCGTGCGCAGCAGTGACGAGCACCGACCAGCCAACACAGAGTGTCACCCGGCCGATGATCTCAGGCAACATCGAACCCCGGATATCGAGCAGATGCGACCGCCAATCGTGCGGATTGTAATTAATCATGCAGCGAATTTACGCAGTGCGGCACGTCCCGCCAATGGGACAAATTCCAGCCATCGCCAGCGACATAAGTCAACTTTGAGTGCGGGGTCGTTTCCTTCAATGTGTACACAAAATAGCCCCTATTTCAGGTTGTTTTTGCGAAAAAGCCAGCAGGAAAACAATATTCTGACGATCGAATTAATGAACACCCATCGTTGAGCAGCGCCGAGCACTTACGTCGATTGTTTGCAGCTAGCGTTGGTACAGAAATTCGCTGCTGTTGAGCAAAACCCAGGCGAGTTCCCGCGGGCTGTGATCGACTACGAGTGCCTGCGAGGCGCGCAGTTCAGCGGCCGACGGTTCCCGTCCAAGCGCGAGCGCATACAGCTCGCGAACTTGAACGGCCGGTGATTTCGCCGGCTGAACTCGCTCCGCCAAGCGTGCAGCCTGCCGGAGAACGAACGAGTCATTCATCAAGCTGAGTGCCTGCAGCGGAGTAACCGTTTCCTGCCGCTGCGGCGACGCGAGCGACGGCGCCGGGCAGTCGAGCGCGGTGAGTAACGGATTGCGGCCGGTGACGACGGCTGCGCGATAGACCGTGCGGCGGGCGAGGTCAGGTTTGTCTTGATCGTGCAAATGATAGAAGTGGGTATTGAACACAGTGACCGTGAACGGCTTGAAACTGGGACCACCTTGCTGGCGACTCAATTGACCGCTGACCGCCAGCATCGCGTCGCGGACAACCTCCGCTTCCAGCCGCCGCGTCGGAAAACGCCACAACAGACGATTGTCGGCGTCGACCTGTTTGGCGGCCGCCCATGTTGACTCAACTGCCACGCTGCTTTGTCGATACGCCCGCGAAGTCATAATCTGCCGATGTAACGACTTCACGCTTCCCTCGCGACGAAGTTCATTCGCCAGGTAATCGAGCAGCTCGAGATGCGAAGGCCGGCCGCCACTGAAGCCGAAGTCGCTGGGCGTATCGACGATGCCGCGGCCGAAGTGGTGCTGCCAGACGCGATTGGCCATCACGCGCCATGGCAGCGGATTTTGCGGATGTGCAATCCACTGCGCGAGCTTCAGTCGGCGAGTTGCCTCCGGCGATTCAGCGGACATTGGCTCGGCAGCAATGGTGCGGACTGCCGTGAGCATGCCGGGCGACACCGCTGGGCCGGGCTTGGTCAAATCGCCGCGAATGAGCAGCAGCGTCGGCTCCGGTTGTTTGCGCACTCCGGCGTAAACCTGCGGCCGAGGCCTGTTCTTGAGTTTGACTTCGAGTTGCTTTTGCTCTTCCGAGAGACGAGTGATCTCACTGCGAGCGGCGTCGGCGTTGGCTGTGTCTGCGATTCGTGCCTGATCGCGAAAGGTTCCCGCGGTCGCTTCGTCAAAATGCCAGAGCGCGAGCGTGGACGCGTCGACGGAGAACGGTTCAGTGGGAACCGAGTCAATTTTCCGCACACCGCGACTGAGGCGAACTTCATCGATCAAACCTTCGCAGCCAATCGATTGGTCGACGAGGGCGGCGAACTGCAGCGGCCCGTCTTTGTCAGCTTTGGCATTTCGTTTGATCGCGGCCGTGCGCATCACGCGGCCGTCGACAAACAATTGCACTTCAGTCTCGGTCAAGCTGGCGGCCAGATAGTGCCACTCGCCGTCGCAAACGTTCATGCCGGATTTGATTTCGGCGGGTTGGCAACCAGGCAGATACAAACTCAATTCGCCGCTGCCCGCATACGTATAGAATTCCCAATGCTCGCTCGACGATTTTGGATTGCAGGCGAGCAGAATGTTAAAACTCCCACGGCCAGTGAGCTGCGCCCAGCATTCGATCGTCAGCGGCGGGTGGTCATAAGCAGCGGATGGGGGCGCAGCGACCGCGTGATGCTGCGGGGAAAATGTCTGACCGAATTTACCCGGCACGAGTTTCTGCCCGTCCCCTTTTTCTAAGCGTGCATCGCCTGGCAACTGCTGACTCAGATCGGCGAGCCGAGACTTGATGCGGGCGAGTTCGGCCTGCAATGGTTTCTGCTCAACCTCCCAGGCGAGTTGCTCGACCGCGGATTGCCAGGGACGCAGGCCATGGTCGACGCCATCGAGCGCGGCTTTCAATTGGTAATAGTCGGTCTGCGGCACTGGATCGAACTTGTGGTCGTGGCAGCGGGCACAATTCACTGTGAGTCCGAGGAAGCTCTGTGAGACTGCCGCGATCAGTTCTTCTTGCTGCTCCTCGCGAGCGCGACGTTTTTCGGTAGGGCTGGCGCCGACATTTTGAATTTCATCCCAGGGGCCGGCGACCAAAAAGCCTGTTGCTGCGATTTGTTCGCGGGTCGCGTTGGGCAGCGCATCGCCGGCAAGTTGCTCGATGATGAAATCGGCGAACGGTTTGTCGGCATTCAGACTTTGAATCACGTAATCCCGATAAGGCCAGGCGTGCTCGCGATATTTGTCGTGTTCAAAGCCGTCACTTTCGCCGTAGCGGACCACATCGAGCCAATGGCGGCCCCAGCGCTCGCCATAGTGAGGCGAGGCCAGCAATTGGTCCAGCGTGCGTTCGTAGGCATCGGGCGCATCGTCGTTCTCCAAGGCCGTTACTTCCGTGGGTGTGGGCGGCAATCCGATCAGGTCGAGGTAGGCGCGGCGGATAAGCGTGCGACGATCGGCTTCTGCCGATAGACGAAGCCCCGCTGCCGCAAGCTTTGACTCGAGGAAGGCATCGACCGGTTGTCGCGCTGCAACCATCGTCGGCGGCAACGATTGTTGAATTGGCTGCAGCGACCACCAATCGAGGCCTGCGCGGCGGTCGGTGGTGAACTCGAACTGGCTCAGCTTCTTACCGTCGGGCCATTTCGCGCCATTGGCAATCCAGTTTTTGAGGATCGCCACTTCCGCGGGTGTGAGACGGCGGCCGTCGTGTTCCGGCGGCATCGAACCGTCGGTGACGCGCTCGAGGAGAATGCTTTCGGACGGTTTGCTCGGGACAATCACCGCGCCGCTGTCGCCACCTTTGAGGGCTGTCGCGGATTGGCTGAGGTCGAGGCCTGCTTTGGGGTCGGAGGTGTTGTGGCAGGTGACGCAATGTTTGGCTAGGAGCGGCAGGGCTTCATCCGCGCAGGCCGCACTTGCCACAAGAAATAAGAGACCACAGAAGCACAGAGCACGCGGAGTGGACAAGAGGGAGAGCATTGTTTAGCGCACGAATTGGTCGACGTAGTCTTCGCCAAGGCCTGTTTCGAGGAAATGGCGGCGGCACATTTCTAGCTTGGTGTGCACATCGTCGTGGCCGGCGGGTTCGCCTTGCTCCGTGTAATAAATGAGAGCGCCGCAGACGTGAAACAGCGTGATCATCTCGGCGCAGTCATCGTCGACAACCAGCGTATGAACTTCCCCCGGCGGCTCGAAGACATACATCCCTTCGCGAGCAACCCAATCGTGCTCCAAATAGCGCCAGTTGCCCTTGAGCACGAAACCGTGCACCGGCGCGGGATGACGATGACGGCTGAGGACGCCGCTGCGACGAACTCGCAGCAAGTTTACCCACTCGCCGTTCACCGTGTTGAGCAGCAGCGGGCGGAACCACACGCCCTTGGCTTGCGGCACCCACAGGCGTTCATCATCCGGAATGGCAGGGATCACCATATCGGCGATCATGCGACTAGCGGCGTGGGCGGAGGCGTTCATGGCAGGCCTTTGTTCTGGTTGCAATTTAGAGAGCTATTCTGCCAACTCAAGATCACCCCAATCACGCAGCCGGCGTTGCAGCGTGCGCACCGAAATGCCCAGCGCTTCGGCAGCGCGGGTGCGGTTCCCTTCGAAGCGACGGAGCGTTTCGAGAATCGCCGAGCGTTCCATCGAGCGCAGGTCGTTGGCAGCGACCGGAGCCTCTTCGGCAATTTCGGCAGGCAGATCAGCGACAGTGAGTTGTTCCCCTTGGGACATGACGCACATCCGTTCCAATGTATTGCGCAGCTGGCGGATGTTGCCAGGCCAGGGGAGGTTTTCGAGCCGGTCCATGAGTTCGGGCGAAACGGAAAGCGAGGGAATCGCTGGATTGGCCGACAGTTGTTCCAGGAAATGTTCCACCAGCGGCCGGATATCTTCGCGGCGCGACCGCAACGGCGGCAGCTCGATGGCGATGACATTCAAACGATAGTACAAGTCCTCGCGAAATTCGCCGCTGCGCACGAGTTTCGACAGCGGCCGGCTGGTGGCCGCGACGAGCCGCACGTCGACATGAATCTCGATCTCACTGCCGAGCGGCGAAACCAGGCCGTCTTCTACCACTCGCAGCAACTTGGGCTGCATGTGCAGCGGAAAATCGCCGATCTCGTCAATAAAGAGCGTGCCATGATTGGCTTGTTCAAAACGGCCCACGCGGGTTTGCATCGCGCTAGTAAACGCGCCCTTCGAATGGCCGAAGAGTTCGCTCTCGACCAACGTTTCGGGAACGGCAGCCATGTTGATGACGATCAACGGGCCGGCGCTGCGCGGACTCGAAGCATGAATGGCCCGCGCGACCAGCTCCTTGCCGGTCCCCGACTCCCCCATGATCAGCACGGTGCTGTTGGTGGCCGCCGCGCGGCGAATGCTCTGGCGGATAGCTTCCATCGCGGGTGATTTGCCGACGATTGCGGCCAGACTGGGCGTATCGTTCGCGGCCAAAGCACCTGGCTTGCGGCGGAGCAACAGCCGTTTGACCAGTTCTAGCAGTTGAACCGGATCGACGGGCTTCAGCAAAAAGTCATCGGCGCCCAGTTTGATGGCGTCGATGGCGGTTTGAATGGTGCCGAATGCGGTGGCCAGCAGGAAAGGGCTATTCGGATGACGCGATTTCCAGCGGCGGAGCAAATCGATGCCCGACTCCCGCTTGAGACATAAGTCGCTGATCACCAGGTCGGCGCCGTCGAGAGAAAGCTCCAGCGCTTCGGCAATGGAACGTGCCGCAATGACCTGATAGCCTTCCAAACGCAGCACACGACCGAGCGCGTCGCGCTCGCCGTCGTCGTCTTCGACAATCAAAATGCGATGAATGGTATTTTGCACGTGATGTCCTCCGCTAATGGGTCGGGGGTGACGCGGCCGCACTGGCAGATGCGACGTCGATCTGGCTGGCAACAAACTTCAGCCGAAACAGAGCTCCTTGAGCTGGGTTGGCTTCGCAGGTAATCGAACCGCCTCCTTCTTCGACAAAGCGGCGCACGATAGCCAATCCCAGCCCCGTGCCCAACTCCTTCGTGGAAAAGAAAGGTTCGAAAATTCGTTCGCGATGCGAAAATGGTACGCCCGGACCATCGTCAGCGACCACGACCTCGACTTTGTCCGCGACTGGTTTTACATGAATTTGAATGCAACCGCCAACATCCATGGCCTCGCGCGCGTTGTTGATCAGGTTGAGCAGAATCTGGCGAAAGCGATCCCGATCCATAACCACTATCGCGGGCTGTTCGGGGAAGGTGGCCTTCACCAGGATCTCGGCTCGCTCGAGCAAGGGACGCAGGAATGTGAGGGTCGCCTGCACTTCGGCGCGGACATCCAGATTTTCATTGCGCGGATTATCGGGCCGGGCATAGCCCAGCAAAATGCGGAGCAGGCCTTCGACTCGCTCGATCTCGTAGTTGGTCTCGCGAATGATTTCGTTGTTTTCCTGACTAGTCGCCGAGCGGCTATCAACATCGGGTTGTCGTCGCGACAGCACGTGCAGATTCAGTCGCATCGCGTTCAGTGGATTCCGAATTTCATGCACAATGCCCGCCATCAGCTGGCCCAGTTCGGCAAAACGACGCGTGCGGGTGAGTTTGATCGATTCATGCAGCATGACCATTCGGCGGCTGATGAAAAACAGTGAACCGCCAGAGATTGCGACAATCAGTCCAATCAGCGTCAGCAAATAAGTCCAGATCCGCTTCGAGGGAGCTTGGCGATCGACGACGGTTTTTTCGACCCAGTCTTTACGCAACGCCGAGTGATAGTTGCCGATCAGACGGTTGTTGACATAGATCGGTGAGCTGACGTTGTAACCCGGCAATCCGCCACCGAGCGCCTGCGAATGGGTTTCCACAACATCATCGCCGGCATCGAACAGAATACGGTCGTACCAGACTGCTTCGAGTTGGCCACCTTCGCGGGTCGGATCGCTATGGGCGAGGATTCGCCCATTGGTGCTAACAACCGCTGCATAGAGTCGCGATCGATCTGGAAGGACCGATCGCGCCCAGTGTTTGCGGAGAAAACTGTCGTCATTCAATTCCGACAGCGACATCTTATTGTGCTGGTGCAATTCATCCTGAATGATGCCGGCCGTGCGCGACGCGTGCGTGCGGAGGCGGTTCATTTCCGAAATGAGGAAGGTGTTTCGCACCTGGCTCAAGTCGTGATACACGCCCCAGATGGCAATGCCGAGCACGAACAGGAGCGTGGCGCCGACGCCTAAGTAGGCCGCGGCCATCCAGCGGAATACGCGGTGATCATTCTCTCTCTGGGCTACTGAGATCGGTTGGAAATAGGGCGTCGGGGAGGGCATGAGCAAATTGGCTAAACGTAAGGAATTGGAACTAACATTTCCCCGCCTGAGGATATGTCAGGAGTCCAGCAAAGTGAGTCGGCCGCTGCTGTCGCCCAGCGCGGCAATTCCGGCATCCATGCGATCGAGCATCGACAGGAACAGATTGTTCATGGGGACTTCTTTGTCGGTCTTCAAGTGCCGCCCGGCCTTGATAGTGCCCCCCGCGCGGCCGGCGATGACAACTGGCAGGTCATCGTGCCGATGGCGATTGCCATCGCTCAAACCGCTGCCGTACAGAATCATGCAATTGTCGAGCAGCGTGCCGCTCCCCTCCTTGATGCTCTTCAGGTTTTTCACGAAGCGGGCGAATTCATCGGCGAGGAACCGATCGATCTTTTTGATCTGATTGATTTTTTCCTCTTCGTTGCGATGGTGCGACAGCTCGTGGTGCCCGCTGTTCACCCCCACGTTGCGATACGAGCGATTGCTCCCTTCGTTGGCGAGCATGAACGTCGCAACGCGCGTTGTATCCGTCTGAAAAGCGATCGCCAGCAAGTCGTACATCAGGCGGATGTGTTCGCGGAGATCGCTGGGAACAGAATCGGGAGCTTTGAACTCCGGCGGATCTTGCGCTGCTTGTTTTTCAGCGCGTTCGATTCGCAATTCAATTTCGCGGACGCTGGTGAAGAACTCGTCAATTTTGTGCTGATCGGTTTGTCCCAAATCTTTGCGCAGCGATGCAGCCTGGGCGCCGACGACATCCAAGATGCTGCGGCGGATTTTGTTTCGCTTGGCCACGTCGGCCGATTGTTCCTTGCTGCCGAAGAGCCGCTCGAAAGCAGCACGCGGATTGATCTCCTTGGCCATCGGTGTGGCTTCAGTCTTCCACGAGATGTTGTTGCTGTAAGCACATGAATAGCCGCTGTCACAGCCGCCGGCGTCGCGGCCGCGTTCGATGCCGAGTTCGAGTGAAGGCAGGCGGGTGAATTGCCCGGCCTTCAGCGCAGCGGCCTGGTCGACCGACATGCCGACCTTGATGTTCGCGCCGGTCGTCTTCACCGGATGAGCACCGGTGAGGAATGATGCCGCGGAGCGAGCATGATCGCCTGGGCCATCCCCTTTGGCGCGGCCGTTGTCTTGTGCGAGGCCGGTGATGATGCTGATGTCGCCGCGCACGGATTCGAGTTCCGTGAGCGTTTCCGGCATTTCATAATCCCTGCCGGTTTCCGTCGGCTTCCACGCCGGCATGATGGCGCCGTTGGGGAAGAAGACGATGCCCATTCGCACCGGCGGCTTCGTCGCCTTGCCCGCGGCAAAGCCGGCGCTGGGCAGCATGGCTTCCAGCAGTGGCAGACCGAGCGTACAGCCCAGGCCTTTCAAAACAGTGCGGCGGTTTACGCGGCCAAAGCTGGTCGAAAAATCGCTCATGGTTTTCCTCCATCGCCCCGCCGTTTGCGAAACGGATCGCTCAGTACGATCTGTGTCACCACGGCGGAGATTTTGTATTGATCCTGCTCGGCGGCCTTCACGATGTTGTCAGCAGCACAGCGGTCGTACGGCGCCAGGCCGCGGCCGAGTGCATACACCATCATTTTTTCGGTAAAGCAGCGGGCAAACTCCTGCTTTCGCTGCACGAGCACTCCGGTCAACTCACTGGGGCCTTTAAACTTATCGCCGTTGGGCAAAATACCGGAAGAATCGATTGCATCCTTGCCGTCTTTGTCCCGCCAGCGCCCTACAGCGTCGAAATTCTCCAGTCCGAAGCCTAAAGCGTCCATCGTCTTATGGCAAGAAGCACAAACGGCGTTCTGCCGGTGGACTTCCAATTGCTGACGCAGCGTGAGGTTTGGCTTGGCCTTTTGGGTAGCATCGAGTTGCGGCACATCGGGCGGCGGATCGGGTGGCGGCGCACCGAGGATGTTTTCCAAAATCCATTTGCCGCGTTTCACCGGCGAAGTTCGCTCGGGATTCGAAGTGAGCGTAAGCACGCTGGCCTGCGACAACACGCCGCGGCGCGGTGATCCGGCGAGACTCACGCGGACGAACTCATCGCCGTTCAGCTTCGTTTGGCCTTCGAGGCCATAATGCTTCGCCAGTCGTTCATTTAAAAAAGTGAAGTCGCCTTTCAAAAAATCGACGATGCTCCGGTCTTCTTTCACGATCGCTTGAAAAAACATTTCGGTTTCGCGGCGCATGTCGGCCTTGAGGCGGTCATCGAAACCTGGAAAGACTTTCGGATCGGGCGAAGTCGTATCGAGCATCCGCAAGTTCAGCCACTGCAGCGCAAAGTTCTGCGTCAACGCTTCAGCCCGCGGATCCTGCAACATTCGCTTCACTTGTTGCTTGAGCACTTCGGGCTGATGCAACTTGCCTTGGTTGGCCAGGATGAACAGCTCGTCGTCCGGCAAACTGCTCCACAGGAAATACGACAGCCGCGTGGCCAGTTCGTATTGTCCGATTTCATGAATCTGCTGCGGATTGTTCGGCTGCGCGTCGCGTTCGAGGCGGAAGAG